>JAGWWV010000008.1 GCA_018970175.1 Acidobacteriota bacterium
ATCGGCCCGGACGGAGTGATTTTGGAGGCGTGGTACAAGGTGTCGCCAAAGGACACGCCTGCCAACCTTCTGAAGGCTCTCGGAAAGTAGGCGTCCGACATGTCGTTTCGTCGCCCCGACGAGGTGTTGCCACACCGACCGCCGTTCCTCTTCCTCGATGAGGTGTCGGACCTGGCCGAGGGAACGTCGGCCCGCGGGTCGTGGTCGCTCTCCGGCGACGAGTGGTTCTTCTCGGGGCATTTTCCCGGTCGACCGACGTTGCCGGGTGTCTTGATGTGCGAAGCCATCGCGCAACTCGGTGCGTATGTCGTTCTCAGTTCGCCCGGGCTCGCGGGCAAACTGCCGTTGTTCGGCGGGCTCGATTCGGCGCGCTTCCGGCGTCAGGTGGTTCCCGGTGACACGTTGACCCTCGAGGTCACGCTCGGTCGAATGTCATCGCGTGCCGGCAAGGGCAGCGGCCGGGCCCTCGTCGACGGAGCGGTTGCATGCGAGTGCGACCTGATGTTCGTGCTCGTCGACGCCTGAGCAGGCGATTCGTCACCTCGCCGGGGCGAGGATGAGCGAGCCGTTGTGGCCGCCGAAGCCGAAGTTGTTCGACATCGCAGGGCCGGGAGTCCACGGGCGTGGTGCACCAAGCACCAGATCGATGTCGAGCGCGGGGTCGAGTGCGGTCGTACCCGCCGTCGGAGGAATCATTTTGTTCTCGAACGCCATCAAGACCGCGGCGGCCTCGAGCGCGCCGGCGGCACCGAGCGCGTGCCCGGTAACTCCCTTGGTCGAGGTCACGGGCGGGCGATGTGCGCCGAAGACCTCTGCCATGGCCTGAGCCTCGGCTGCGTCGTTCAGTGGCGTCGACGTTCCGTGTGCGTTTATGTGGGTGATGTCGGACGGGGCGAGCCCGGCATCGGCGAGTGCCAGGCGCATGCAGGCCTGGGCCCCGACGCCGCCGGGTGACGGCGCAGTGATGTGGTGCGCATCAGCGTTGCTGGCAGCGCCGACCACTTCGCCGATGATGACCGCGCCGCGCGAGACCGCGAGATCCCAACGTTCGAGAATGAGCACCGCAGCGCCCTCGCCCATGACGAAGCCGTCACGCGTGGCGTCGAACGGTTTGCTGGCGCCTGTCGTCGACAACGCGGTCATGTTGCCGAATCCAGCGAGCGAGGTCGGCGTTGCCGCCGATTCCGAACCACCGGTGGCGACAGCGTCGCACAACCCATAGGCAACCAACCGTGCTGCGTAGCCGATTGCATGGGTCGATGCGGCACAGGCGGTGCAGATGGTCTCATTGGGTCCCTGGAGGCCGTAGCGCATCGAGATCGCTGCGCCGGCCGCGTTTGCCATCATCATCGGGACGAGAAACGGCGACACGCGTCGTGCGCCTTTGTCGAGAAGCACGCCCACTTGTTCCTCGAGCGTGTGAAGGCCACCGACCCCCGTTGCGAAAATGGTGCCGAAGCGTCCCTTGTCTGCGGTGAGCGCACCCGCCTGGGCGAACGCCTCGGCGGCCGCGGCCAAGGCGAACTGCTCGACCCGGTCGGCGCGCCGCGCCTCTTTCGGGTTGTCGAACCAGGGGGAGGGATCCCAGTCGGCGATCTCGTTTGCCTTGGTGTCGACGAGACCCGGCCCCAACAGGCCCTGCCAGAACGCCGCCTTACCCGTTCCGCACGGTGCCACGACACCGAGGCCCGTGATGGCGACGCGATGCGGCCCGCCGTCGGCGAACGGATTGCGCATCAGAGCTTGGAAACCACCAGGTCAAACGCCTGGCCGACGGTTCGGATGTCCTTCAGATCGTCTTCGGGAACTTCGATACCGAACTCTTCTTCGAGAGCCATGACCAACTCGACAAGGTCGAGGCTGTCGGCATCGAGGTCGTCGCCGAACGAAGCTTCCTTCTTGACCTGAGAGGCGTCGACCGACAGGACGTCGACGGCACACTTCGTGAAACGGGCGAACAAGTCGTCGCTCATGGTTTGCTCCTTTGATTCAGTGGGGACATTCTGACAGAAACCGGGTCAATGACCCATGCGTTGCCGATGGGGATTGGTCAATGACCCATCCCCAAACCCCCGTCGACGGGGATGACGGCGCCGGTGATGTAGGCGGCGTCGGGTGACGCGAGAAACGTCACGACGCCCGCAATTTCCTCGGTCGTTGCCATTCGCCCGAGCGGGACTGCCGCGGTGAGTTCGGCGAGACGCTCTTCACCGAGTGCCGCCGTCATGTCGGTGGCCACCGGTCCGGGAGCCACCACGTTGATTGTGATTCCGCGTGAACCAAGTTCACGAGCGAGTGATCTGGCCAAACCCACGAGTCCTGCTTTCGACGCCGCGTAATTTGCTTGGCCGGCGGATCCGAGCAGGCCGACAACCGACGACATCAAGACGATGCGTCCCGCCCTCGCCCTCAACATGTGTTGTGACGCACGCTTGCATACCCGGTACGCGGCGGTGAGATTTGCGTCGATGACCGAGGTGAAATCACCCTCGCTCATCCGGACGAAAAGGCCGTCCTTGGTCACTCCCGCATTCGACACCAGAACCTCGACCTTGCCGAGTTTCGACTCGATCTCGGTGAACGCCGCCTCGACCGACTCGGACGACGTGACGTCGCACTTGATTGCGAGCACGCCCGCGTCCGTGAGTGCTGATGGCGGGGTGGTGGAGTTGTACGTCACAGCAACCTTGTCACCGAGCGAAGCAAAGCGCGCAGCACAGGCGGCGCCGATGCCGCGGGAACCTCCGGTGACGAGGACGACACGAGACATGTCAAACACCCCACCGAATGATTGCGCTGGCAGCCGTCATGCCGGCACCAAACCCAACGAGGAGAACGAGATCACCGGGCGACAGGCGGCCCTTGTCGGCCGCATCGAACAGAGCGAGGGGGATGGATGCAGATGACGTGTTGCCCGTCTCGTTGATGCACACCGCGGCACGTTCCATCGGAACGCCGAGGCGGTCGCAGGCCGCCGAGATGATGCGGATGTTTGCCTGGTGGGGAACGACGAGAGCAAGGTCGTCGGCCGTGATGCCGGCGATTGCCATCGACTTGCGAGCCGAATCGATCATGATGCGAACGGCCCGGCGGAACACTTCCTTGCCATCCATGTGGATCGTGCCGCCGATCTCGCAGTACAGCAGTTCCTCGGCGGAACCATCGGCGTCGAGGTCCCACGCGAGGAGTTGGCCGGGACCTTCGGTGGCCTCGAGAACCGCGGCGCCACTGCCATCCGCAAAGAGGATCGCGGTGTTGCGGTCGTCCCAATCGGTGATGCGGGCGAGCGTGTCGGTGCCGATGAGAAGCACCTTCTTCGAGCCCATGGCGATGAGGCCGTGGGCCACCACGGTTGCGTAGACGAATCCGCTGCACGCCGCGTTGACATCGAACGCACCGCACTTCAGGCCGAGCGCGTTCTGAACCGTCGCAGACGTTGCCGGCACGGTGCGATCGGGCGTGGTTGTCGACAAGACGAGCGCATCGATCTCCGACGGATCGACGCCCGCCATCTCGAGCGCGAGTCGGCCGCTCTCGATCGACAATCCCGACGTGGTTCCACCGATGTGCCGACGCTCGATGCCCGTGCGCTCGCGGATCCACTCGTCGGAGGTGTCCATCATCGCTTCGAGGTCGTGGTTGGTGAGGACCTTCGGGGGGAGGGCCCGTCCCCACCCGGTGATCCGCGCGCCGATGGCCGAAGTCGGAATGCTCGGCATGGTCAGTTCGTGCGCAACCAGGCGATGGGCTGGCGATGTGTGACGCGTTCGCCCTCGACGGCGATGTAGCTCTGCAGAATTCCGGCGAACGGACTGCGTACTTCCGTGTCGCTCACGCGCCCGAGAAGGTCTCCCACTGCGATCCGGGTGCCCGCGGGGTGCAACGTGTCGGGACTGAAGACCCCGGCGCACGGGCTGACGACGAGGCGCTCGGTGGCAAAGAGATGCTCGCCCTCGAGGGGAGCAGGCCCGGCGGGTGCCGCCTTGTTGACCCAGTCGATGAGCTTGTCGAGTTCGTCGGGTGTGGCCACACTGATCGTGCGCGCATCGTCGACGGTTCGTTTGGCCATTCCGGTGAGGACTCCGCCGGGGCCGAGTTCAACGAAACCGGTGACACCCGCCTCGGACATCGTGAGGAGGCAGTGCTTCCAACGCACGGGGCTGGAGAGTTGAGCCGAGAGGAGAGACGTCCACTCTTGGGCTGCGTCGTGGGGTAGCGCGTCGACGTTCGAGACGACTGCCACCTCGGTGTCGCGGATGTTCGCGTTTGCGATGGCCTGGCGAAGACGCTCGCGGGCCGCGGCCATGAATGGCGTGTGAAAGGCTCCCGAGACTTGGAGGGGCATCACTTTCTTTGCGCCGAGTTCTTTCGCGTGCACGGCTGCGGCATCGACGCCCGCGGGTGAACCCGCAATGACGACCTGTCCGGGGGCGTTGAAGTTGGCCACCCAGACATCGGCGTCGGCGCGACGGCATGCCACTTCAACGTCCTCGTCGTCGAGACCGAGGACCGCCGCCATCGTTCCGGGCGACGCGGTGCCGGCGTCGTGCATCGCCGACGCGCGCTCTGCGACGAGGGCCACACCCTCCTCGAACGAGAGCGCGCCGGTTGCCGTGAGCGCGGTGTATTCGCCGAGTGAGTGTCCCGCACAGAAACTGGGCTCGATTCCGAGCCGCTCGACCGCGTCGAGAACCATGAGCGACGACACGTAGGTCGTCAACTGGGCGTTTCTGGTGTCCTTCAGCTCGTCGGCATCGGCTTCGAGGAGCAGCCTCCCCACGTCGCGGCCCACGATGTCGGATGCCTCGCCGACCAGCTCCCAGCTCTCGTGGTCGACCCACGGCCGGCCCATACCCGGGCGTTGGGATCCCTGGCCGGGAAAGGTGAACGCGAGCACACGACGAGGTTAGACGTTTCCCTGTTTCGAAACCGTTTTCGCTACCAGCCAGTAGCCTTTCCGTTCCACTCGCAACGAAAAGCGAAAGCCCGAGTGGCGGAATGGCAGACGCGGCGGACTCAAAATCCGCTGTCCGGAAGGGCGTGTGGGTTCGAATCCCACCTTGGGCACGAATACATGTAGGGACGAAGAGCGACACGAGATGGCAGTACGCAAGTCGGCAAGGAATGGAGGTTGGCTCTTGAATCGACGACTCGAACAAAACGCAGCGCGGTTGCGCGCCGCCAAGGCCAAGCTGGCACTCGCCGACGAGCAGCTTGCCGCCATGGAAGATGACGCAGCAAACCAGGAACTGCGCGCCATCGTCTCCGAAACCGCCGACTCGGCATTCGAGTTCCGTCAAGCAGCTGCACATGCGGCTGCGATGCGCCGCCACCGCGACGACCTGCGCAGTGAAGTCGCCGACCTCGAAACGAGGCAGGACGAGCTCCTCGACCGCCTGTCCGCTGCGCGGGGAACCGGCGGCGCCTGATGGCCACCCGCGTCGTCATCGCCGAGGACGAGGCGATCATTCGTCTCGACCTGCGTGAGACGCTCGAGGAAGAGGGCTACGAAGTCGTTGCCGAAACCGGTCGCGGCGACAAGGCGGTTGATCTCGTTCGCGAACACCAACCCGACCTCGCGATCCTCGACATCAAGATGCCGGGCATGGACGGCCTCGAGGCGTCGCGCCTCATCTCCTCGGCCAAGATCTGCCCCGTCGTGTTGCTCACGGCATTCAGTCAGCGAGAGATCGTCGAACAGGCACGCGACGCGGGGGCCTTGGCCTACATCGTGAAGCCCTTCCAGAAGTCCGATCTCGTCCCCGCCATCGAAGTGGCGCTCGGGCGGTTCCGGGAGATCCAACTGCTGGCGAGCGAAGTGGGCGCACTCGAAGAGCAGCTCGAGACGAGGAAACTCATCGACCGTGCGAAGGGCGTGCTGATCGACAAGTCCGGTCTCTCCGAGTCCGATGCCTACGCGTTCATCCAACGCTCCGCGATGTCGGAGCGTGCCCGGATGAAGGACATTGCCGAGCGGATTCTCGCCGGCACCCTCATGCCGTAGTTTGACGGCTTATGAAGTGCCTCGCCCTCGACGGCAACTCGCTCGCGTACCGCGCCTTTTTTGCGCTGCCGAGCGACATGGCGACGTCCGGCGGTCAGGTCACGAACGCCATCGTTGGTTTCACGTCGATGTTGACGAACCTGCTCAAGGACCAGAAACCCGATGCACTCGTGGTGGTCTTCGACCGACCGGAAAAGACGTTCCGTCACGAGGCGGTTCCCGAGTACAAGGCTCAACGTGAAGCCGCCCCCGACGCGCTGCGAAGCCAGATGGGAATCATTCGCGAGTTGCTCGACGCGCTCGGAGTGACCGTCCTCGACGCTGCGGGTTTCGAGGGCGACGACATCATCGCCACGCTGGCAAAGAAGTGCGAGACGGCCGGTGACGACATCGTGATTGTCACGGGTGATCGCGACGCGTTTCAATTGGTCAGCGACCCTCACGTTCGGGTGCTGTACAACAAGCGAGGGGTCAGCGACTACGCGCTCTACGACGTGGCAGGAATCGTCGAGCGGACGGGTGTCACCCCATCGCGTTACGTCGACTACGCGGCGTTGCGCGGGGACCCGAGCGACAATCTCGTCGGGGCGAACGGCGTGGGGGAGAAGACCGCGGCGAAATTGGTGAACGAGTACCCGGATCTCGTGGCGATCCTCGACGCGGCGGATCGGCAGACACCGAAATTGCGGGCGTCGCTCGAGGAGTGTCGCGAGCGTGTCCTTCGTAATGCCGGGATCATGTCGTTGCGCATCGACGTACCGGTCGATGTCGAGCCGTCCGAGTGCCAGCCGAAACCCGATTGGACGGCCACTCAACGTCTCCTCGATTTTCTCGAGATGCGTACGATGTCGAAGCGGCTCAGGGATGCGTTTGCCGGGTGGTCGTCCGCGGAAGTCGACGTCGAAACTGCCGATGTCGGCGATCGCACGTTGTCGGCCGAGTTCGTTCGCTACTCGTCGGCAGGGTTGGGGGCCGCGAAGAAGGGCGCCGCTCGACTTTCCCTTGCCGATTGCGGGGAAGTTGGTGTCGTCGTCGCATTCGGCGACGATGCGACGGAGTGTGTCGCGTTCGGGTCGTCGGAACTGGCGGAGCTGGCCGACTGTCTTGTCGAGGCGCAAGAGGTGCGGGCGCACGACGCGAAGTCGTTGTGGCGCAGACTCCTCGAAGCCGGACTCGACATCGGCCCTCTCACGTTCGACACGGCTATTGCGGCCTACTTACTTGACCCCGTCGACGGCGGACATCGCCTCGACCGTCTCGTCGACGGGCACCTACAGACCGTCCTTCCGGCGGGCGGTGCCGAGTCGAGTGGTGAGTTGGACTTCGGTGGCTCGTCGTCGGGCGACGATGCGGCATTTTCGGCGGCCGCAGCCCGAGCCCGGGCCGTCACTGCGTTGGTCGAACCACTGTCGCGCGCGCTCGCGGAAACGGGCATGGACGAACTCTTCGCCGAGGTTGAGATGCCGTTGGTCGGCGTTCTGGCGCGTATGGAGGTCCGAGGAATCGGGGTCGACACAACGGCACTCGATGCGATCACGACGAAGCTGACCGAGCGAACCATTGAATTGTCGGCGACGCTTCACGGACTGGTGGGCCACGACTTCAACGTGAACTCTCCGACACAACTGCAAAAGATCCTCTACGAGGAGCGGGGTCTGTCGAAGGGCAAGAAGACGAAAACCGGTTACAGCACCGATGCGGCCACGCTCGAGAAGCTGCGTGACGAATGGCCCGAATTCATCGACGCACTGCTCGAGTACCGCGAGGTCGAGAAACTTCGCGGCACCTACGGCGAGGGTCTGCGTGCCGTCGTGGCGCCCGACAGTCGCATCCACGCCGTGTTCAACCAGACCGTCGCCCGTACCGGACGGCTGAGCAGTGAGAGCCCGAACCTCCACAACATCCCGGTGCGTTCCGAGCTCGGGAAGGTGTTCCGCACCGCGTTCGTCGCGTCAAAAGGGTGCGAGCTGCTCGTCGCGGACTACAACCAGATCGAACTGCGGTGCATCGCGCACCTCGCCAACGACCCGGGGCTCATCGCCGCGTTCACTGCCGGAGTTGACATCCACAGCGCGACCGCGGCACGCGTGTTCGGAGTCGAAGAATCGAAGGTGAGCGGCGACCAACGAGCCCGAGCCAAGATGGTGTCGTACGGATTGGCGTACGGAATGGAGGCCTACGGTCTCTCCCAACGACTGTCCATCGACGTGTCCGAGGCGACCGAAATTCTCGACGCCTACTTCGCCGCGTTTCCCGCGGTGCGCGCGTACATGGACAAAACCGTGACCGAGGCCCGTCAGCGTGGTTACACCGAAACCCTCTTCGGTCGCCGTCGCCCGATTCCCGAGCTGACGAGCGACAACTTCCGCGTCAGGCAGGCTGGTGAGCGCCAAGCGATGAACGCCGGAATCCAGGGCCTGGCCGCCGACATCTTCAAGATCGCACTGGTGAGGATCGACTCCGCGCTGGAACAGTCCGGCCTCGGAGCGCGACTCGTTTTGCAGGTACACGACGAAGTGATCGTCGAGGCGCCGAAATCCGAAAAGAAGTCGGTCGAAGACACGGTGATTGGAATCATGCGCAATGCGGCGTCGTTGGCCGTTCCTCTCGAAGTGAATGCCGCCTGGGGCGGCACGTGGGCAGAGGCGAAGTAGTCGTGGGGCGAGGCGAAATCGGAGCCGACGGACATTGGTTCGAAGAGCTCGCCACGCACATGGGTGAGACGTATCTCCGCTACTCGTTCACAAAGGGCACCGAACAGGAAGTCGACTTTCTCGTCGACGCACTGGGCCTGGGGGACGGATCGCGCATTCTCGACGTCGGCTGCGGTCCGGGTCGCCATTCGATTTCCTTGGCGAAAAGGGGAATGCGCGTCCACGGAATCGACATCTCCGACACCTTTGTCGAGGTGGCGCGCGGCAACGCTCGACGGTCGAACGTCGAGGATCGTGCGACGTTCGAACGAGTCGACGCCCGGGCGGTCTCGTTCCCCCCGATCTTCGACGCCGCCATATGTCTCTGCCAGGGTGCCTTCGGGTTGATGGACCACCTGTCGCACGACCTCGAGGTCCTGGGTGGACTGTCCGCGGCCCTGAAGCCGGGGGGAGGCTTTGCCCTCAGCGCCTTCAGCGCGTACTACGCGGTGAAGTACCACGCGGAGGCGGTGTTCGACGCCGGAACCGGGGTGTCGTCCGAGCACACCTTCGTGCGCAACGCCGCGGGCGACGCTTTGGGGGCGGAACTGCGAACGGGGTGCTTCACGCCGCGGGAGCTGCGCCTCATGTGCCGCCAGGTGGGGCTCAGCGTCGACGACGTGCATTCCGTCGAACCGGGGTCGTACGGGCGGACCGCACCGACGGTGGAATCCCCGGAGTTTCTGGTTTTGGGACACCGCTGGTAAGTTTTCGGGGTCCTATCCACCGATTCCCGTCCCTTCGAAAGCGAATTCCCCGTTGTCCGACACCACCTACACCCCTCGTCAAATCACTGAGCGCGACACTTCGTTCGCCGACGCCATCGCCGGCACGATGGTCGAACTGAAAGACGGGCAGCTCGTCTCCGGAACGGTGGTCAAGGTTGACCGCGACGAAGTCCTCCTAGAAATCGGTTACAAGACCGAGGGCGTCATTCCCGCCCGCGAACTTTCGATTCGCAACGACGTCGATCCGAACGAGATCGTGAAGCTTGGCGAACGCATCGAGGCGTTGATTCTCACCCTCGAAGACAAGGAAGGTCGCCTCGTTCTGTCGAAAAAGCGCGCACAGTACGAGCGCGCATGGGGCGACATCGAAAAGATCAAGGATGCCGACGGCATGGTCGAGGGTCCGGTCATCGAAGTCGTCAAGGGCGGCCTCATCGTCGACATCGGTCTTCGCGGCTTCCTTCCCGCCTCTCTCGTCGAGCTGCGCCGTGTGCGTGACCTGCAGCCCTACATCGGCAAGGTCCTCCAGGCCAAGATCATCGAGCTCGACAGGAACCGCAACAACGTCGTCCTGTCGCGTCGGGGTTTCCTCGAAGAGACACAGCGCGAACAGCGCGACGAGTTCCTCACGCACCTGAAGCCGGGCGAAGTCCGCAAGGGTGTTGTGTCGAGTGTCGTGCCGTTCGGTGCGTTCGTCGACCTCGGCGGCATGGACGGTCTCATCCACGTGTCGGAGCTGTCGTGGAAGCACGTCGACCACCCGGGTTCGGTCGTCGCCGTCGGCGACGAGGTGACCGTGCAGGTTCTCGACGTCGACATGAGCCGCGAGCGCATCAGCCTCTCGCTGAAGGCCACCCAGCAGGACCCGTGGCAGGAGTTCGCCGGGTCCCACGAAGTCGGTCAGTTGGTGTACGGCCGCGTCACCAAGTTGGTGCCGTTCGGTGCGTTCGTCCAGGTGGGCGATGGCATCGAGGGTCTCGTCCACATCTCAGAGATGTCGGCGCACCACGTCGAGGCTCCAGAGCAGGTCGTAACGCCCGGCGAGGAACTGTGGGTGAAGATCATTGATCTCGATCTCGATCGCCGTCGTATCAGCCTCTCCATCAAGCAGGCTGCCGAGGGTGGCGAACTTGCCGAGGAATACCGCAGCCACTTCGAAGTCGACGAACACGGCAACTGGGTGGGCGGCGACGACGCCGAGCGCGAAGCTGCATGGGCCGACTACTACAAGGAGTACGGCCAGGATGGCGCTGCCGCGGGCGAAGCCCCGGCACCCGAACAGCCCGCTCAATAGGCGCCGGGTCGGCGCGTGATTCTCGTCGGCCTCACCGGCGGCATCGGCTCCGGCAAGACCACGGTCTCGACGATGCTCGCCGCACGCGGTGCGGTCATCATCGACGCCGATCAAATCACTCGTGAGCTGCAGGCGCCGGGAACACCCGTTCTCGCACAGATCGTTTCCGCGTTCGGCGTCGACGTCGTCGATGAAAACGGTGCACTCGTTCGCCCCGCTTTGGCAGCAAAGGTGTTCGGAGATCCTGAAGCGTTGGCGAAGTTGAACAAGATCGTTCACCCTGCCGTCGGACGTGAAATGGCTGCGCGTCTTGAAGCCCAGCGGGAGACCGACAACGTCGTCGTCCTCGACATCCCGCTTCTGGTCGAGAATCCTCGCGAGGGATTGTCCGGCACGTTGGTCGTCGACCTTCCGGTCGAACTCGCCGTCGACCGTCTGGTCGCCCACCGCGGAATGGATCGAGGGGATGCCGAGGCGCGTATCGCGCGACAGGCGTCACGCGAGGCCCGCGTTGCGATTGCAGATCGCGTGATCGACAACTCGGGTGACGTGAAGAGCCTCGAGCGGCAGGTCGACGAGGCATGGGAATGGATGCGGCAGCTCCCGCCCGCGGCGGCCGACGCCGGTCGCGTCGCGCGGACCTAACCTCACGACATGACCGCGCCCCGTCACAGTTTTCAGGTGGTGTCGGAATACCAACCGGCCGGAGACCAACCCAAAGCGATCAAAGATCTCGCCGAGGGCGTCGACGCGGGCCTGCGCTTCCAGACGTTGCTCGGAATCACCGGATCCGGAAAGTCGGCGACGATCGCATGGACGATCGAAAAGGTGCAACGCCCCACGTTGATTCTCGCGCCGAACAAGAGTCTGGCGGCGCAGCTGACGCAGGAGATGCGTGAGTTCTTTCCGCACAACCGTGTCGAATACTTCGTCAGTTACTACGACTACTACCAACCCGAGGCGTACATCGCATCGAGTGACACCTACATCGAGAAGGACTCGTCGATCAACGACGAGATCGACCGGTTGCGGCACTCTGCGACGGCGGCACTTCTCACGCGGCGCGACACGATCGTGGTGGCCAGTGTCAGCTGCATATACGGCATGGGCGACCCCGACGAGTACAGGGGTCAACTCCTCGAGCTTCACGTGGGTGTCGACTACGACCAGCGAAGCATCTTGAAACGTCTCGTGGAACTGCAGTACGACCGCAACGACATGACCCTCGGGCGGGGAAATTTCCGCGTCCGAGGCGACACGATTGAGGTGCACCCCGCCTACGACGAAACAGTCCTTCGGATCGAAATGTTCGGTGAGACCGTCGATCGCATCTCGGTCATTGATCCCTTGACGGGGGAGAACCTCAACGAACTGACCGAAGTGATCGTCTTCCCGGCCACTCACTACGTCGCGGGCGACGAGCGGATGCGTCGGGCCGTTCTCGGAATCGAGGCGGAGCTACAGGAACGTCTCGCGACGTTCGAAAAGCAGGGAAAGTTGCTCGAGGCCCAGCGCCTGCGCATGCGGACTCAGTACGACCTCGAAATGATCCAGGAGATGGGTTACTGCAACGGCATCGAGAACTATTCGATGCACATCGATGGCCGTAAGCCGGGGGAACCCCCGTTCACCCTCCTCGATTACTTTCCCGACGACTACTTGCTGGTGATCGATGAAAGCCACGTCACCGTGCCCCAGTTGCACGGGCAATACGAAGGCGACCGCAGCCGCAAGGACACCTTGGTCGAACACGGCTTCCGTCTGCCGTCGGCGCGCGACAACCGACCCCTCAGGTTCGAAGAGACGATCGAGCGCCTGAACCAGTGCATTTTTCTTTCTGCGACGCCGGGAAAGTACGAGATCGCGCATTCGCAGAAGGTTGTCGAGCAGATCGTGCGTCCGACGGGTCTCGTCGATCCCGAGGTGATCGTGAAACCCACGAAGGGCCAGATTGATGACCTCATCGCGATGGTGACCGACCGCATCGAACGTGGCGATCGAATTCTCGTGACGACGCTCACCAAGAAGATGGCCGAGGACCTGAGCGAGTACCTCCTCGAACAGGGGTTGCGGGTTCGATATCTCCATTCGAACATCGACACGATCCAGCGGATCGAGATTCTCCGGGCGCTTCGCCTCGGTGAGTTCGACGTCCTGGTCGGCATCAACCTCCTGCGGGAAGGACTCGATCTGCCCGAAGTGTCGCTCGTGGCGATTCTCGATGCCGACAAGGAGGGGTTCCTGCGCAGCGAGACTTCGCTCATCCAGATGATCGGTCGTGCGGCGCGCAACGTCGACGGTCAGGTGGTGATGTACGCCGACAAAATGACCGCGGCCATGGACTCCGCGATCGGAGAGACGAAACGTCGACGTGAACGACAGATGGCCTACAACTCCGAACACGGCATCAATCCACAGACGATCCGGAAAGCGGTCGGAGACATTCTCTCGCTGTTGCGTCCCGACGACACGGCACCCCTGCCGGGCAAGGACAGACGAAAGAATCGCGAACGCGACAAGGTTCAACGCGAACTGAAATCGCTGCCGGAGCAGGAGATCCAGAGGCTGATCCAGACCCTCGAGGAAGAGATGCACGAGGCCGCTGCGGAGATGCGTTTCGAGTACGCCGCCCGACTTCGTGACGAGGTGAAGGAACTTCGTCGCGAGCTTCGTGACGCGGGTTAGCGGTGGCGGGTTCCCGTCGGTAGTCTCGCCCCGTGGCTGAGAAGATCGTGGTGCGTGGGGCGCGCGAACACAATCTGAAGAACGTCAACGTCGAATTACCCCGCGACCAGCTCATCGTCTTCACCGGCCTCAGTGGTTCGGGAAAATCGAGTCTTGCCTTCGACACCATCTACGCCGAGGGCCAGCGCCGTTACGTCGAGAGTCTGTCGGCATACGCCCGACAGTTCCTGGGGCAAATGGACAAGCCCGACGTCGATCACATCGACGGACTTTCGCCCGCGATTTCGATCGACCAGAAGTCTGCCTCACGCAACCCTCGAAGCACCGTCGGAACCATCACCGAGGTCTACGACTATCTGCGCCTGCTCTGGTCCCGAATCGGCGTCCAGCACTGTCCGAACGATGGCACGAAGCTCGAGCGTCAGACACCGCAGCAGATCGTGGATCGCATCATGGATCTTCCGGAGGGCACTCGGTTTCAGGTGCTTGCCCCCGTCGTGCGGGGCCGAAAAGGGGAGTACGACACGCTCCTCGGTGAGTTGTCCGGCCAGGGATTCGTACGTGCCCGTGTCGACGGCGAGGTTGTGGACATCGCCGAGTTTCTCCGCGAAGGGAGAAAGCTCGCCCGCTACGAACAGCACACGATCGAAGTGGTTGTCGACCGTCTCGTGAAACGGGACAACATCGGGCGTCGACTGACCGACAGCCTCGAAACGGCGCTGAAGTTGGCCGAGGGGGTCGCTGGAATCGAGTTGATGGGTGGCGACGACTCCGACGGAGAGATGCTGACTTTCAGCCAGCACCTCGCGTGTCCGAAGTGCGGAGCATCCTTCGATGAGCCGGCGCCCCGAAACTTCTCGTTCAACTCGCCGTACGGGGCGTGCGAAAACTGCGACGGACTCGGGACGAAGTTCGAGGTTGATCCGGAACTTGCGGTTCCGAACAGCGACATGTCGATCGCCGAGGGCGCCATCGCGCCGTGGCGCAGCGCACACACCCAATACTTCACACGTCTCCTCGAGAGCGTGGCGGAGAAATACAAGATCCCCCTCGAAAAACCCTTCGCAAAGTTGACCGAGAAGCAGCGTGGGATCGTCCTGAACGGGGTCGAAGAAGGCCTCGTCGTTAAGTACCGGAATCGTTACGGCCGTCAGCGCACGTTCAATACGCACTACGAGGGCGTCATCCCTTGGATCAAGCGCCGACACGAAGGGGCAGAGAGCGACTGGGCGCGTGAACAGTACGAGTCGTTCATGCGCGAAGTTCCGTGCACGGCGTGTTCAGGCGCACGGCTCAAGCCGTCGTCTCTGGCGGTGAAGGTCGGCGACCGCAGCATCTCCGAGGTGTGTGACATGCCGATCGGTGAATCGGCGAAGTTTCTCGTCGCCTTGAAACTCAGTGATCGTGATCGAATGATCGCCGAGCGCGTCACAAAGGAAATCAACGCCCGCCTCGGGTTTCTCCTCGACGTCGGTCTCGACTACCTCACCCTTTCCCGCAGTGCAGGAACCCTTGCCGGCGGTGAAGCCCAGCGAATCAGACTTGCCAGTCAGATCGGATCGGGACTGGTCGGAACCTTGTACGTTCTCGACGAGCCGTCGATCGGCCTGCACCAGCGGGACAACAGACGTCTCATCGACACTCTGCATCGCTTGCGGGATCTGGGGAACACCGTCATCGTCGTCGAACACGACGAGGACACCATCAAGGAGAGCGATTGGATCGTCGACATCGGTCCCGGGGCCGGAGAGCACGGTGGAGAAGTCGTCTACAGCGGAAAGGTTGCCGGTATCGGTAAAGTCGCCGACTCGGTCACTGGGCAGTACATCGCCGGCAAGAGATCGATTCCCGTTCCCGCGCAGCGGCGCAAGCCCGGTAGTGACCACCTGGTCGTTCGTGGCGCGCGCGAGCACAACCTGAAGAACATCGACGTCGAGATACCGCTCGGGTGTTTCGTGGCCGTGACGGGGGTGTCGGGAAGTGGCAAGAGCACCCTCGTTCGCGACATCCTCCTGCCGGCCTTGATGCAGAGGATCTACAAGTCGAAGGAAGCGCCCGGTCGACACAAGAGCGTCGACGGCATCCAGCTGCTCGACAAGGTCATTGACATGGACCAATCCCCGATCGGGCGTACGCCCCGGTCGAACCCGGCCACGTACACGGGTGTCTTCGACGCGATCCGCAAGCTGTTTGCCACGACACCCGAGTCGAAGGTACGTGGTTACCAACCGGGTCGGTTCAGCTTCAACGTGTCGGGTGGCCGCTGCGAAGCGTGTTCAGGTGACGGAACGATCAAGATCGAGATGCATTTTCTTCCCGACGTGTACGTGCCCTGCGAAGTCTGCAAGGGACAGCGCTACAACCGCGACACTCTCGAGATCCAGTTCAAGGGAAAGAGCATCGCCGATGTCCTCGACATGCCGATCGCCGAGGCGGTCGACTTCTTTGCCAACCAACCCTCGATCGCCCGCCACATGCAGACCCTGGTCGATGTCGGTCTTGGTTATGTCAGGTTGGGGCAGTCCGCGCCCACCTTGTCCGGTGGCGAAGCCCAGCGGGTGAAGCTGGCATCCGAGCTCGCCAAGCGAAGCACGGGACACACCATTTATCTGCTCGACGAGCCGACGACGGGACTTCATTTCGAGGATGTCCGTCGCTTGCTCACCGTTTTGTCGCGTCTGGTCGACCAGGGGAACACCGTCCTCGTCATCGAACATAATCTCGACGTCATCAAAACCGCCGACTGGATCATCGACCTCGGACCCGAAGGCGGCTCTGGTGGCGGTCAGGTCGTGGCGGAGGGCCCACCGGAGGTCGTGGCAAAGGTGAAGGCGAGCCACACCGGTCGATTCCTGGCGCCCCTGCTCGTCGGCGGCGGCGCGAAGGCGCCACGAACCGCCGGAACCAAGAAGTCGACTGCGCGCAAATGATCGGGAGGCCCCCCGCCGGCTCGATACCCGAGGCACCCGGGTCGTATCAGTTCAAGGACGTCCACGGCCGGGTGATCTACGTCGGCAAGGCGTCGAGCCTGCGATCGCGACTGTCGAGCTATTTCCAGGACACGCGGAATTTGCATCCGCGAACGGCTGCGATGGTCGCGGCCGCGGAGACGGTGGAATGGATCGAGGTGCGCAACGAGGTCGAGGCGCTGATGCTCGAGTACAACCTCATCAAACAGCACCGTCCCCGCTTCAACATCAGGTTGCGCGACGACAAGAGCTACCCGTACCTCGCTATCACGGTCGACGAGGAATGGCCACGCGCCACCGTGATGCGCGGCCGCAAGCGTCGCGGAACGCGGTACTTCGGACCGTACGCGCACGCTTACGCCATTCGCGAGACGCTCGACCTGCTGTTGCGCACCTTTCCGGTCCGAACCTGTCCACCGTCGAAATTCAACGAGCACAAGCGGTTGGGTCGACCTTGTCTCTTGTTCCACATCGAGAAGTGCTCGGGGCCGTGCGTCGGGTCGGTGACGCCGGAGGAGTATGCCTCGCATGTCGCGGGCCTCGCCGACTTTCTCGACGGGAAGACCGACGAGGTGGAGCGTGAGATTTCACGACGCATGACGGAAGCCTCCTCTGCTCAGGAGTACGAACTGGCCGCTCGACTGCGTGATCGCCTGTCCGCTGTTCGTCGGGCGATGGAGCGTCAGCAGATCGTGGGTGACCGCAGCGAAGACATCGACGTCATCGGTGTCGCACAGGACGACCTCGAGGCGTCGGTTCAGGTCTTCTACGTGCGACATGGTCGCGTGGTCGGTCGCAGGGGTTTCATCGTCGACAAGGTCGAGCCTTTGGGTGAGGCCGCACTGGTCGACAGGGTGCTCGAGGAGCTGTACGGGGAGGAACCCGCGATGGGCTACCCGAAGAGCGTGCTCGTCCCCGTTCTTGGTGCGGATCATTCGACCCACGTGGCGTGGTTGAGTGGTCTGCGCGGTTCGAGTGTCGACGTTCGTGTACCCCAACGTGGCGACAAGCGCACGTTGCACGACACCGTCACACTGAACGCCCGGGAGGAGTTCCAGCGACATCGAATGCGGCGTGCGTCCGACCACAACGCCCGAAGCCGCGCCCTCACCGAGCTGCAGCACCACCTCGAGCTGCCCGAAGCGCCGCTGCGCATCGAGTGCTACGACATGGCTCACCTGCAGGGCACCGATTACGTCGGTTCGATGGTCGTGCTCGAGGACGGCTTGCCGGCGAAACGCGAGTATCGACGGTTCAAGGTTCGCGATGTGGCCGGAAACGACGACTATGCAGCCATGCGTGAAGTCCTGTCGCGACGGCTGCGGGCGTACCTTGACACCCAGAACGAGGGTGCCGGCGATGAAGAGGGCGACGCGCCAGTGGCGAGAAAGCCCGGGCGATTCTCGTATCCACCACAACTGTTGTTGGTCGACGGGGGCAAAGGTCAACTGTCCGTTGCGGTCGACGTGGTGAGGGAATTGGGCCTCGAGGACGAAATTCCCGTCGCCGCCCTCGCCAAGCGTTTCGAAGAGGTCTACGTGCCGGGGCGTTCGACACCGGTCGCGATACCCCGGGGCAGCGAAGCAATGTTCATGTTGCAGAGACTCCGTGACGAAGCCCATCGTTTCGCAAATTCGTTTCATCGCGAGCTTCGCGGCAAACGAATGAAGCGCGGCCTCCTCGACGGAATTCCGGGCCTCGGCGAGGCCCGCAAGTCGCGACTCGTGAAGGAGTTCGGGGGCGTGAAGGGTGTGAAGGAAGCGGGCCTCGACGCGCTGCTCGCCGTGTCGTGGCTTCCCGAGACCGTGGCGCGGGCGATTCACGAGAAGGTCGTGGGAGATGACGAAAGCTGACAACCATGTCCCTTCGTGGGACGAACACGCCGACTGGTGGATCGAGGGATTCACGGGTGGCGTCGACCCTGAGTACGAAGAGCAGATCATCCCGCTCGTCATCGCCGAACTTTCGCATTCAGAGCGGATACTCGACGTGGGCTGCGGTGAGGGCCAGGTGAGTCGGCGCCTCGCAGCTGCGCGACTCGGCAGAACGGTCGTCGGGATCGACCCAACCGAACGACACATCGAGGTCGCCCGGTCGCGCGGAGGCGGTGTCGACTACCGAATCGGTTCCGTGGACCGGATGCCTTTCGCCGACGGTCATTTCGACGCCGTCGTCGCTTGTCTCGTGTTCGAGCACATCGACGACGTCGACGCAGCGATCGGCGAGGTTGCTCGTGTCCTGGATTCAGGAGGAACATTTCTCTTCCTCTTGAATCATCCGCTGCTCCAGACGCCCAACAGCGGTTGGATCGACGACCAGATTCTCGACCCACCCGAGCAGTACTGGCGTATCGGTGACTACCTGACAGAGACCGTCAACATCGAAGAGGTCGAACCCGGGGTTCGTGTGCGGTTCGTCCATCGTCCATTGGGTCGGTACGTTAACGCTCTGGCTGCGGCAGGTCTCGTGCTCGAACACATGCACGAACCTCCACCCCCCCCGGGGTTCCTTGCACGCTGCGAGGAATACGAGCTCGCTTCGACGATCCCGAGGCTTCTTGCGTTGCGACTCCGCAAACTCCCTTCGGCGCTGGCGGGCGAGAGGTAGTCTTTACGAAGTGACCGACGTACTCGTCATCACAGGATTGTCGGGGGCCGGGCGCTCCCAAGCTGCCGACGACCTCGAGGACCTCGGGTGGTTCGTCGTCGACAATTTGCCGACGGCACTCGTGGAGCAGGTCATCGAGATGGCGCGTCAGCCGGGTGACACCCATCATCAGTTGTGTCTGGTTGTCGGGAACGTGAGTCAACAAGCCGACATGGTCGGGATGCTGCGCAACCTGCGCGATTCCGGACACCGCGTGCGGGTCTTGTTTCTTGATGCATCGACCGGTTCGCTCGTGAAGCGTTACGGCGCCACACGGCGACGTCATCCGCTCGATGTCGAAGGTGGTCAATTATCCTCGGAATCGGGCATCGCCGCGGTGATCCAGCGCGAGCGTGAACTGCTTCAGCCGGTCAAGGCCGAAGCCGACCTCGTCATCGATACCTCGGATCTCACCGTGCACCAGTTGAAGGCGCGCCTCGTCGAACTCTTCGGTCCGTCGTCACCAACCGACACGCTCCAGATCGGCATCGTTTCCTTCGGCTTCAAGCACGGACTGCCACTCGACGTCGACCTGGTATTCGACGTCCGCTTCCTTCCGAACCCCTATTGGGACGAGAACCTTCGACCGTTGTCGGGCCTCGATGGGCCCGTACGAAACCACGTTCTCGACAATCCGCTGGCTTCGACGTTTCTCGCGAAGCTCGAGGACATGCTCGAGACGCTCCTGCCGGCCTACGTCGGCGAGGGGAAGAGTTACCTCTCGATCGCCATCGGGTGCACCGGCGGACAGCACAGGTCGGTTGCCATCGCCGAGCGACTCGCATCGTGGTTTCAGTCCCGTGACATGCGTCCGCGCGTCACCCACCGGGACCTGGTTCGCAGTTAGCCGATGGGGACCCATCAGGGGTCCGCTACTAATCTCGCATCGTCGGTTCGGCGCCGACGAGAGGACCAAGAAGCCGAGAAAGTCAAGGAGTATGACAATGACGGTTCGTGTGGGTATCAACGGCTTCGGTCGTATCGGTCGCAACTTCTTCCGGGCGGTTCAATCGAGCGGTGCCGACATCGAGATCGTCGCGGTGAACGACCTTGGGTCGCTGAAGACGATGGCCCATCTCCTCAAATACGATTCGGTTCTCGGCGTTCTCCCCAATGACATCTCTGCAACCGACGACGGCATCAAGATCGACGGCAAGGTGCTGAAGGTCCTGCAGGTCAGGGACCCGAAGGAACTCCCGTGGAAGGCGCTCGGTGTCGACCTCGTCGTCGAGTCGACCGGCATCTTCACCGACCGCGACAAGGCCGCCATGCATCTCGACGCGGGGGCACCGCTGGTGATCGTCTCTGCTCCGTCGAACGGAGCCGATGCAACGTTCGTGTACGGTGTCAATCACGCCGAGTTCGACCCTGCGAAGCACAAGGTCGTTTCGAACGCGAGTTGCACGACCAATTGTTTCGTGCCTTTGGTGAAGGTCCTCGACGACGCCTTTGGTGTGGAGAACGGCCTCATGACCACGGTCCATGCCTATACGGGCGACCAGCAACTGGTCGATGGTCCCCACAGCGACCTGCGTCGGGCCCGTGGTGCGGCCATCAACGTCACGCCCACAAACACCGGCGCTGCGCGCGCCACCAGCCTCGTGATGGCCGCCATGAAAGGCAAGCTCGATGGCACCGCACTCCGCGTGCCGGTGCCGACGGGGTCGATCACCGACTTCGTGGCGAATCTGAAGAAGCCGGCGACGGTGGCCGAGATCAACGCAGCCTTCAAGGCCGCCGCCGTTGGTCCTTTGAAGGGTGTGCTCGAATACACCGAAGCGCCGATCGTGTCGAGTGACATCGTGACGAATCCTCACTCGTGCATTTTCGACAGCGATCTCACGATGTCGATGGGAAATCTCGTGAAGGTTCTGGGGTGGTACGACAACGAGTGGGGATACTCGAACAGGCTCGTCGACTTGACGAGACACATCGGCGCCACGCTGAAGGGCTGATCGTGGCGCGTTTACCGGTGCTCGAAGACCTGGGGGATGTCGCGGGCAAGCGGGTTCTCGTGCGGACGGACTTCAACGTGCCGATGGAGGGGCCCGATCAGGCTCGATCGATCACCGACGATTTTCGTATTCGGGCCGCGCTCCCGACAATCGAGTGGTTGACCTCGCGCGGAGCCAAGGTTGTGTGCGCGAGTCATCTCGGCCGACCGAAGGGAAAGCCCGTCCAGAAATACTCGATGGATCCCGTGCGCGCGCGGCTCGCGGAACTCGCGCCGGGAGTCGAACTCCTCGAGAACCTCCGCTTCAATCCCGGCGAAGAGGCGAACAGTGACGACTTCGTTGCGCAGCTCGTCACAGGATTCGACGCGTACGTCGACGACGCATTCGGGGCCGCGCACCGCGCGCACGCCTCCGTCGTTGGCCCGCCGAAGACCCTTCCGTCGGCCGCGGGGCGTCTGCTGCAGAAAGAAGCCGAAATACTCGGGGGTCTGCGGGAGCACCCGAAGCGACCGTTTGTTGCGGTGCTGGGTGGGGCAAAGGTGAGCGACAAACTGGGTGTCATCGAGGCTCTGTTGCAGACGGTTGACGCACTCGTCATCGGCGGAGGCATGTGTTTCACGTTCCTCGCGGCGAAAGGCATGCCGGTGGGTGATTCGATCTGCGAGCTCGATCAGGTGGCCTTCTGTCGGCGGCTCCTCGACGGTCCGAAGCCGATTCATCTTCCGGAAGACATCGTCGGGGTCGACGCGAGCGGCAACTACGCCACTTTCGGCATCCGGCTTCCCGAGGGGTCGAAGGGCCTCGACATTGGGCCGGGCACCGCGGCCGCGTTCTGCGACGTGATCATGGACGCGAGAACGGTCTTTTGGAATGGGCCCATGGGAATGTTCGAAGACCCGCGTTTCGCGAACGGTACGAAGACGGTTGCGCAGGCCGTGGCTGACACGAAGGCCTTCACTGTCGTCGGCGGTGGCGACAGTGCCGCAGCGCTCGCCCAGTTTGGGCTCGACGACAGCGTCGACCACGTCTCGACGGGCGGTGGCGCTTCGCTCGAGTTCCTCGAATTCGGTGATCTGCCGGGTCTTGCCGCGTTGAGAGGGGCACCCAATGTCAAGTGATGCACGAAAGCCGTTGATCAGTGGCAATTGGAAGATGCACCTGAACCACTTCGAGGCAATCCAGTTGGTTCAGAAACTGAACTATCTCGTGACGAAGGAAGACTTCGATGCGGTCGACGTCTCGCTGCACCCGCCCTTCACCGACATCCGCAGTGTTCAAACCCTGATCGAAGCGGATGAGTTGAGGTTTCTCCTCGGTGCCCAGCATTGCCATTTTGAAGAAAAAGGGGCCTTCACGGGCGAGGTTGCCCCGTCGATGTTGGCCAAGCTCTCGGTGAAGTACGTGATCGTGGGTCACAGCGAACGCCGCGAGATCTTCGGTGAAACCGACGAGATGGTTGCGAACAAGACGACCTCGATCCTGAAGGCTGCGATGACGCCGATCGTCTGCGTCGGAGAGACCCTCGAAGAACGTGAGGCCGGTTCGACCGAGTCGAAGGTGATCGGACAGGTGCGATCAGCCCTGGCCAAGCGCGCCCCCGACACGGTGTCCAAATTGGTGATTGCCTACGAGCCGATCTGGGCGATTGGCACGGGGCGAACCGCAACCGCGGCCGATGCGCAGGCCGTCTGCGGGGCAATCCGGGGCGAGGTGCGGGCGTCGCACGGCAACGAGGCGGCAAGAGCGTTGCGGATCCAGTATGGAGGGTCGGTGAAGGCCGGAAACATCGCCGAGCTGATGGCGCAGCCCGACATCGACGGTGCCTTGGTCGGTGGTGCCAGTCTCGACCCGGACGAATTCGCCCGAATCGTCAAGTACCGCCTCCACGCCGCCTGACGTCCGCCTCCCGCCGCCCCGCTTACCACATGGTAATTTGCGGTCATCAAACATTCGGGCCGTGTACGGCGGTCCAGCAAGCGTCGCGGCGTGCGACAAAGGGGAGGAACACATGAAGAAGACCCGCAAGAGGGTCGTCCTCGCGTGTGCGGTGGGCTTTTCGCTCGTTGCCGCGGCGTGTGGCGACGATGGCGGATCGTCGGGCGACACAACGGCCGACACAACCGCCACGGCAGACACCACTGCCACCGCGGACACCACGGCTGCGGCGGTTGAAGATGCCACGGTGGTCTACGCAGCCGAGCAGGAGTACACCTCGTACAACAACGGCGCGGCCGACCAAGGTTTGTTCGCCAACACGTTGGTGTTGAACCAGCTACTTCCCGGACCGATCTTCTTCAACCCGGACGCCACGAACAAGACCTACGAACCCATTGCGTCGTCGGTCACCGTGACCTCGGAGGATCCGTTCACGGTGGAATACGTCCTCAACCCTGCAGCAGTGTGGAGTGACGGAGAGGCAATCGACTGCGACGACTTCGTGCTCGCATGGCGTTCCAGCAACGGCAAGGACGGCAACCGCAAGGATGAGGCCGGAGCCGAACTGAAGGACGAAGAGGGCAACCCGGTCCCGGTGTGGAACACCGCGAGCACCACCGGTTACGAACTCGTCGACAGTGTCACCTGCTCGGAAGACGGCAAGACAGTCACCTCCGTCTACTCGAAGATCTTCGCCGATTGGAAGACGATGTTCGGCGGCCTCCTGCCGGCGCATGTCGTCGAGCGCGAGTCGGGCGTGGCCGACCTGACGGCTGAGCTTTCCGATGCCGATCTCTACAAGGTCGCCGACTTCTGGAACACCGGCTTCGTCGGCTTCAAGCCCGAGGTCGCGGTGTCCGGCGGTCCGTATGTCATCACCGAGTTCACGACCGGTCAGAGCCTGACGCTCGAGCGCAACCCGAAGTGGTGGGGTGAACCGGGCAAGGTGGCCAAGATCATCTTCCAGCAGGTCCCCGATGCGACACAGCAGCCGGCTGCGTTGCAGAACGGCGAAGTTGACGTCATCACGCCCCAGCCGAACGTCGATCTGGTCGAGCAGATCAAGGGGATTGAAGGCGTCAACCTGCAGTTCGAAGCGGGAACCGTCTTCGAGCACTACGACCTCAACCTGAAGAACGAGCACCTGAAGAGCCTCAAGGTTCGCCAGGCATTTGCCGCTTGTATCGACCGCGAGGAAATCGTGACGACGCTGTATCGCAGCGTCGATCCCGAGGCCCAGGTGTTGAACAACCGCATCTTCATGCCGAACTCGCCCTTCTACAAGGACGGCAGTGGCCAGTTCGGCAAGCGTGATGTTGCCCTCGCCAAGTCGCTCCTCGAAGAGGATGGCTACAAGCTGGGCGACGACGGCTTCTACGCAAAGGGCGGCAAGAAGCTCTCCCTGCGCCTCGGTCGTCGTGACCCGAACCCGCGTCGTCAGCAGACGAACGAACTTGCGGCCGCTGCCTGCAAGGAGGCAGGCATCGAACTGACCGACGATCCGGCAGAAGACTTCAACGCGGTTCGTCTGCCCGCCGGTGACTACGACATCGCGCTCTTTGCGTGGGTCGCAACTGTGGCTCTGGCGAGCAACAACTCCATCTACCTCCCCGCCGAGCAGGGTGGTGGCCAGAACTGGAACGCTTACGTCAACGATAAGATCGTGGACCTCACCAACCAGGCCGATTCCGAATTGGATGAAGCCAAGCGTGCGGACCTCTACAACCAGCTCGACCAGATGATCTGGGACGACATGGTGACGATCCCGCTGACCCAGTGGACCGAGCTCTACGCGAATGCCGGAACCGTGTCGGGCGTCGTCCCGAACAGCTTCGCGGGCGTCACGTGGAACGCGGAGACCTGGACCAAGTAACCAGCCACTGAACGGCACGAACGTGAGGTGGGCGGGGGAGACCCCGCCCACCTTCGTCCGTGGGAGAGGGTTCCGTCAGTGACGGCATTCATCATTCGCAGGTTGCTCATCGCGGTGCCTGTGTTGTTTCTCGCGAGTGTTTTCACCTTTTTCCTGGTGATCAACTCCGGCGACCCACTCGAGAACCTGAGGGCGAAGCCGGGCATCTCGCCGCAAGTGATCAAAAACGAGGAAGTTCGACTCGGCCTCGACAAGCCGTTCGTCGAGCGCTACACAAATTGGGCCGGGGATTTCGTCAGGGGAGACCTCGGCACCGACATGAAGAACAGGCCGGTCTGGCCGCAGTTGTGGTCGGCCATCAAGTACACATTGCGTCTCGTACTCATCGCAGAGCTCATCGCCATTTCAATCGGATTGATGATCGGCATCGTCAGCGGCGTCCGGCAGTACTCCGGTTTCGACTATTCGACGACATTCGTGTCGTTTCTTTTCTTTTCGCTGCCCGTCTTCTGGTTCGCGAATCTCCTGAAGGTCTTTGGGGCGATCAAATTCAACGACTGGCTCGAGAACCCGGGAATCTCGCTGGCTTTCGCGGTCGTGATCACCGCATTTTTGGGTGGTTCTTTCTATCTCATCGGACGCAAACGCGAGCGTCTGCGCCTCGCCAAGCCGGGAGCAGGACTCAAGTGGGGCGGCGTCTCGCTTGGTGTCACCGCGTTGGTCATGTTGTCGGCATTCTTCTATTTCAAGAATCGCGAATACGGACGGTTCGTCAAGACCCTCGGGTCCGAGCCACGAGACCTGTCCGACAGTTTCGCTTCTCGTCTCTGGAGCTACGTCGGACACGGTGTTTTGCCCGTCATCGTTCTCTTCACCATCTCGTATGCCGGGTACAGCCGCTACATGCGGGCCTCGATGCTCGAGCAACTGAGTGCAGACCATGTGAGGACTGCGCGCGCGAAGGGCCTCTCGGAAACGAGGGTCATCATGCGCCACGCCTTCCGCAACGCGCTCATCCCGATCGCCACGATCGCCACCTTGAGTTGGGGCGGGCTCATTGCGGGTGCAGTGATCACGGAGCGCGTGTTCGCGTGGAACGGCATGGGCGATTTCTTCCTCGACTCGTTGTCGAATCCGACGCCGGATCCGAACCGTCTGTTGGCCTTTGTGATGATCACGGCAACCTTCACGATCCTCTTCAACATCGTCGCCGACATCATCTACGCCGTTCTCGACCCTCGGATCCGGCTGGGCTGACGTGTCGACAATCGTCGGATCCCACGACACGGAATTTGCCATCGAGGTTCGGTCGCAGTGGCGCACGATCGTGCGTCGATTCTTCCGGCACAGGCTTGCGATGGTGAGCCTGATCGTCCTGTCCCTCATTTTTTTCGCGTCGATTTTCGGCAAGTACATCTGGCGTTTCGACTACATGGAGCGCGACACCGCGAACCTATCCCAGCCACCTTCGTGGACGCACCCCTTCGGTACCGACTCGCTCGGTAAGGACATGCTCGCCCTCACGCTGCGTGGGGCGCAGCGGTCGATCCTCATCGCACTCGTCGTGTCGATTCTCTCGACGACGATCGGCGTGACTCTCGGTGCAATTGCCGGGTACTTCCGTGGCTGGACGGACGCGGTGATCATGCGAATCACCGACCTTTTGCTCACCATTCCGCTCCTGATTCTCGCGGGCTGCATCTCCTGGCAGTTCGACGGCGGCGGTTCGTGGTGGCTCCTGTCGCTATTGCTCGGCGTCCTGAGTTGGCAGGGAACCGCGCGAATCGTGCGTGGTGAATTTCTCGCGTTGCGGGAGAAGGAGTTCGTCGAAGCCGCCCGAGCCATCGGGGTGCGCGATCGGCGCATCATCTTCCGGCACGTGCTGCCGAATGCCCTCGGACCGATCATCGTGTCCGCGACGCTATCGATTGCCGGAGCTATTCTCGTGGAGACCGCGCTGTCCTACCTCGGTCTCGGCGTGAAGGCCCCCGACTCGTCCCTCGGTCTCCTGGTCAGCGATTACCAGGCAGCATTCCAAACCCGGCCATGGCTCTTTTGGTTTCCCGGCATTTTCATCATTGTGATTTGTCTCGGAGTGAATTTCGTCGGGGACGGTCTGCGTGACGCCTTCGACCCGAAACAGACAAGGGTCAGGTCGTGACCGAGACGTTGTTGCAGGTGCGCGATCTGGCCGTTGATTTTCCGACGGACGACGGCGTGGTGAGAGCCGTGCGAGGCGTCTCGTTCGACCTGCGCCGCGGCGAGGTTCTTGGCATCGTGGGGGAGAGCGGGTGCGGGAAATCTGTCACGAATCTCGCCATCATGGGACTCCTTCCGAAGACCGCGCAGGTGTCGGGTTCGGTGCGGATCGGTATGGAGGAAATCGTCGGTCGGTACCCGAACGAGATGCGCGACATCCGCGGGAAACGTATCGCGATGATCTTTCAGGACCCGATGACCTCGTTGAACCCCGTCTACACGGTGGGTTGGCAGTTGGTCGAGACGATTCGCGCGCACCGAAAGACGAAGAAGGCCGAGGCCCGTTCGCGCGCGGTCGACTTGTTGCGTCTCGTGGGAATTCCCAATCCCGAGGACCGGTTCGACTCGTACCCACACGAGTTTTCGGGGGGAATGCGTCAGCGCGTCGTCATCGCTATGGCGATCGCGAACGACCCCGAAGTTTTGATCGCGGACGAACCGACGACCGCCCTCGACGTGACGGTGCAGGCCCAGATCCTCGACACCCTGCAGCGCATTCGACGAGAGACCGGCACCGCGATCATCTTCATCACCCACGATCTCGGGGTTCTCGCCGGTATCGCCGACAGGCTTCTCGTCATGTACGCCGGCCGCGTGGTCGAGTCGGGAGGCATCGAAGAGGTTTTCGACGACCCGCAGATGCCGTACACGATCGGGCTTCTGGGGGCGATCCCGGGCGAGGACAGCCACGGTCGTCGCTTGAACCAAATCAAGGGTGCCCCACCGTCGTTGATGCGCGTGCAAGACGCCTGTCAGTTCGCACCGCGCTGTCCGCTCGCCGTGGCGGCGTGCACCGCCTCCGAGCCGGCTCCGGTCGCGCCGTCGATGATCCATGGTGTCGCCTGTCATCGGGCGGCAGAAATTGCCGCGATGTCCGACAAGCGGTCGATCTTCCAGCGCGAGGAAGTGGTCTAGTTGGCGCTTCTCGAAGTACGCAATCTCGTGAAGGAATTCCCCGTCCGTTCGGCCGGGGTGGTGCGTCGCGTGGTCGGCAAGGTGCAGGCCGTGTCCGACGTGTCGTTCGACTTGGCGGCCGGTGAAACACTCGGTCTGGTTGGCGAAAGTGGCTGTGGCAAGTCGACCACGGGCCGAAGCGTGCTGCAGCTCATCAAATCAACGTCGGGTTCCGTGTCCTTCGAAGGACGCGAGCTCACCGCGCTCTCTCCGCGCGAAATGCGACCGCTACGTCGTGAAATGCAGATCGTGTTCCAAGACCCCTACGCGTCACTCAATCCACGGATGCAGGTGAGCCAGACGATCGCCGAACCGCTGCGCACGCACGGCCTTGCGATCGGCAAAGAGGCCGAACGGGTGGGAGAGCTTCTCGCCATGGTCGGTTTGAATCCCGAACACGGGAACCGTTACCCCCACGAGTTCTCGGGTGGCCAACGGCAGCGAATCGGCATCGCCAGAGCGCTTGCCGTGGAACCGAAGCTCCTCGTACTCGACGAACCGGTCTCCGCGCTCGACGTCAGCGTGCAGGCGGGCATCATCAATTTGCTTCAGGATCTGCAGCGCAAACTCGGACTCGCGTATCTCTTCATCGCGCACGACCTTTCGGTCGTCCGCCACATCGCCGATCGAGTGGCGGTCATGTACCTCGGAAAGATCGTCGAGATTGGTCCGGTTGGTCAGATCTACTCGAATCCCAGGCACCCGTACACCAAGGCATTGCTCTCCGCGGTTCCGGTCGCCGATCCACACAAGGAAAAGGCCCGTACTCGCATCACGCTCGACGGCGACGTACCCTCGCCCGTCGACCCACCAACCGGATGCCGTTTCCGCACCCGATGCTGGAAGGCTGCGGAAATCTGTGCTTCGCAGGTTCCCGAACTGATCTCCGACCCCACCGGGCGGTCGGTTTCCTGTCATTTTCCGGAGGCGGCGGACTAGAGTTCAGCGCCGTGCGTGACCTCATCACCATCGTGGCTGTGATCATCAACGTGGCGTCCATGTTCGCCATGATCGTCGGCATTTTGCTGCACAGCGGACGTGGCGGCGGCTTGTCCGACATGTTCGGTGGCGGAGGCGGCGCAGCTCTCGGTTCGGCAGCAGCCGAACGCAACCTGAACCGCATCACCACGGTGTTCGCGCTCACCTGGTTCCTCACAGTGATTGCGCTCGCCATGCTCCTAGCCGAGTAGTCACGGCCCAACCGCGGTTGGCGGTCGTTCGACCCGCAGTTAGGCTTCGGACATCCACGTCGAAGTGGCGAAATAGGCAGACGCACCAGCTTGAGGGGCTGGCGCCCGCAAGGGCGTGGGGGTTCAAGTCCCCCCTTCGACACCAGTGTGTAGAGTGTGACCATGCAGGTCACGGTCCGTCAGAATCCCTCGTTCGCAGTCGCACGCATCCAGTTGGCCGGGGGTGAGGCTGTTCAGGTCGAATCCGGCGCGATGATGGCGATGTCGACGGGTGTCAACCTGGTCGCCAAGGCCGAGGGCGGGGTCATGAAGTCACTGAAGCGGGCGGCGCTCGGTGGTGAGAGCCTCTTCGTGTCGACCTACACGGCGCCGGCCTCGGGTGGTTTTGTCGACGTGGCCGCACGTCTGCCCGGTGACATGACGGTGCAGACGGTCTCCAGTGCGATGCCCCTCTTCATCTCGCGCGGCAGTTGGTTGGCCAATGAAAAGTCAGTCACGCTCGACACCCAGTGGGGTGGCTTCAAGAACATGTTCGGATCCGAGGGTGGATTCATCCTGCGGGCCGAGGGCGATGGACTCATCGTCTTCGGGTGCTACGGAGGCCTCGAAGAGTGGAACCTCGCAACCGGTGAGAGCATCACCGTCGATTCCGGTCACATGGTGGCCTACGAGTCGTCGGTGCAGATGAACATTCGCAAGGCGACAGGTGGCATCGTGCAGATGTTCAAGAGTGGCGAAGGCCTGGTTCTCGACTTCCAGGGTCCCGGAAGGGTGTGGACCCAAACCCGCAACCCGCAAGAGCTGATCGGTTGGATCTCGTCGTTGCTGCCTGCGAGTCAGCCCGGCGGTGGCGGTGTCATCGGCGGACTGTTGGGCCGTAACTAACGCGGCCTCACTCTTCGCGCCACAGCGCTTCGCGCATCTTCCAGGCCCCGATGACGTCGGCGTCCATGATCATCGCGATCCATGGTCGCATCCGTTCGCGCAGTTCGAGTACCCGCGCGGCGCCGACGGCTTCGATGGCGTGGTCCGCGTGGGAGTCCGTGGCAGCCTCGATGGCGCGCTTCGTCGTACGACCATCGTCGGTCAGAACCGGACGGTCTTCGTTGATCTCAATGATTCCCCGACGCGCAAGGCGATGCTTGGCATCGGCCCAGGCGACATCGTCCCAGCCCGACACCCGTTGCAACAGGTCCTCCGGCATGGCTCCATCGGCGGCATGAAGAATGTGGCACTCGACCGGATCGATGCCGTGGGCCGCGGTTGCTCGCCAATGTGTGTCGCCACGGTGTTCGCGTAGCACCGTGCACGAATGCCAGAGACCGGCGTCGGGCGAGTCCGGGTAGGCCTGGTCGAAGCAAGCTGCTCCGATGGGGCTTCCCGCGTAATCGAGGCGCAGGACGAGGTCGCGGGCGATGTGTGCGAGTTCGAATGTCAGCGGCGAAGTTTCGATTCCGGGCACGATGCGCCTGAGGCACGCCACTGCGGCATCGCGGCGGGCGTCGCAGATTCTCTGCGGCTCGGCAATCTTCCAGATCTCGGGAACGGCGGTCGCGACGTACGACGGACTGAACCCGAAAAGGACCGCTGATGCCGTGGTTGTCCCCACGGGACCCATGACGGCGAGACGGTTGGCGAAGTACTGGTGGGGCGGGGTGGTGAGACCGAGAGTCGTGTAGGCGGCGGTTGCTTCGGGCGACCTGTAGGCAACTTGGTGGTAGGGCTCGACCATTCGCCAGAGTTCGCGCGACGTGTTGGGCATGTCGGTCAGAGCACTTGTTTGATGTTGGCGAGAAGATCGCCGTACGAGTCGAGCGCGGGAAAGTGGGGAAACTCACGCTTCACGTTGTCGGGAGCGTGGAAGAGGAAACCGTGTTCGGCCGCCCCCAGCATCGCGGTGTCGTTGTACGAGTCTCCGGCCGCGATGACGCGGTAGTTGAGGGCTTGGAACGCCTCGACCGCGCGACGCTTCTGGTCGTCGAGGCGCAGGTCGTAGTCGACGATGCGATCGTCCTCCACGACGAGGCGGTGACATACGAGGGTCGGCATGCCGAGATGGCGCATCAACGGCCGGCCGAACTGTTCGAATGTGTCCGACAAAATGACCACCTGGGTGATCGATCGCAGCTCGTCGAGGAATTCTCGGGCGCCGTCGAGAGGGGAAAGAGTTGCAATCACCTCTTCGATGGCCGACATCGTGAGGCCGTGTGCGTCGAGTATCTCCAGTCGCCCTCGCATGAGAACGTCGTAGTCGGGTTCGTCGCGAGTCGTGCGTCGAAGTTCCTTGATTCCGGTGGTCTCGGCGACCGCGATCCAAATTTCGGGTACGAGGACACCTTCGAGGTCGAGTGTGACGATCGTCTGAGTCGCGCTACGGGCGAGGGCCATACCGTATTCTCGCATCGGAAGGCGCTGACGGAGGAAAAGTGGACCGCAGAACCAAGATCGTTGCCACGCTGGGGCCGGCATCGGCGTCCGACGAGGGGGTACGAGCTCTCGTCGAGGCAGGGGCGTCGGTGTTCCGGTTGAACTGCTCGCACCTGACGACGGATGGTTTGCGCGAGTCGATCGGCCTCGTTCGTCGTGCGGCACCTTTGGCTGCGGTGCTCGTCGACATTCAGGGCCCGAAGATGCGCTACGTGGGCGAGGCACGCGATCTGTCGGACGGCGACGAGGTCGTTTTCTCTCTGGCGGAGTTGGGTCTCGACGATCTCATGTCGGGTTCGACCAGTCTTGCCATCGAATCCGGGCAGCGACTGTTGCTTCACGACGGACGGATTTCGTGTCGAATCGTTTCGGTCGATGAGAAGTCGCTGCGTGTGCTCGTCGTCGATGGCGGAGTGCTCAACCGGGGCAAGGGTGTGAATCTTCCGGACACATCGATTTCCGGTGACCTGCTGTCGGAGAAGGACCGGGCCGACATCACGGTGGCACGCGAACGCGGCGTCGAGATCGTTGCCGTTTCGTTCGTTCAGTCGTCGCGCGATGTCGAACAGGTACGAGCACTGTTTGGTTCTGCCGGTTTGGTCATCGCAAAGATCGAACGTCCACAGGCGCTCGCCGACCTGGATGGGATCCTTTCCGCGGGTGATGGCGTGATGGCGGCGCGCGGTGACCTCGGGGTCGAGATCCCCTACGAGGACGTGCCACCCGTGCAACGACGACTCGCAAGACGGGCCATTGAGATGGGAAAGGTATCGATCTGTGCGACCGAGATGCTCGAGTCGATGATTTCCTCGACGCGCCCGACCCGTGCGGAAGTCGCCGACGTGTCGGCCGCGGTGAGAGACGGCTTCGACGCGGTGATGTTGTCGGGCGAGACCGCCGTTGGCGACGACCCTGCCGGCGCGGTGCGGGCGATGGCACGCATCTGCAGGGGAGCAGAGGCCGACGTCAACCTGCCGAATCTGTTTGCCGATGCCAACCCCGCGACGGCAGCGGTGACGGCGGCGGCAAGCGCCCTCGCCAAGCGCATCGATGCTCATGCGATTCTGGCGCTGACCTACACCGGCTACAGCGCCCGTTTATTGGCCGCCTGTCGGCCGAGTGCGCCTATTCTCGCCGTCACCCCAGACCCCGCGACTGCGCGAATTCTGGTCGCGTTGAGGGGTGTCTTGCCCACCGTGGTCGACCGCCCGGGACGCATCGAGGACGCCATTCCACTTGCTCTCGATGCAGTGCGGGCTGCCGGTTACGTATCAGCGGGCCAGCGTGTCGTGGTGTGCGCGTCGAGGACGAGTCCACGCTCGGATGCCGACACGTTGTGGCTGCACTCCGAACCCTGAGACGGCGTTCGGCGTCAGACCCAGTCGGTGCCGAAACTTCCGTTGACGGCGACGATCAGTAGCTTCGCACCATCGGGCCCGGCCCACTCGGGTCCGTAGGCATGCCCTTTTGCGACGAACCTCACGTCACCCGGGCGAAAGACTCCTTCGCCTTCGATGTGGAACTCGCCCTCCTTGATGATGTAGAGCGTGTCAGAGGCGTGGACGTGACGTCCGAGCCACGTGTTCGGAGGAAAGGTGTTCTCGAGAACGGTCGGAGTTCGGCTGATGACGCGCACGTGAACTTCGCCCTTGATGTTCGGGTTGGTCGCGATCATCGGCTCGATGTCGCTCGGATGGGCTCGCCAGACGGCCAATTCGGACATGACCAAACGATACGGCGCAACGTGACCGCGGGGGAAGTCAGGAGAGCGCGCGGAATTTGCGCTGGGTAGCCAACACGATGAGGACGAGCACCAGCATTGCGGCTCCCGTTCCCGAAATCGTCTCCGGGAGGGAATGCAAGTGGCGGGCGGCGTACCCCACAGCCAAAGCACCCATCGGTGCAAGTCCGACCATGAGGAGGCTGTGTACCGACATGACGCGACCCATCACTTCGGGTGGCGTGTTGCGCTGCAGCAGCGTTTGGTTCAGGTTGAGGTAGAAGCCCCCCGTGAGTCCCCATGCGAAGAGAATCAATGCGAGGCCCATGTACGAAGGTGCAGGACCGATGAAGATCTGAACGATCGAGCCCGACGTGAGACCAAGCATGAACCACAGGCCCTTCTTCCGGACGCGGTGCGAGTTGCGAAGCAACCACATCGATGTGACGAACTGCCCGAGGCCCAGCATGGTGTACAGCAATGTGGCCGACGATCCGGTCGCGCCAACTTGCTCGCGGGCAAATTGCGGGCCGAGAACCATCCACGGCGACATCATGAAAATGACGCTCCCCATGAGGAGAATGAAGAGGGTCCGGATCTCTATGTGTCGCGCGATGAACCCGATGCCGGTGGCGAGTTCGGTGCGAAGATGGGGTCGATCCAATCGCGTCTGAACGGGAGGCAACTTGAGCGGGACGAGAACGATGAAACCCAGGCCGTAGAGGACTGCTTGGACCCAGAAAGCGCCTTCGGTTCCCCAACGGGCGATGGCAGGTCCGGCGATGGCGGGCCCCAGGATCAAGGCAAGGTTCGAAGCGACGACGGACACGATAATCGCGTTCATGAGATGTTCCTGCGGAACGAGTGTCGGAACTATCGCCGTGCGCACCGGCTGACCGATGGCGATGAAGAGCCCGAGAATCGCGGCGCACAGTGTCGCCGAACCGGTGGTGATGCGATCGGTCGAGACGAGAACGGAGGTGATCAGCGTGATTGCAAAGGCGCCCGTTTGGCTGAGCATGAGGAGCAGACGCCTGTTGACACGGTCACTGACGACGCCAACGGGAAGCGAGATGAAGAGTGCGGGCAGACCCATGACGAACAGAAGGCGCCCGCTGACGTCGGATTTCGAACCGAGCTCGAGGATCAGCCAGACAAAGGCGAACCGCTGAGTCGACTGAACGAGAACGAAGCCGAGGGTGTTGATCCACAGCAAGCGAAACGAGTGCAGGCGCAGCACACCGAAGGCGCTGTCCGGCGCGGCGCCGGTCTCGGGTTCACTCACGCTGCTTCTCGTACGGAGTACTTGATCGGCAGTCGCTTCAGCCCGCCGACGAACAGCGTCTTCATGAGTGCGGGCTCGCCGGCAAGCTCGACATGATCGAGGCGCGGGATCAGCTCGGCCAACAGAGCGCGCAGCTCCATGCGCGCAAGCAGGGCGCCCAGGCAATAGTGGACTCCGAAACCGAAAGCGAGGTGTTTGTTCGGGCTGCGCGTGATGTCGAAACGATCGGGATTGGTGAATACGGTCTCATCGCGGTTTGCCGAGGGGTACGAGAGAAGAACGCTCTCGCCCTTGCGGATCATCTTTCCGCCGACCTCGGCGTCCTCGCTGGCGTTGCGCATGAAGTGTTTGACAGGGGTCACCCAGCGGATGATTTCGTCGACGGCGGTCGCGATGTGTTCGGGACGGGCCTTCAGAAGTTCGAGTTGATCAGGGTTCTCGATGAGGGCGTGCAACCCGCCCGCCATCGAGGCTGAAGTCGTGTCGTGACCCGCCGTGGCGGCGATCACGTAATACGAAATCGTCTGGATGTCGGTGAGCGGCTGGCCGTCGATCAGCGCATTGGCGATGACCGACGTGAGATCGTCCTGGGGGTCCTGGCGACGCTGGCGGGTGAGTTCGGTGAAGTAGGCGAAGAAGTCCTGCACGACGGCAATCAGCGCCTCGGGCGTGGATCCGCGGCGCAGTTCTTCGTCGGCGTTGCCGAACAGCTCCTGGGTCAGCTTCAACATGCGTGGGTAGTCGGTCTCGGGAAGACCGAGAATCGCGAGAATGACGTTGAGGGGCAGTGGCATGGCGATGTCGCGGGCAAAGTCGCACTCACCGCCCATGTCCACCATGCGATCGACGGAAGCTCGGGCAAGGCCGGACAAGCGATCGTCGAGTCGGGCGAGGCTCTTGGGGAGGAACCAGTCGGAGGTGATGCCGCGCAGCGCGCGATGTTCGGCCCCGTCGACGTGGATCAGGGTGCGGAGCAGATTGCCGTTCTTTGCCGCACGTTCGTCGTCGGCTCTCGTTCCGAGCACCGAACGTGGCTCGTTGCGAAACACGTTATGGCGCAGCTCGACCGACAGGACGTCTGCGTGGCGAGTGACTGCGTGGAATGGATTGAAGTTGTCGTGTTGGACGAGATGGACTGGGTCTTGCCGCCGCAGAACGGCACACGCTTGATAAAAAAGATTCTCGTCGGCGTACGCAGCCGGGGTGACAAAGACCTGACCGGCTTCTTTGACTGACAACACGTTGCTACCCCCGTGCACGAGATTAGTCGGCGGGGTACTGCTGGTCAGTCGAGTTGTGCACCCACCCGGTAGGGATCGAGCACGTCGAGGCTCTTGCCGTCGGCGCGAAGCCCCTCTTCGATGTAGATGTCGAGCATTTTGTGGAAGTGGCGCAACTTTCCTTCCATGTAGTTCGCGTAGGTCACCGTCTTCTTGCCCGACGACTTGAGTCCTTGCTGAACGTAGGGCACGTTCGACATGTCTTGCTCGAAGACGTCGGCGAGTCCGGCCATCCCGGGGGCTTCGACCCACCGCTGATCACGGCGCAGTTTCGTGGTTGGCGCCGGATCGGGCTTCGGCTCGTTGTCGGGCACGACCACCATACGGATGACGTCCATGAAAGCGGTGTCGGGTGTTCGGCCGGGGCGCCAGCGATACATGAGTGGTTGGCCGATGCCGGCCCACGGAGCGAAGGCGGGGAACAAGTGGTACAGCACCGCATCGAGAATCTCGGAGTCCGAGTAGTTGTCGAGGTTGGCGCGGAACATGGCTGACATTCGCTGGCGGAACGTGTCGGCAACGTAGGCACGTGCCTCGACGCCCGCGGGCACCTCGGGCCGCGTCTGGTCGGAGTAGCCACGACTGCGACTCGAGAAGGCGACGAACTCTTCGGCGATCGTCTCTTCGGACAGCGTTTCGAGAATATGTGGAGACTGAACGCCGAACGGGTTGAAGAAGCGCGTCACTTCGGGGTTGTCGGGATAAATCGAGTACTCACTGTTTTCGTCGCCACAGAACGGAACGATCTGCGGGTGCGTCACGAGCACGTGGTACCCCTCGCTGAAGGCCTCCATCAAGACCTTCCAGTTGCACTCGACTTCCTTCACGGCGTGAAACGCCCTGTAGCGCTTAGAGAGAGGGAATTCCTTGAAGTGCTCGATCATTTTCGCCGCGTACTCCTCGAAGGGTCTGGCGTTCTGGTCGAAGTTGACGAAAACGAGACCGTCCCATGTGGCCACCTTTGCCTGGGGAAGACACGTCGGCTTCGATCCGTGGATGAACTGCGGGAAGTCCCAAGACCCCGGCACGTTGACGAGGTCACCCTTGTTGTCCCATTCCCAACCGTGGAACGGACACACGAAGGAGTCGACACGACCTGCGTCGTCTGCGAGCCGAGTGCCGCGGTGCATGCAAGCGTTGTGCAGGGCGCGAATCTCGCCATCCTTGCCACGGATGATGATCAGCGATTCGTCGGCAACGTCGTAGACAACGTGCGAACCCGGCTCTTTCAGTTCGTCCTCGAGGCAGGCGAACTGCCATGTTTTCATCCAGACGTACTGCTTCTCGAGCGCTGCAAACTCAGGCGACGTGAAACGCGACTTCGGAACTTCCTCCGAGCCAACATACGGGCTGGCAAAATCGAGGAACGCTTTCGGCACGGGGCGCGTGTCGGTCTTCAAGATGTCCTGGACCTTGGCGCCGCGGGACTGAGAAACTCCCGGGTTGTTTTCAACTGCAGTCATGACTGAAGCCTTTCTTGGACGTGCTCTTCCACGAACAACCGTAAGCGACCGCTGACGTGCTGCAGCGAGTCGGATGCGACCCTCTTGCCGAGTTCGGACGCGTATGCCGCGTCGAAGGCCTCGCGGCTGTCGAACCACAGCTCGGATACGCCGTCGTAGGGCGGGTCTTCGGGCCTGTTCAGGTCCGGGGCGACCAGATTGAACGTGAGACCCCGTAGCCCGGGGAGTTGTCGGGCGAGCGGAGCGTGGTGCTCGAGCCACCACTGCCGAAAGTCAGCAGGGGACTGGTCGGCGCCCCGGGTGAGCAGAATGATTGCCTTGAACACGTGAAACCTCAGTTGGCCTTCTGTGTCCGGTGGGCGGGGCGCCCGCCGGTGGCGTAACACAGTGCGACGACGATCTCGTCGGGTCGCGGAGCGTCGTCGATGGCAAATGAGGCGGCGTCCATGTCGTCGAAGACCCAGATGTCGTGGCGGTTCGTGACCGGCATCGTGAGTCGGAATCCGGCCGCCGCCACCACCTTCGTCGACGGAATGATGGCGGCGCCGCCGCCGATCGCGGCGCGCACGGGTGCACCGAACGTCGGGTGAATCAGTGCCGCGGCATGCTCGGCCTCACCATCGAGGCCGACGATCGCGCCTTTGCCGTACGCGGTGATGTCGTCGACCGTGGCACCGAGCGCAGCCAGGCACCTGGCCGCGAGCTCGCCCGAGAGCCACGGCGCGGCGTTGACGAGAGGCGAGAGATCATCAACAAAGCGCCCTGCGAAGGGGTTGGTGACCACGGCTGCAGCAACAGCACGGACCGATGGCGTGGCGAGTGTGCGCCCGAGGACAATTGATGTTTCTTCTCGTGATGCGAACCACTTGCGAACGACGAGCGACGACATGCGAAGAGAGTACTTTGTCGACCATGCCATCCACGCGGACGACGCGAACCTGGCGCAACTGGGCGGGAAACCAGACGGCCCGTCCGACGTCGTGGTACGAGCCTCGGGACGCGTCCGAAGCGAGGCAGCTCGTCTTCGACGCGACGAACGAGGGGCGTCGCGTCAAGGTCGTTGGTTCGGGTCACAGTTTCACCGCGGCCGCTGTCGCCGACGACGTGTTGATCGATGTGGCACGCCTGTGCGAGGTCGGAACCGTCGACCCCGCGACCGGCGAAGTGGAAGTTGGGGCCGGTGTCACGATCGCCGACTTGAACCATGCGCTTGCGAAGCAAGGTTGGGCTCTTGCGAACCTCGGGGACATCGCGTACCAGACGATTGCCGGAGCGATATCCACCTCCACCCACGGTACGGGTGTCGGCTTGACGGGTATCGCAGGTCAGGTGTGCGCCATCTCCCTGGTCGACGGATCGGGTGGTGTGCGTCGCATCGAATCACACGACGGAGCGTTGTTCAGGGCCGCGCAGGTTGGTGTCGGTGCACTGGGTCTCATCACTTCTGTTCGCCTCAGGGTGACTCCGTCGTTCGTGCTCGAGTCGCGGGAGTCGCCGATGCGCTTCGAGCGCATCATCTCCGACCTCGACCATTTGGTGTCCGCGAACGAGCACTTCGAGTTTTTCTGGATTCCCCACACCGAGTGGACCCTGACCAAACGGAACAACCGGACCGACGGGCCCGCGCAACCAATGCAACCGATGCGGCAGTGGTGGCAGAAGTCGTTTCTCGAGAACACCGCCTTCGGACTGGTGTGCCGCCTCGGACGGGCGCGACCGTCGCTCATTCCCCGCTTGGCAACGGCCCTTCCGAGTTCGGGACAGGTGACATATTCCAATGCCAGCCACGAGATTTTTGCGAGTCAACGCCGGGTGCGCTTTGTCGAGATGGAATATTCGATTCCGCGCCCGGCGTGCGCCGAAGCGCTCGGGCGCATCAAGCGGATGATCGATGAGCGGGGATTCCGCGTCAGCTTCCCCGTCGAGGTTCGGTTCACCGCCGGTGACGACGCAACTCTGTCGACTGCGCACGGTCGTGAATCGGCGTACATCGCGGTCCACATGTTCAAGGGGACGCCCTTCGAGGAATACTTCCGAGAAGTCGAGGCGATCATGGTCGACTACTCCGGCCGCCCGCACTGGGGGAAGATGCACTTTCTCGACTCCGAGGCGCTCGCCGGTCTGTACCCGAAGTGGGACGAATTCCAGACGGTCCGCCGTACTCTCGACCCGAGCGGGGTGTTCGCGAACCACTACACCGAGCGCATCTTCGGCGTCGGCGGATAGTCTCGCGCCATGTCGCAAGTATCCATCCCAAATGACATCAGCGAAGTCTCCGCAATGTGGCTCGAATCGGCCCTGAAGGCCGGTGGAAAAGTCGGCGTGGGTTCCATTGCCGGGATCGAACTCTCGCAAATTGGTGAGGGCATCGGTGTCATGGGTGAGATCTTTCGAGCGAAAGTCTCCTACTCCTCGGGCACCGGTCCGTCGTCGGTCGTCGTGAAGCTACCCTCGCGAGCCGATGCCAACCGCGAGCAGGGGATCTCTCTCGGCATGTACGAAGCCGAGGTGAACTTCTACACGAAGTGCGCCGACCGGACCGTTGCGTTCGTACCAAAGGCCTATTTCGCCGACATCCAGACCGGTACCGCGAACTTCGTCATCGTGATGGAAGACATGGGCGGCTTGTCGATGGTCTCGCAGATCGAAGGGATGTCCGACGCACAAACAGTTGCGGCGATCGATTCTCTGGCGGCGGTCCACGCCAGTTGGTGGGGCAAGGCCGATGATCCGGCCATCGCGTGGGCGGCGAGCACCGTTCACGAACGCATCCAAGCCTTTGCTCAGATGTGGCCGGCGTTGTGGCAGATGTTCCAGCCGAACTTTGGCGACCGATTGTCCGACGAGGGACTGGCGCTGGGCGAATGGATCGCGACGAACTATTGGCGGGCGTGCGAGGAGTTCTCGAAGGCGCCATGGACGATGCTTCATCTCGACTACCGAGTCGACAACCTGATGTTCGACAAGGATCGCGTCGCGGTCATCGATTGGCAGAGTCTCGGTCGGGGCCCGGCGGCCTACGACCTCGCCTACCTTCTCGGTGGCAGCGTGACCGTCGAAGTGCGGCGCAAGAACGAAGAACGTTGGGTTGGTCACTACCTCGCAGCGTTGCGGGCAGGCGGGGTCGACTACCCGGACGAATCGTTCTGGCGTGACTACCGAATCGCCCACGTCATTGGCGGGACCTCGACGTCGGTTCTCACCGGAGCGACATTCGACCTAGGCAACGAGCGCGGCAAGCAGTTGATCGGAGCAATGTCCGAGCGCCACTTCGCCGCGGCGGTCGACCACAAGGGTCGCGACCTCTTCGACTGATTCGCTCCGCTGACGATGCGTCAGTCGGCCAGGCAGATGTCCTGCGGTCGCACGGGGGTGCGCATGATGGCCCTTCCCGTGGCGTTGCGGATGGCCGCGACGATGGCAGGTGTGACCGATATGCACGGTGGTTCCCCGACGCCCTTGGCCCCGAGGGGGGCAAGGGGTTCGTATTCCTCGATGGGAATGGCAACCACGTCGGGAGCGTCGAGAGCCGTCGGCAACAAGTAGTCGGTGAAGCTCGGGTTGCGGACGATTCCATCGTCGACAACGATCTCTTCCATCACTGCCAAACCGAGACCTTGGGCGATGCCGCCTTCGATCTGGCCGAGGAGCGCCATCGGATTCAGAACCTGACCGACGTCTTGGGCGGTCGCGATTTGGACGACCTTCACGAGTCCGAGGTCGGTGTCGACGTCGACGACCGCGCGGTGTGCGACGAACGCAAACGCGACGTGGCAGTTTCCCTGGCCGTTCTCGTCGAGTTCCTCGGTCGCGCGGTGCCGATGCAGGAATGTCTGCTCGATTCGCAAACCGGTGCTTGCGTCGGCGACCGCCACGCGGAGGGGTCCGAGCGTGTCGACGATTTCGGTCCCTTCGATGACGAGCTGCAACGGATCGAGGTTGTGAAGGTGCGCGACGTGCTCGAAGAGGCGTTCACGAACCAGCCGGCACGCGCCATCGACGGCACCACCGCTCATCCATGTCTGCCGGGATGCCGACGTCGAACCCGCCGATCCGATTTGGGTGTCGATGGTGTCGAGGATGACGGTGTCGACGCCCAACACGGTGCGTGCAATCTGCTGGGCGAGAACAACGAAGCCTTGGCCGACTTCGGCCGTCGCGAACTTCAGGGTGGCAACGCCGTCGGCGAGGGTGCATTTCGCTTCGGCCGAGTCGTCGAAGCCCTCCGAATACATGAGGTTCTTGATCGACACGCCCCAGCCCACACCGCGACGAATGTGCCCCGGGTCGGAGGTGCGTCCCGAACCGCCCGGCAGTTCGAGCGAGCCCGTGACGCGTGACGGCTCGGGTGGCAACGGAATGTCTGCGGTCTCGCGAATGCAGCGGGCAACCGGGGCGACGCTGTCGACAACCTGCCCCGTGAACAACTTGTCGCCGGTCTTCATTGCGTTGACGAGTCGAATGTCGACGGGGGACATGCCCAAGGCCTCGGCCAGTCGATCCATTTGGCCTTCGTGGGCGAAGCAGGCCTGGACGACGCCGAAACCGCGCATCGCACCACACGGCGGATTGTTGGTGCGAGTGGCCCACGCGTCGAGCACGGCGTTGTCGCACGCATAGGGTCCCTGCAGGTGGGTGATGCCGTTGATCAAGACCGCCGCCGATGTCGATGCGTATGCGCCGCCGTCCAACTTCATCCAGCCCTCGACCTTGACGAGTTTTCCCGACCGGTCGGCGTGATGACGAAGATGAATGCGCCCGGGGTGCCGGTGAACGTGTCCGAAGAAGCTTTCCTCACGGCTGTACTGCACTTTGACCGGACGACCGGTACGCAAAGCGAGGAGACACGTGTGGACCTGAAGGGAGATGTCCTCGCGGGCGCCGAATGCGCCACCGACCCCTCCGAGAACGAGGCGCACTTTTTCGGGTGACAAACCCAGACAATCGGCAATTTGTTTGCGGTCTTCGTGAAGCCACTGTGTCGCCACGACGAGCTCGACGCCCGCACCACCTGGGTCGGGGTAGGCAAGTGCTGCTTCGAGGCCCAGGAAAGCCTGGTCCTGCATACCGATTTCGTAAGTGCCCTCGACGACGACGTCGCCGACGATGTTGGGATCTCCCGACACGATGCGTTGGTGGCGGATCACGTTTCCGTCGGGATGGATGGCGGGCGTCGATGGGTCGATCGCCGCATCCATGTCGGAGAGAACCGGTAGTTGCTCGTAGACAACCTTGATCGCGGCAAGAGCGCGACGGCACGTCTCGGGATGATCTGCCGCGACGGCGGCGACTGGCTCGCCCATGTATCGCACGACATCACGAGCGAAGACGGGTTGGTCGGACGCGATGAGACCGTAGGTCGCCTTGCCGGGAACGTCGTCGGCGAAAATGATCGCCTCGACCCCGGCGATCTTCCATGCTTCGGTGGGGTCGATCGACACGACCCGTGCATGGGGATGGGGTGAGCGCAGCGTTGCGCCCCACAACATGTTCTCGGCCTGGAAGTCAGACGAGAACGCAAAGTTGCCCTGCGTCTTTGCGACGCCGTCGGGTCGCAGTGCGGATGTTCCAAGGACGTTGCGTCCGGTCGATCGGTTGGTCGTGGACGTTGCATTCTTCATGAGCGTGCCCCCTTGCGAACCGCGACGACGGTTTCGACCGCAGCGAAGATCCGCCCGTAGCCGGTGCATCGACAGATGTTCCCCGACAGTGCCTCCTTGACTTCGATCATCGTCGGGTCGGGATTGTTGTCGAGCAGATGATGCACTGCAACGATGAGGCCCGGAGTGCAGAATCCGCACTGAACGGCTCCTTGGTCGACGAAGGCTCGCTGCACATCCGACGGTTCTCCGTTTGGTGCAAGGCCCTCGACCGTCAGGATCTCGCTTCCGACGGCCGATGCAGAGAGGACGAGGCACGAGCAGACTGCGTCGCCATCGAGCATGACGGTGCAACTGCCGCATTCACCCTGTTCGCAGGCACCTTTGCTTCCCATCAAGCCGAGTCGCTCGCGCAACACGTAGAGCAGGCTCTCGCCGATCCACGAGTCGCGCACCTCGCGGCGCGAGCCGTTGACGTTCAGTTCGTAAAACGCGGTGGTCTCGGTCATTGTGTGCTCCGGAGATAGAGGCGGCGTGCAAGAACTTCGATGGCATGACGACGGTAGGCGGCTGTCGAACGATGATCGTCGATCGGACGCGCAGCAGCCGCGACTCGTTGTGCGAACTCCGCGACCAATTTGTCGTGGGAGGGCAGTTGTTGCGATGCGTCGACCTGGCTCTGGAGCCATTGCTCGGCTTCGCGCGCACGGATGATGGTCGGACCGACGGCCCCGAGGGCGATGCGGACCGAGGACGAGCCCGTGTCGTGGACGAAGCACACGCTTGCTACCGAAATCACCATCGCATTGCGGACCCCGACTTTCGCGTAGTCCTGGAATCCGGTGGTGGGTGAAATTGACACCGACTCGATGATCTCGTCGACGGCGCGCGAGTTGCGCTTGACGCCGGTCATGAACTCGGCGAAGGGCACCGCTCGCGGACCGCGGGGTGAGCGGAGGTTGATCGTCGCGTCGAGTGCCGCGAGTACAGGCAGTCCGTCGCCGGCCGGAGAGCACGTGCCGAGGTTTCCTCCGAGTGTCCCAGCGGCGCGAATCTGGGGCGATCCAACCGTACGGGCCGCGGCGGCAAGGGCCGGTAGGGCGGCGGCGAGTGGCCCCTTCTCCATCATGGCGTAGGGGACACCCGCTCCGATGACGATGCGATCGGAGTCCACCGTGTACTCGCGAAGGGCAGCGATGCGTCGCAGCGCGATCACGGATTCGGGTTTCGAGCGATTGAAGTTGACTTCAACCATCGTGTCGGTGCCACCCGACAAGAGCCTCGCCGTCGGGTTGGCGACGAGCAGATCGATTGCCTCGGTGAGCGAAGTGGGTACGTGAACGCTCATTCGGGACTCCATCCGCTGAATGCATCGATCATCGCCTTCACGTCACCGAGCGGGTAGAGAATCGGACACGTGCAGCCGTTCTTCATGTAGTGCGCCACTTGACGACGTGCGTCGTCCGGGGTCCCGCTTGCCGTGAGCATTTGGACGATCTCATCCGGCACGAGTTTCGACGCGGCTACAACCTGTTCGTGCGTGGCTGGCCACGTGAGAACCTCACCCACCTTGTCGAGCAGACTCTGGGGAACTCCCGAAGCCTTCATGATGTGGGGCTGTTGGCCCAGGTACTGCGTCACCATGAGGCGAGCCATGTCGAGCGCCGTTTTTCGGTCCTCGTGCACGCTGCACACGACGAGTTGGGGTCGGTCGATGTCGTCGAGCGATCGCCCGGCCTTGGCGGCACCCTTTTCGAGTGCTTCGAGAGCACTTTGGTTGTAATCGGGTGATACGAGGTAGTTGAGCACGGCACCATCGGCGATCTCGCCGGTGAGTTCCATCATTTGGAGGCCCGTTGCGCCGATGTAGATCGGGACGTCCTTTGCCCGTCGTTCTTGGTAGACGTAGTCGAGTTCGACGCCGTCGAGATGAACGAAGTCGCCATGGAAGGTGACCGTCTCGTTGGCCAGCAGCCCGCGGACGGCGGTCACGATCTCGCGCATCGCACGCAGAGGTCGCTCGCGGGAGATGCCCACCTTCTGCGCCAGTGGGTCCCACCACGCGCCGATGCCGAGGATCACGCGGCCCGGCGCGAGGTCGTCGAGTGTCGAGAAGGTGGCCGCGAGACGAGCCGGGTTGCGGCTCCAACAATCGACGACACCGCTACCGACCTTGATGCGTTCGGTGACCGACGCAAAGGCAGCCATCGGGACGGTGGCTTCGCGCACGAGACGGCTCTCCGCCTGCCACACAGCATCGAAACCCTTTTGTTCGGCGTACTTGACGAACTCCATGCCCTCACGAATGCGATGCGCGTCCTGGAGATACAGCGCGACTGGGGATGAACTGTTCGGTTTGGTCATGCAGCGAGCCTTTCATGGAGACGTGTTGCTTGTTCGGCCGCCTTTCGGCGGATTTCGTCGATGTCGAACGTGAGCGGTCGCCCATCCTTGACGACCTGGCGACCTTCGATTGCGACGTCGAGTGGGCGAGTGCCGGGGGTGAACGCCAGGTGCCACGCACTGTCCATGTGGTCGTAGTTCCACGTCACGGTGTCGAGGCGCGCCTCGGGTACGAGTTCCCAGGCATTGGCGAGCCAGGCGTAGGCCTGGTCGGGAGAGAAGGCGAGGTCGTGGTTCCGACCGGCAACGTACGCCAGGCGGAACTCCTCGGGCATGTCCGCCCCGATTCCGTCGGTGCCGAGCACCACGCGGTTGGCAAATCGAGAGGGTTGCGCATACCCGACCGCGTTGTTCATGTTCGACCGCGGATTGTGAACGATGGTTCCGGGCAGATCGTCGTCGAGGCCGACGCAGTGAACGAGCAGCCAATTGTCATCGACGTGACCAGCCAGCCTGGCGGCAGCGCCGGTGTCATCGGGCCCTTCGGCAACGTGTACGTGAACACCGACCCCGAGCCGTCGCGCGAGATCAGCTGCCGCTGCAATTGTTTCGTTGGTGCAGGTGAAGCTTGCGTGAATGCCGACCATGGCACGTCCGCCGGCTGTGATGAAGCGCTCGCACTCGGCCAGGCCACGACGCGCGCCGTCGCTCATCTTTCCGTCTGGACCGACGTCGGTGATGGTCCCCTTTGCGGACCATCGATCGGTGACGCCGTACGACGGAATGACGCGCACGCCGACGAGCGCGCAACCGGCAGCGATGGCGTCGAGCGAACCCTCGATCGCATTGGGGGATTCGTGATGATCGATGATCGCCGTGGTGCCGGAAAGGACGGCCTCGGCGGCACCGAGCGCTGCCGACCAGAAGATGATGTCGAGGTCGAGGGCAGCATCGAGTCGCCACCAGATCTGTTGCAGCACGGACAAGAAGTCGTGCGGTGTGGCCGGCGGAGCGGGCATACCCCGCGCAAGAGCGCTGTAGAGATGATGGTGGGCGCACACGAGTCCACCCGTGGTGGCGGTCATTCGGTTTCGTCCCCGTTGTCACGACGCATCGGAAGCTGAGTACGCCAGGAGCCGTCGACTTCGTGGAGTGCGGCGGCGACTGCTCCTGCAGTGGGTACCAGGCCGATCTCGCCGACACCCTTGATTCCATAGGGCGAGTTCGGTTGGGGAGACTCGACGAGCACGACGTCGATGGTCGGCACGTCCTTGGCCCGGAGAATGCCGAGCGACCGCAATGTCATGTTGGTCGGAAAACCCGTGTCGGGGTCGGCGGGGAAGTCCTCGGTGAGTGCGTAGCCGAGCCCCATGTGCACGCTGCCTTCGATCTGGCCCTCGCAGAGGGTCGGGTTGACGGCTCGACCGACGTCGTGGGCGGCAATGACTCGTTCGATCTTGCCGGTCGACTTGTCGGCGATCACCAATTGCGCGGCGTAGCCGAAAGTCGAGTGAATGATCGGGTTCTCGACGCCTGGTTCGCCAAGTTTCGTGGTCCAGTCGACGCGGTACTCGCCCATGTGGTCGACATTCGGCGCGCAATCCGCATCGCGTGCGGCGATGCACGCTGCGCGCACGGCACCGGCGCCCATGAGCGTTCCGCGGGAGCCGGTTGTCTGGCCGAGACCGAGTTCACGGGTGGTATCGACGATGACCTTGACTTTCGTCGGGTCGACGCCGAGTTCCTCGACGGCAACCTGAAGAGCAACCGTGTTGATGCCCTGTCCCATTTCGGTCCAGCCGTGACGCACCTCGATGCTTCCGTCGCCGTTGAAGCGGACGACGGCCCGGGTGATCTCTTTGAAGCCGTTTCCCAAGCCAGAGTTCTTCAGACCAAGACCGACGCCCACCGCCTTGCCCGCCGAACGAGCTGCGTCGTAATCGTCTTTCACCGCGTCGAGACACAACTCGGCGCCGAGACAACCGTCGTCCATGATCTGCCCGGGACCCCAGACGCGACCGGGGCGAATGACGTTGCGTTTGCGAATTTCCCATCCGCTGATGCCGACGCTTTCCGCGAGACGATCGAGCACGCCTTCCATCGCGAATTGGGCCTGATTGGCGCCGAATCCGCGAAACGCTCCGCACACCGGATTGTTGGTGCGGGCCGCAATGGCCTCGACGTCGATGTTCGGAACTTCGTACGGGCCGCTCGCGTGGCCAGCCATGCGCTCGAGAACCTTCATTCCGACACTGGCATAGGCGCCACTGTCGCCGATCGCGCGCACCCGCAGGGCGGTGAGCTTGCCCGACGCGTCGCAGGCGGCTTCGTAGGTCATTGAAATCGGATGGCGCTTGGCATGAATGCGAAGGCTCTCCTCGCGTGACAAGGTGCATTTCACCGGAACGTCGAGAAGCCACGCGGCAAGCGCGGCATGAGCTTGGTTGCTCATGTCTTCCTTGCCGCCGAAGGCTCCGCCGTTGGTGACGAGTTCCACGGTGACGCTCTCGTTGTCGATGCCCAGAACTCGTGCGATGTCGTTGCGGTCGTCCCAAATTCCCTGACCACCCGAGTACACGTGAAGATGACGGCGCTCACCGCGTACCGCGGGTACGGCAACCGTCGACTCCGGTTCGAGGAAGGCGTGTTCGATGCGTTGCGTTCGGAATGTTTCCGTGACCGAATGTGCGGCGGTGGCGAGGGCGCGGTCGACGTCGCCCCTGCGGTATGTGCTCTTGGAAAGAACGTTGTCGTCGGTTCCCCACACGGCGATTTCGGAATCGGTGAGCGCGGACGCCGGGTCGGTGATCGGACGAAGGGGCGAATACTCGACCTTCACGAGTTCCGCTGCTTCGCGCGCTGCGATTCGATCGGTGGCGACGACCACGGCGAGTACGTCGCCCGCGTACGACGTGCGACCGCCGACGGGAATCATTACCGGCCAGTCCTTGTAGATGATTCCGACGCGTAGGTCACCGGGAATGTCGGCCGCGGTCAAAACCGTGACTACTCCCGGGTGGGCCATCGCCGCGGAAGCATCGATGGAGACGATGTCGGCCCGCGCATGGGCGGTGAGGTGCAACGCCGCATGGAGCATTCCGGGGAATCGGAGATCGTCGACGTACCCACGGTCCCCGAGCGTGAGTTCGTGGGCCTCGTACTTGATCCCGCGACTTCCGATTCCTCCGCACGGGTCGGGCGTCGGGATCTGATTCTTGGCAACGGCATCGATGGCTTCGAGGATCTTCACGTAGCCCGTGCACCGACAGAGATGTGCTCCGAGATGTCGCGCCATGTCGGCTGGTGCGAGCGCCGCGCCCTTCTTGTCGATTTGCGCCTTCGCGCGCACGACGATTCCGGGAATACAAAACCCGCATTGCAGTCCACCGCAAGCCGCAAAAGCGGATGCGAACTTCTGACGATCCTCGTCGGCAAAGCCCTCGAGTGTCGTGATGCTGGCCCCGGCGATTTTTGTGAGAGGTTGCTGGCAACTCACGACCGCCTTGCCATCGATGAGAACGGTGCAGCAACCGCACTGTCCCGAGGGGGAGCATCCGTCTTTCGGGGACGTGATGTTGAGTTCGTCGCGTAGAGCGCTGAGAAGGTGAGGATGGCGGGGGCTCACGCTGACGGGGCAGCCATTGACCGTGAAGGAAACTGACTCAGTACCCATGAACGCCCCCATCCCTTCGGCACCCGCGACCCGGGTTCCTCAGGATTTTACATTTTGTCAAAGCATCCCGACAGGAATATTCGGGTCAATTTCGGCGTTCGATTGGACGTGGCTCCGGGGCTCAGTCGTCAAGGACGACGCCGCGCTGGCCGGTGATCGGCCCATAGACCTCGGGACGCCGGTAGCGCTCGAAGTTGAAGAGTGTGTCCTTGTATTTCGCGCACCAGTCGAGGTCGCAACGGGCGACCAGGAGTTCGTCACCGGTCGTGTAGGCCTGCGCCACGATTTGGCCCGAGGGGGCGATGATGGCCGACTGTCCGAGGGAGTCGACGCCTTCTTCGACTCCGCCCTTGGCCACCCCCACGACCCATGTTCCGTTCTGGTAGGCCCCCGACTGCATCACGAGAGAGTTGTGGAACCCCTGCAGAATGTCCTGACTGGGGTCGGGCACGTAGTGAATCGGGGTGTTGTACCCGCACAGGATCAGCTCGACGCCCTTCAAGCCCATCACACGGTACGACTCGGGCCAACGGCGGTCGTTGCAGATCATCATTCCAATGCGACCCCCGAAGGCTTTCCAGACACCGAACCCTTCGGGGCCGGGCTCGAAGTAGTAGCGCTCGGCATGTTGGAAGGGACGGTCGGGCTCGTGGTGTTCGTGGCCGGGTATGTGGACCTTGTGGTAGCGGCCGACGATCGATCCGTCGCGTTCGACGAGGATTTGGGTGTTGAAGCGATGACCGTCGGCGGTGAGCTCGGCGTAGCCGAGCGAGAAACCGACACCCAACTTCTTCGCTGCATCGAAGAGGGGACGTGTCTCGCGTGACGGCATCTCGCGTTCGTACCAGTGGTCGGCTTCTGTGATGTCGTCGACGAACCAACGTGGAAAAAACGTCGTGAGGGCAAGTTCGGGAAACACAACGAGATCGCAGCCGTTGCGTGCGCCTTGTTCGAGGAGTTCCACCAGACGTGAGACCGCCTCGGCACGGGAATGTTCGCGCTGGATGGGCCCCATCTGTGCGGCGCCGACGGTGACAATTCGCGTCATTTCAGAATTCCGTTTCGGTGAGTTCGAGCATGACCCGCATCAAGACGTTGGCGCCCTCGACGAGTTGCTCGGGATCGGTGTATTCGCGTGGATTGTGGCTGATGCCGTCTTTGCTCGGCACGAAGATCATTGCGGTCGGACAGACGCGGGCGAGCATTTGCGCATCGTGACCAGCCCCCGACGGCAACCGACGGACCCGATCGTCGACTGCCGCGGCATGCCGCTCGACGATGTCGACAACGCGAGGGTCGAACTCGACGGGTTCGAACCGGGCAAGTTGACGTTTCGAGATGGAGACACCTTCGTCCTGTTCGATCTGGAAGCAGAAGGTGTCGATGAGGTGCTCGGCGTCGCGCAACGTGTCTTCGTCGGTGTTTCGAACATCGAGGGTCACGGTCGCACGGGCGGGTATCACGTTGATGAGGTTCGGATGCAGGTCGATCTTTCCGACCGTGCACACCTGGTCCCCACCGAATCGCTCGGCGATCTCGCGGAGATAGACCGCCATCATTCCGGCGACGTAGGCCGGATCGCGTCGCAGGTTCATGGGGGTCGTTCCGGCGTGGTTGCTTTGACCCACGATCGTCAGCTCCTGCCACGAGATGCCCTGAACACCGGTGACGGCGCCAAAAATGAAATTCTCGGCCTCGAGAACCGGACCCTGTTCGATGTGCAGTTCGACGAAGGCGTGCGGACTCGGTCCGGGACAAGGCGAGGACCCCGCGTAACCGATCCGCGCCAGTTCATCGCCGAGGCGCTTTCCATCGATCGAGACGACATCGAGGGCCTCCTCCAGGGCCATGCCCCCCACGTAGACCAGGCTTCCCAACATGTCGGGTGCGAAACGTGCTCCTTCTTCGTCGGTGAAAACTCCGACCGACAGGGGCCGAGTCGGCGTGATTCCTTGTTCTTGACACGAGGCGATGACTTCGAGACCTGCAAGCACGCCGTAGTTTCCGTCGAACTTCCCGCCGGTGCGCACGGTGTCGATGTGCGAACCCGTCATGACCGGCGAACCCTGTCCCACCGACCAGGTGCCGAAGACGTTGCCGATCGCATCGATGGTCACGTCGAGGTCGAGGTCGCGCATCCATGACACGACGAGATCGCGTCCTGCCTTGTCGTCATCGGTGAGAGCGAGGCGACACGAACCTCCGTCGCCGGTCGAACCGATGTCCGCAAGAGCATCGAGCCTCTGGAGGAGACGCTGGCCGTCGATCGATGGTCGGTTTGTAGTGGTCATTGCGCCTCCGGGTCAAGAATACGGACTCGGACTAGGTTGATCTGTCATGCCGACTGACGGGTCGATCAACCGGGCACACCTTGCGGCTCTCCACGACGCCGAGCGGAAGTCGTTCGAGCGGGCTCATCCGAGATCCCGCGAACTTGCCCAAGAGGCACGCCGCAGTCTGTTGTCGGGCGTGCCGATGCCGTGGATGACCCGTTGGGCTGGTTCGTTTCCGCTGACGGTGGCGTCTGCAGAGGGGAGTCGTTTCGTCGATGTCGACGGCATCGAATACGACGACTTCTGCCTCGGTGACACCGGGGCAATGACGGGGCATGCGCTGACTTCGGTTGCCGACGCCCTCTACTCCCAGGCCCAACGGGGTATCACGACCATGCTTCCGTCGCCTGATGCCACCTGGGTGGCCGACGAGTTGGCGCGGAGGTTCGGCCTGCCGAAGTGGCAGATGGCGTTGTCGGCAACCGACGCGAATCGTTTCGTCCTGCGTCTCTCGCGAATGCTCACCGGACGGCAGAAAATCTGCGTGATGGACTGGTGCTACCACGGCACGGTCGACGAAACCCTCGCCATCATCGGCCCGGACGGATCTGTTGTCAGTCGTCCCGGGGCGATCGGGCCGCAGGTGTCACCATCGCTCACGACCAAGGTGGTCCCGTTCAATGATGCTGAGGCTCTGCGCGCCGCGTTGTCGGCGGGCGACGTGGCGTGCGTCCTCATGGAACCCGCGTTGACCAATATCGGCATCGTGCTTCCCGCGCCCGGCTATCTCGAAGAAGTGCGTCGCATCACTCGCGAGACGGGGACGCTGCTCGTCATCGACGAAACCCACACGATTTGCGCCGGTCCGGGTGGATGCACGGTGGAGTGGGGACTCGACCCCGACTTCTTCGTGATCGGCAAACCCATCGGCGGCGGCATGCCGGCTGCGGCCTACGGAATGTCCGCATCGGTTGCGTCGATGCTCGAGGATCGACTGGCGGGCGACGATGTCGACGTGTCGGGGATCGGTGGCACCCTCACCGGGAATGCGTTGTCCCTTGCTGCAGTCCGCGCCACGTTGTCGACGACGTTGAGGGAAGAGGATTTTCTGCGGATGATTCCACTTGCCGTTGCATGGACCGACGGTGTGAAGCACGCCTATGAATCCGTCGGACTGCCCTGGCACGTACAGAGGCTCGGTTGCCGGGCCGAGTACTGGTTTTGTCCACCGCCGTCGAACGGGGCGCAAGCAGCAGCCGCCGTCGATCACGAACTCGACGCGTTCCTGCATCTCTACGCGCTGAACAGGGGAATTCTCATGACGCCCTTCCACAACATGGCGCTCTTTTCGCCGCTCCACACGATGGCTCAGGTCGACCACCACTCCGAAGTCTTCGCGTCCGCGGTGACTGCCCTCACATCGCGATGATTGCAGTGCTGGACGGCAGCGACCTGGTGCTCGTCGCAGTGATCGTCGGATTCGCAGCGTGCGCCCAGATGGTGTCGGGTTTCGGCTTCGCGCTGATGGCTGTGCCGATGATGGGCCTCGTCATCGACGTGAAGACGGCCGTCGTCGTCTCCACGATATGTGGGACGGCATCGAACACTTACCAGGCAGTCTTCGACAGGAAACATCGCGACGACCGGCTGGTGCGGACGCTTCTCGTTGCTTCGTTCGCCGGTATGCCGATTGGACTGGTCGTTCTCAACTATGTCGATGTGGCCGTACTGCAGGTGGGCATCGGCGGGCTCGTTCTGGTGGCACTCGTCGCGGTGGTGCGTCACTCCGACGGGAGAAAAAAAGCGTCGACGGCACTCAACTGGATTTCGGGTTTCGTCTCGGGCGTCTTGGCGACCTCGACGTCGACCAACGGTCCTCCGTTGGTCTTGCTCTTGCGGTCGAGGGGTCTACATCCCGAAGTGTTCCGAGCCACCATCAACACCGTGTTCAGTGGGGTCGCGATCGTGAGCATCGTGGTCTTTGCGGCCGCCGGACACGTGACATCCGAAGTTCTCGTCGGTGCACTCGTGGCGGTGCCGGGCCTTGTCATTGGGATGGCAACCGGAGCGAGAGTGCGTGGGCTACTTCCGGAGAAACTGTTCTGGCGACTCGTTGCGCTTGTCCTGGCAGGAACCGCGATGAGTTCGATTGTCTCTGGCGTGGCGTGACCGGCCCGCCATCAGGTGTCAGCGTCCCGGCCCGAACCACTCCATCCAAGCGTCCTTGTCGCGGGTTCGGTAGACGTAGTTCGACGTTCGCACGGTCGACATCGGCGCGCTTGGCGGCGCCGAGTACTGATGCCCCGGGTAGACGATGGTTTGGTCGGGCAACCTGGAGAGCGTTTGGAGGCTCTCGTACATCTGTTCCGCATCGGAGCCCGGTAGATCCGTACGACCGCAGCCGTCGAGAAAGAGCGTGTCGCCCGAAACAAGACAACCACAGGCAAGAAAACACTGACTACCCGGCGTGTGACCCGGTGTGTGCACGAAGGTGATGTCGATCTCTCCGACCGTCAACGTGTCGCCTGCGGCGTGGGCGACAAGATGTAACTGATCGACCTCGGTTGTACGGATCACCCATGGAACCTCGTCCGCGTTCACATGGATCGGGACGTCGCAGGTTTCGAGAAGGTGGGCGATTCCGTCGATGCGATGACCCATCATCGAACCACCGATGTGATCGGGGTGGTAATGGGTGGCAAGAACGCCGGTGAGCTTCATTCCGTCGGCCTCGACGATTCCCAGGAGTTCATCGACGGCATAGGCCGGATCAACGATCACGCACTCTTTGCTGACTTTGTCGCCGAGAAGATAGACGTAATTGACCATCTGAGCGGCGAGTCCGTTGCGGACCGCGAAGTCGCGCCCCGACAAGAGCTGGCGGAAGTAGAACCTGTCGTCTGCGGTCATGTCGACAGGTTATGGCGTACCCTGTGTGGCGCAATGGACCACTCGAAGAACGTCGACGCAAGCGCAGTGAAGGTTCTCGTTGGCGACGTTCTCATCGACGTGACACCCGAAATGATTGCTGCTTTGGCGTCGGGTGGGCGTCTGGTCGGATTGCGTTCGACCGGGTCGGTGCTGGTCATCCCGGGGGACATCCGGCGGTCCGTCGAGGAATCCGTGACAGCGGCGCGAGAGGGATTCGTGGCGCTCCAACGTGTCGATCCCGCACAGGTCGACCAGTTCTTCGTCGACTTCGCGGATCTCATCGATGACGACGATTCATTCGAACCCGTGTTGCGCGCAAACGCCGAAGACGTCGATGCGGCCCGCGCGAAGGGTCGGGCCACCGGACGTCTCGTGATCTCGGACAAGATGCGCCGTGACATGTCGGCAGGTCTTCGCATGTGGGCCGGACTCGAATTTTCGCGACTCGGGCTGTCGGATTCCCTCGAACACGCCGGCTGGACGGTTGAGTCCTGGCGTGCTCCACTCGGCGTTGTTGCATTCGTCTTTGAAGGTCGCCCGAATGTTTTTGCCGATGCCACCGGAGTGCTGAAGAGCGGAAACTCGGTGGTCTTTCGCATCGGGAGCGACGCGTTGCGGACTGCGCGAGCGATCCGTGACCACGCGCTTTTTCCGGCGCTCGATCGGGCGGGTCTGCCGCGTTCGGCAGTCAATCTCGTCGACTCGTCAGAGCACTCGGCGGGCTGGGCATTGTTCGACGACCCACGATTGTCGCTCGCCGTCGCCCGCGGTTCCGGGGCGGCCGTCGGTCAGCTCGGCGAGATTGCCAGACAATGCGGTACGCCTGTTTCGCTGCACGGAACCGGAGGAGCGTGGATGATCGTCGGGACGGAGTTTCCCGGCGTACGCCTCGATTCTGCAATCGTCCACTCGCTCGACAGAAAAGTGTGTAACACGCTGAACACGATCGTCGTGCTCGAGTCGAACCGCGACGAGGCACTCGGCGCGGTCGCAGCAGCGCTCGTCAGCGTGAGCCGATCCAGGGGTGTACGGGTGATCGTCCACACCACGCCGGATGTGGCGCCGGTGTTCTCAGCGCACGATGAACTCGACGTTCGAACCGAACCTTTCGACCCCGGGGAAGAGTGGGAATGGGACGACACTCCCGAAGTGACGGTCCTCGGCGCCGCCGATCTGGGCGTCGCCGTCGAGAAGTTCAACCGGCACAGTCCCCGCTTTGTTCTGTCCGTTCTGTCCAACGACGACAGCGAGGTCTCGTGGGCATGGGAGAACTCCGAGTCACCATTTTTCGGTGACGGATTCACGCGTTGGGTCGATGGTCAATTCGCTCTGGCGCGCCCGGAGTTGGGTCTGGCGAACTGGCAAACGGGACGTTTGCTCGGTCGCGGTGGTGTTCTCTCGGGCGACGGTGTCCACACGGTCCGGTTACGGGTGCGCCAGTCCGACCCCGACCTCCACCGCTGAGTCACTCGATGATGTCTCTGGCCGGCAGGTCCATGTGGAGAAGTGCCGCGAGGCCCTCGGGGAAGTCACCCTTCCACGGCAATATCGTGGCCTGAGCGAGGCTACGACGACTGCCGGTCAGACGAAGCAGCTCCCACACCGGGGGAACATCGAGTCCTGCGTCGTCGAGATCGAGTTCGAGACGCAGTTCGCCCGTGCCGCATTCCCAGTCTCTGCCACCCGCGCGGAAGACGATTCGGCCGAATTCCCGGCGATTGAGATCGTTCGACATCAGCCACACGGCAACTTCCATCGACGACATGACGCCGCTCGCATCGCGGGCACCGGGTCGATCAATGGCGTGGCGCAGGTCGTGTTCATGGACCACCGTGTCGTAACTGAGCGGCACCGCAAGGCGTCGGGTTTCGGCAGCCATCTCTTCGAAGACGGGCCCGACCGTCGACCACTCCTCAAGAAGGCCATCGAGAGGCACGTCGCGGCGGGCATCGACGATGGCATCGACCCACGCCTGGGAATCGGTCCCTGGACCGTTTCCTCCGACGATCTCAGCAGCGATGCCCGACACGTGTGCGAGAAGGTCGTGCACGTTCCAGGCCGGACAGGCGGGCACCGGCAACGTTGCCCATTCGGAAGGGGCGTCAGTCAGTAGGGTCGTGAAACGCGTACGCGAGAGAAAGTATTCGTGCGCAAGATACGAAGCGGAGAATTGGTTCACGCAGGGCCCTTTCGAAGTCCGACTCGTGCAGGATCGACCTCGAGATTGTCGATGAGGCGGACACCGCCGATGTTCGCAGCCACGAGGACGACTGCCGCGGAGGAATCGTTCGAGGTCAATGGCGAGAGTGACTCGCGGTCGACGATCTCGAGATATTCGACATCGATACCGGATCGCCCGGAGAGAAGCGCGAGACCGATCGTGCGCGCCTCGGCGACGTCGTCGCCGTTCCGCAGAGCGGTGACGACCGCCGTCAAGGCGTCCGACAGCGCCGCGGCTGATCGCCGCGCGTCAGCCGACAGTTTGGTGTTTCGGCTCGACATGGCCAGTCCGTCGTCTTCCCTGATGGTGGGGCAGCCGATGATGTCGACGGGTAACTCGAGATCACGGGCCATGTGTCTGATCACGGCGAGTTGCTGGAAGTCCTTGAGACCGAAATAGGCGCAATCGGGAGCCACGACGTTGAAGAGTTTCAGGACCACCGTCGCGACACCACGGAAGTGTCCGGCTCGATGTTTGCCTTCCAGGATCGAGGCCATTGCACCCGGCTCGACGACAGTGTCGAAGCCACCCGGGTAGATGTCGTCGACGGTGGGTCGCCACAAGAGGTCGACGCCGGCGGTCACACACAGACTGTCGTCGGC
>JAGWWV010000112.1 GCA_018970175.1 Acidobacteriota bacterium
GCACGCGCATCATGGTGATGTACCTGGGCAAGGTGTGCGAGGTCGCCGGCCCCGACACGCTCTACACCGAGCCACGCCACCACTACACCCACGCTCTGGTCGGGTCGGTTCCGCTGCCCGACCCCAGCGCGCCACGCGCCCGCGCAGCCATTCAGGGCGAACCGCCGTCACCGGTCGACCCGCCGTCTGGTTGTCGCTTTCGCACGCGTTGCCCCGCTGCAACCGAGAAGTGCGCCGCGGAAGAGCCCCAACTCACCGAAGTCGCCCCGGGCCACTTCGTCGCCTGCCACCACCCCCGCTGAGGGTTCTCGGTGTGTAATTACTCGCTTTTTGCTACTTTTTGCGCCGAGAACTGACCGAGTTCACTCACGGACGTCCTGCGCGTGCGGCACCGACACGACATGTGACGATCCGACCCGTCGCCTGCGCGGAAGCGGTGTGTGCATCGGCCGAGTCTGCGGTCAACATGAAAAGGGTCTTTCCGTCGTCTCCACCCAACATGCAGGCAAAGCACAACTGGCCCGTGTCGACAACCTCGAGAACCTCTCCCCCTTCGGCGATTCGCACGCACTCGGCAGCCATCGGGTTGGCGAACCACACCGCACCCTCCGAATCGAGGCAGATCCCGTCGGGAATCCGCGGCAGCGTCGGCGCCCACACACGGCGGTTGCTCAACGAACCGTTCGCAGCGATGTCGAAAGCAGTCAAACAAAAACCCACTGTTTCGCCCACGATCAGCGTCTTTCCGTCGGGAGTGATCACCGAACCGTTCGGAAAGTGCATTTCTTCGGCCGCCACACGCACCGTGCCCGACGGCGACACGCAAGCCAGCTTCGCTGTCTTGTGGTTGGCGATCACATCCTCCACCGGACGGGTGGCCACTTCTTCATCGAGGTTGAAGCCGAAGTTGCCGACGAATGCGCGCCCCTCGGTATCGACCACCATGTCGTTGCAGTGGAACGTCGCAACATCCGACAAGTCGGCGTGAACCGAGACCGCGCCGTCGACCGTCCTTCGCAAGACCTGCCGTTTCGTCATCCCGACGATCAACATCGATCCGTCGGGCATCCAGCCAAGACCCGACGGTTGATCGTCGATTTCGAACTCCGTGCGCAGGTCGCCGGCAAGTGACACCGACTTCACCGCGTGCGCGTAGAAGTCACTGAACCACAGACGCCCGTCGTGCCAGCGCGGACCTTCGCCGAAGTAGATCCCTTCCGCAAGAACCTTTACCTCACGTGACATACCGCAACCTTTCTCGATTCATCGATACACGGTTCTCGGCGCACCGTGTCGCAGAAAGCGGGTAATTTCACACCGAGAACCCTCGGGGTCAGGTGGAGCGCTGGCCCTGCTTGCGGCGCCAGATCATCGAATCGCCGGGGCGATGGATCTCGTGTGCGCGGCGCCACTGGGCGAAGACCTGCAGGATGTGCGGCGGGTCGCCGTGGATCTCGGTGAAGCCGCCGTTGATGTGGCGCGTGTCGAAGTACGATGCATGCACACCGTCGGCGAACAACTCACACGCCGGCTCGAGTCCGAGGTCGATCAAGCGCTGACGCTCGGCCTGGAAATCGGTCACGAGATAGGCCAGGTGGTGGTACCCCTCTTGGCCAGCCTTGTACATGTCGCGGTAGATCGACGGCGTGTCGTCGTGCTGCACGATGAACTGGATCATCGTGTCGCCCAGGTAACCGAACGCATAGGACACGTCGGCTTCCTGGTTCGTGCCGCGATACCAGAACTCATCGCACTTGTGGTGCTCGGTTACCGAAAACGGACCCGCACCAAACGTGTCGTGCCAGTGCTTCATCGCCTTGTCGAGGTCGTTGACCAACCAAGCCTGCTGGAAAAGCGGATAGGGCGTACCCAACACAGCCATCATGTCCCCCTGTCGTGAGCTGTTGATTCGAGACTACTTCGTCGCAGAAGACCCAAACGGGGCGAAGGCCTCGAGCAGCTCCCAACGCGAATCGGGGTTGCGGCGGTCGGTGGGCATCGAGGAGACGACGATCCTCGATGCACCGGCCTCGAGGTACTCGGTCATCCGATCAGCGATCTTGGCCACGTCACCCCACGGCACATACGCCTCGACCAGACGGTCGCTGCCCTTTCCCGCCCAATCGGA
>JAGWWV010000009.1 GCA_018970175.1 Acidobacteriota bacterium
TCGCCACCCGAGCGGGGGATGAACCCCTCGAAGACGAAGCGCGTGGTGGGAAGTCCGCTGACGACGAGCGCCATCACGAGCGCCGCAGGCCCGGGTACCGCACTGACCGCGAGGCCGGCATCGATGACCGCACGCACGACGACCGCACCGGGGTCGGAGATTGCGGGCGTGCCGGCGTCGGTGATGAGAGCAACGGTTCGTCCGGCCACGATGGTCTCGATGATGCGCTTCGTCGCGTCGCGTTCGGTGTGTTCGTTCACGACCACGTAATGAGGGTCTGCGATGCCGAGGTGCTTCACCAAACGTCCCGAGTGGCGCGAGTCCTCGCAGGCGATGAGGTCGGCCGCGGCAAGCGCGTCGCGGGCACGCTGCGAGATGTCGCCGAGATTGCCGATCGGGGTGGCGACGAGGACCAAAGCGCCGCTCATTCGGGCTGCTTCGATTCGGTGTCGCGAATCGTGATGGTGTCGCCGACGTCGAGGCCCCACCGCGAGAAGGCACCGGGCGCGGCTTCGACGACGCGCGACGCACGCGCCACGGGAAGGCCGAGCCGGTTCGGCTCCATGTGTCGAATCGCCACGATGGTGTTCGTCGCGTCGAGGTAGGCCACGTCGAGCGCGAAGCGCATGCCGAACGAATGAACCCATCTGCAGTGATCGATGACGAGGGGCACCGAAGCGTCGGGAAACGCCTTCATGCCGCGGCGTCGGTCGCGCCGGGTCGTGGCGATGTTTGCGCTGGCGACGACGTGGGTGTCGTGCACGATCCACCCGCCAACGAGCTGCTTCATGACGATCACGCTAACCAGTCACCGCGTGCTCAGACGTTGAAGCGGAACTCCATCACGTCGCCGTCGACGCCTTCGTAGTCCTTGCCCTCGAGGCGGATCTTGCCGAGTTCCTTCGCCTTCGTCCACGAACCGATCTCGAGAAGTTCGTCCCAACGAATGACCTCGGCACGGATGAAACCGCGCTGGAAGTCGGTGTGAATACGGCCGGCGCACTCGGGCGCCTTCGACCCGGCACGAAAGGTCCATGCCCGCGACTCCTTGTCGCCGGTGGTGAAGTACGTCCGGAGGCCGAGCAGGTGGTACGCGCTGCGCACCATGCGGGGGAGCGCACCCTCGCCGAGGCCGAGCGCACCGAGCATCTCGGCCCGATCTGCTTCGTCGAGCTGTACGGCCTCGGCCTCGAGTTGCACGCTCATGCCGAGTACTTCGACTTCGCCCTCGCTCTTCGAGCCGGGAGGTGCGATTTCGCTGCGCACACGGGCTTCGAGGTCGGGGATTCGATCGAGTTCGTTTTCGCCCACGTTCACTACCGCGAGCACGCGGCGGTTGGTGAGCAGGAAGTGCGGTGCGAGTGCTTCGCGAACGTCGGTGCCGAGCCCGGCGCGGTACAGCGGCATGCCTTGGCTGAGTGCTGCGTGGGCTGCCTCGAGGGCGGCGGCCTCTTCGGCGACGTTCTTGTCGAGTTTGGCGACCTTCTGCGAACGCCCGAGTCGCGACTCGACAGTTTCGAGATCCGCGAGTGCGAGTTCCAGTTCTACGACGCGCAGATGTTCGAGCGGGTCGGAGGGACCGGGCACGTCGTCGTCTTCGAATGCGCGTAGAACGAAAACGATCGCATCGACTTCCCGGATGTTGGCGAGGAACTTGTTGCCGAGGCCCTCGCCCTTGCTTGCCCCTTCGACCAAGCCTCCGATGTCGACGACCTGAACCGAGGCGTGGACGACGTTCTTTGATTTCGACATCGCGGCCAATTGGTCGAGGCGCGGGTCGGGAACCTTGGCGACGCCGATGTTCGGGTCTTTCGTGGCGAACGCGTAAGGGGCGGCGAGGGCACCCCCACCCGTGAGGGCGTTGTAAAGAGAGGACTTGCCCGCGTTGGGGAGGCCGACAAGGCCGAAGCGTTCCATGGCCTTCCGAGGGTACTTGTGGTCGGGCCGAAACCCTTGAAAACAGTGGGTTTCAGGAGTGGAACAGGTCGGCCCAATTGTTACTATGGCGGTAGTGGTAATTCACCCCCGAACCGCCACGCAATCCACCAGAGCACGGAGCCGCCGATGAGCACGTTTGATCTCGACCTCAGCAAATACCAACTCGGTTGGAGCGACAGCGTCGAATACGCATTCGCGCCGGAAAAGGGTCTGAACGACGGTGTTGTCGAGCAGATCTCGTGGTGGAAGGGCGAGCCCGACTGGATGCGCAAGTTGCGCCTGCGGTCGTTGCAGACCTTCGAGCGCAAGCCCATGGCGAAATGGTTCGCCGACAACATGCCCGACATCGACTTCCAGGACATCTACTACTACCTGCGTCCGGCCACCGAGCAAGTCGACGAGTGGGACGACCTGCCCGAGCAGATGAAGGCCACCTACGAAAAGCTCGGCATCCCCGAGGCCGAGCGCAAGTACCTCGCCGGCGTCACCGCGCAGTACGAGTCGGAAGTCGTGTTCCACCGCAACCGCGAAGACCTGGAAGCACAGGGGATTCTCTTCTGTGACATGGACACCGCGCTGCGCGAGTACCCCGACCTCGTCAAGCAGTACTTCGGCACCGTCATCCCACCCGGAGACAACAAGTTCGCCGCCCTCAACACGTCCGTGTGGTCGGGTGGTTCGTTCATCTATGTGCCGCCGGGCGTCGAGTGTGAAATGCCGCTGCAGGCCTACTTCCGCATCAACTCGGAAAACGCCGGTCAGTTCGAGCGAACGCTCATCATCGCCGACGAAGGTTCGAAGGTGCACTACATCGAGGGTTGCTCCGCGCCCGTGTACACCAGCGACTCGCTGCACTCGGCCGTCGTGGAAATCATCGTGAAGCCCAGCGCTCGTGTCACCTACACGACGATTCAGAACTGGTCGCCGAACGTGTACAACCTCGTCACCAAGCGCGCCCGCGTCGAAGCCGAGGGCCACATGGAGTGGATCGACGGCAACATCGGTTCGAAGCTGACGATGAAGTACCCCGCCGTTTACCTGGTTGGCCCGAAGGCCACCGGAGAGGTGCTGTCGGTCGCCTACGCGGGCGCCGGCCAGCACCAGGATGCCGGAGCGAAGATGGTGCACGCCGCGCCGGAAACGTCGTCGAAGATCGTCTCGAAGTCGATTTCGAAGGACGGGGGCATCACGACTTACCGCGGTCTCGTGCGCGTCGACGAGGGTGCGTACGGCTGCAAGAGCCACGTGCAGTGCGACGCGCTCATCCTCGACGAAACCAGCGAGTCACGCACGCTTCCGTACATGGAGGTGGGCGAGCGCGATGCGCAGATTGGCCACGAAGCCACCGTGTCGAAGATCGCCGACGAGCAGTTGTTCTACCTGCAGAGCCGTGGTCTCTCGCAGGAACAGGCCATGTCGATGGTCGTCAACGGGTTCATCGAGCCCGTCACCCGCACGCTGCCGATGGAGTACGCGGTCGAGTGGAGCCGTCTCATCGAACTGCAGATGGAAGGTTCGGTCGGCTGATGCCGATGAAGACCGAGTGCAAGCACTACGAAACGCGCACATACGCAAACGGTGACGCGATGCGCAAGTGCACACTCGATCTTGCCCCCGACGCTCCGTGGCGCTGCCCCGACAACTGTGGTCGTTACGAGCGTCGCCTGGCCGACGCGGCCTGGGTGCGCGGTGGTGCGTTCGCGCCGCGCACACCCGAAGAGCCGCCCGGTCTCGACGATGGGTCGGCCGCCGCCGTGCTCGATGCGGCCGAAGACATCGTCAATGCGGCTGGTTTCGACCTGATGGAGGAACTGGCCAACGACAAGAAGCGTCGCTGGTGGAAGTTCCGCCGCAAGAAGTAACGCACAACACCCCCCAAGGACCCCCCGACATGACCAGCCCCACACGACTCAGCGACGTCGCACTGCCGACGGCCGACGAAGAGATCTGGCGATACAGCCGCATCGGTGAACTCGACCTTGCGAAGTACCACGCGGGACGCGTCGACACCATGGTCGAGGCATCCGGCGAGGCGGTGAACGTCGTTTCGACGGGGTCGTTCGCCGACTGCGGCAAGGCCATGCCGATCGCAGTCGACGCTTTCGCCGAGATCAGCGCCATTCAGTCGACGGGTGACTCCGCCGACGTGACGGTCGTGCGCGTGCCGCGTGGCAAGGCCATCGTCGAGCCGATCGTGATCACCCGCACCGTCAGCGCGTCGGGTGTAGTCGCAACCCCGCGTCTCGTCATCGATGCCGGCGAGAACAGCGAAATCACCGTCATCGAACGCTTCGTCGGCGCCAACGATGTCGACTCGCTCGTCGTACCGATCGTCGAGATGTCGGCGGCCCAGTCGGCGCGCGTCACGTACCTCGCAATCAACGAACTTGGCAACCGCACGTGGCAAATCGCCCATCAGCAGTCGCTCGGCGAACGTGACTCGACGACTCGCATCTACACCGTCGCCCTCGGCGGGGACTATGCGCGCGTGCGCACCGAGGCGCGCCTCGTCGGCACCGGAGCCTCAACCCAGCAGGTGGCCCTCTACTTCGCCGACAACAACCAGATGCACGACTTCCGCACGCTGCAGACACACGTCGCGCCGCGCACCCACAGCGACATGCTGTTCAAGGGTGCGGTTGCGGGCACGTCGAAGAGCGTCTACACCGGCCTCATCCGCATCGAGAAAGATGCACACGGGTCGCAGGCGTACCAAACGAACCGCAACCTCACGTTGTCCGAGGGTGCGTGGGCGGAAAGCGTGCCGAACCTCGAGATCGAAACGAACGACGTGAAGTGCAGCCATGCCAGCACGGTCGGTCCGATCGACGACGACCAGCGTTTCTATCTCGAGTCGCGCGGCATTCGCCCCGAAATCGCCGAGCGTCTCGTCGTCCTCGGCTTCTTCAACGAGGTCATCGAACGACTGCCGAACCTTCCCGTCGTCGCAGGCTTGCGCGACAAGGTTGCGGCGAAGTTGGGCGGTGCACTGTGAGCACGAAGATCGGCAAGGCAACCGATTTCGCACCCGGCAGCGCGACCAAGGTCGCCGTCAACGGAACCAACGTCGCAGTCGTGCGCATCGGCGACGACTTCTACGCGATCAACGACACGTGCAGCCACGGGAACGTGTCGCTGTCCGAAGGCCAGGTGTGGGAAGAGACGAAGGAACTCGAATGCGTGAAGCACGGCAGCGCCTTCAGCCTGGAAACCGGCTGCCCGAACACACTTCCCGCCACCCAGCCGGTCGCCGTCTATCGCGTCACCGTGAAGGGTGACGAGGTCTTCATCGAGGAGTCCGCACAATGAGCACACTGAAGATCAGCAACCTGCAGGCCGGTATCCCCGGCAAGCAGATCCTGAACGGGATCGAACTCACCGTGAAGTCCGGTGAGGTGCACGCAATCATGGGCCCCAATGGTGCCGGCAAGTCGACGATGTCGGGCGTCATCATGGGCAAGCCCGGCTATGACGTCATCTCGGGTTCCGTCAGCATCGACGGCGAAGAATTGTTGGGTCGACCCGCATGGGAACGCGCCCTCGCCGGTCTGCACCTGGTGATGCAGTACCCAACCGAGGTGCCGGGGGTGCACATCGACGACGTGATGCGCGAAGCATTCGCCACCCGCGGACGTGATGCGAAAGAGCTCGATGCGCTGATCGCCTCGGAAGCCGCCCGCATCAACTTCAGCACGGACCTCGTCGCGCGCTCTTTGAACGTCGACCTTTCGGGCGGCGAGAAGAAGCGCAACGAGACCCTTCAGCTCTCGCTCCTGAAGCCGAAGTTCGCGATTCTCGACGAACTCGACTCGGGTCTCGACATCGACGCATTGCGCGACTGCGCCCGTCGCGTCGAAGCTGCGACGACCGAGGACAACCTCGGGGTTCTCGTGATCACCCACTACGCGCGTTTGCTCGAAGAACTGAAGCCGGACTTCGTGCACATTCTCGCCGCGGGCAAGATCGTGAAGTCGGGCGGACCCGAGTTGGCCGACGAGCTGGAGAAGTCGGGCTACGTCGCTTTTCAGTGACTATTCGGTCAGGCCCGATTTGAGGTATTGATCAAAGCAGTCGACGATCAACAAGTCCCGCGGGTAGGTGAGGCGCTTGCGCACCTTGTCGGGTGACAACCACTCGACTGCGTCGACTTCGTTGTTGGGTGAGTGCGCGCCGCTCGCGACGGTCATCGTCCAGTAGCGCACCCGCTTGGGGCGGCCCTTTCTGTCGATGTACGACACGCGGGCGATTTCGTGGCCGAGCCGGCAGTGCAGTCCGGTTTCTTCGAAAACCTCACGAACGGCACACTCTTCTTCGCTCGAGTCGGAGTCGTCACGCTTTCCCTTCGGGAAGGTCCAATCGTCGTAGCCCTCGCCCGGTCGATGAACCAACAACAACTCGGCTTTCCCGTTGTCCGCCCAGCGCCACACGACGCCGCCGGCTGCGCGAATGATCTTGTCGGCCATCGACCTACATGGTGGCAGACACCGTCGTGTCGCGGCGAACTCGAAGGCCCGACCACACGACCGTCACCGCGAGACCGAGCAGCGCGCCGAAACGGGTCTTCGTCTCGAGTGCCCAACCGAATGCGTCACGGAATTCACCTGCGATCAACTGGCCCGGATAGAACGCGATTGCGTTGACGAGTGCTGCCGTCAGGCCGGCTGCGATGAGCCGACGTTCGATGCCGTCACGGTCGACCGCCGCGAGTTCGTAGGCGATGTGGTGGTCGGTGCCGTCGGCGCGACATGCCACGGCGAGGCGCGCCCGTGTGCGCATGATGCCCCGCACTTCCGTTGACCAGCCGATGAGAATGGCCGTGACCGTGATGGCGGTGTGGAAGGCGAGGGAGGCAAGCGCGTTCATGCCCCCATCCTGCGACGGGGGTGTCACACCCGCCCTAGTGGGCGCCGCGGACGATCTTCTTGCGAAGTTCCTCGACGAACACCACGCTGCTGCCCACGGCGGCGCAGATGAGCCACTGGCCAACCGAGATCGAGGTGACGTTGAAGAGGTCTTGCAGCGGACCGACGACGGTGAGGAGCACCTGGAAGAAGCCCGACATGCCGAGCGCGGCCCACAGTCTCCAGTTGGAGACCGTGCGGCGGTTGAAGACGCTGTGCGTTTCGTTGCGTGCGTTCAGGATGTTGAAGAACTGGAAGAACACGAACGTGCAGAACGCCATGGTTCCGGCGACGGACGCGCTGTCGTAGCTGGGTTCGCCCGGGGCGAGCTGCAACACGAGAAGAGTGCCGACGGCCATCACGATGGCAGAGGTGATGACCGCAGACCAGCGACGACGGGTGAGGATCGGTTCGTCCATCGGTCGTGGCGGCTGTTGCATGACGTTGGCCGTGGGCTTGTCGAATGCGAGAGCCATTGCGGGCGGGCCGTCCATGATGATGTTGACCCACAGAATCGCGATCGCCGCGAACGGCTTGCCGTCGGCGATGCCGAAGATCGAGGCGATGAGGAACAACGCCGAGAAGCCGATTGCCGTCGACAACTGGAAGCGAACGAACGAAACGATGTTGTGGTAGATCGCACGGCCTTGGCGCACCGCACCGACGATGGTCGCGAAGTTGTCGTCGGTGAGCACCATCGTGGCTGCTTCCTTCGACACCTCGGTGCCGGTGATGCCCATGGCGACGCCCATGTCGGATTTCTTCAGGGCCGGTGCGTCGTTCACGCCGTCACCGGTCATTGCGACGACGCGCTTTTTCGACTGCAACAGGCCGACGAGACGCATCTTGTGCTCGGGTGCGACGCGGGCAAAGACTCCGATGTCGTCGATCTGGTCGCGTAGTTCGTCGTCGGACATCTTCTCGATGTCGGCACCGGTGACCGCGCGGCCTCCGATGCCGAGTTGCTTGCCGATGCTGGCGGCGGTCACGGCGTGGTCGCCCGTGATCATCTTTACCGAGATGCCTGCGCTGTGCGCTTCTTCGATCGCGAGCTTCGCCTCGGGGCGGGGCGGGTCGACGATGCCGACGAGGGTGAGGAGCGTGAGGTCGGTGAGCAGGTCTTCGACTTTTCCGCCGCCGTCGACGAACTCTTGCCACTCTGCGTTGGGGAGTTGACGCACGGCGAGCGCCAGCACGCGCAGACCATCCGCGGCCATGGTGTCGTAGTGCGCGTCGAGGCCGGCGCGACTGGTGCCCATCGGCGCGGTGTCGTGGGACACGAGCACCTGACTGCAGCGCGACATCACGACGTCGGGTGCGCCCTTCACGTAGACGCGCACGAGGTCGGAGCCCGACGGAATGGGGAACCGGTGGACGGTGGCCATGTACTTCGTGGCCGAGTCGAAGGGAACCTCGGCGATGCGCGGGTATTCACCGCGCACCTGGGAAAGGTTGACGCCCAACTTTTCGGCGAGGACGACGAGTGCGCCTTCGGTCGGGTCGCCAACCAGATCATCGGTGCCATTGGCGTGGTGCACGACGGCGTCGGCGCAGAGGGCCAGACCTCGGGCGCTGGTGGCGAGAGTGTCGGATGTCGACGCGCTGAGTCCTTCGACGGTTCCGTTCGACGAGTAACCGCTGCCAGTGACGTCGTAGAGACGACCCTCGAAGAGGAACTTGGTCGCGGTCATCTGGTTGAGGGTGAGGGTGCCCGTCTTGTCGCTGCAGATGACACTGGTGCAGCCGAGAGTTTCGACTGCCGCGAGACGTTTGATGATGGCGTTTCGCGCCGCCAACTGACTCACGCCGATGGCAAGGGTGACGACCGTGACCGCTGGCAGGCCCTCGGGAATCGATGCGACCGCAAGTGCGACGGCCGTGAGCAACACGTCGCCGAAATCCTGACCGCGCGCGAGGTTGGTGATCATGACGAGAGCGACGACGATGCCCGCGAGATAGACGAGCTGGTGTGCGAGGCCGTCGAGCTGGCGCTGCAGCGGGGTCTTCTCCGTCGGCGTCGAGGCAAGAAGCCCGGCGATACGGCCGATCTCGGTGCCCATGCCCGTCTTGGTGACGACGATTTCGCCACGACCACGGGTGACCGTCGTGTTCATGAAGGCGTGCGAATGACGGTCGCCAATCGGTGCGTTCGGGTCGACGGGGTCGGTGTTCTTTTCGACCGGGTGGCTTTCGCCGGTGAGGGCGGCTTCGTCGACTTCGAGGTTGTTGGCAAAGAAGATCTCGCCGTCGGCGGGCAGGCGGTCGCCCGCCTCGACGAGAACGATGTCGCCGGGAACCACGGTCTCGGTCGGCACCATCATCACCGTGCCGTCTCGACGAACGCGGACCTGTGCGGTGAGCATCTTCCTCAATGCGTCGAGTGACTTCTCGGCGCGGTTCTCTTGGATGAATCCGATGACGGCATTGAAGACCACGACGACGAGAACGACGAGCGGTGTCTTCAGTTCACCCGATACCACCAGCGACACGAGGGCGGCACCGATGAGAATCAGGATGAGCATGTCCTTGAACTGGGCGAGGAACTTCTTCCAGCCGGGAATGGTTTCGGCAGCCGCAAGTTGGTTGGGGCCGAACTCTTCGAGTCGACGCGCGGCCTCGACCGAGGTGAGGCCGGTGTCGAGGGGGGTTTGGGTTGTTGTCACGGAGTTCTTTCAGAAGGTCATCGCGCGAAGACGGGCAATGCGGTCATCGGTGCTGGGGTGGGTGGAAAACAGGCGGGCGATGTTGGGGCCGCCCGAGCGCTTGTTCTGGAACTCGGCAAGCGGGTTGTGGATGTAGGCCTGCGCCTGGGCAGGGGCGACCTGCATCGGGATCTGGCGCGCATACACCTCGATGCGCTCGAGTGCATTCGCGAGGGGAACGCCAGTGCCGAGAAGTTCGGCCGCCGAGCGGTCGGCTTCGTACTCACGCGAACGTGACACGGCCATCTGCATGAGCGACGCGGCAATCGGAGCGAGCATCGACACCAGGATCAGCGCGAACGGGTTCGGACGGTCGTCGTCATTGCTGCCTCCGCCGCCGAACATTGCCGCCCACATCGCCATGTTGGCAATGAACGAAATTGCGGTGGCGATGGCCGCCGCCACCGAACCGATGAGAATGTCGCGGTTGCGCACGTGCATCAGCTCGTGTGCCATCACACCGCGCAGTTCGTCCTCGGGCATGGTGCGCAGCAGGCCCTCGGTTGCGCACACGACCGCGTTGCGCGGACCGCGACCCGTTGCGAACGCGTTGGGTTGGTCGTTGGGGGAGATGGCGACGCGGGGCATGGGAAGGTTGGCGCGCGCGGCGAGGTCTTCGATCATGCCGTAGAACATCGGAGCGTCGGCCTTGGTGATGACACGGGCCTTTGCCGCCTTGAGCGCCATCTTGTCGCTGAACCAATAGGAGCCGCCGACCATCGCGAATGCGATGACCAGACCGAACGTGAGTGAGGTACTGCTTCCGCCTCCGAGGACGCCGGCAATGGTGACGATGAGGCCACCGAGGCCGGCGAGAAGAATGGCGGTTTTTGCGGTGTTCTTGAACATCTTGGATTCCCTTCGACTGGTCCCCGGGGGGACGACTTTTCACGTCGAAGGTCTCTCCCGCCCCGTGGGGCCTCGGTGCCGGGACCCGCTGACGCGGCTCCGTGATGACGACACCGGAGTCGAGGGATACTCCCCTTCAGAAGTCGAATTCTACGACAGACGTCTACTTCTTGCCAACAACTACACAAAAAAGAAAGGATGCGCGCATGAAAATCACCGCCGCAGTTCTGCCCTCGCCCGAAGCGCCATTCGAGATTCGCGAACTGGAAATCGCCGACCCGCGTCCCGGCGAAGTCTTGGTGCGCATCGTCGGTGCCGGGATGTGCCACACCGACCTTCTCGCGCGCATTCCCGGCGCGCCATTCCCGATGCCCGTCGTGCTCGGTCACGAAGGATCGGGGATCGTGGAAAAAGTCGGCGACGGGGTGACGAAAGTCGCCCCCGGCGACAAGGTCATTTTGTCCTACGCCAGCTGCGGTCGCTGCAACAACTGTGAGACGGGCCTACCGCAGTACTGCGACCTGTTCGGCGCACTCAATTTCATGGGTTCGCGTCTCGACGGATCAGCGCCCGTCAGCGGAACCGACGGCGGAAAGATGGGTTGTTGCTGGTTCGGCCAGTCGAGCTTCGCGTCGCACGCCATGGCGAGCGAACGCAACGTCGTGAAGGTCACCGCCGACGACGTGAAGCTCGAGATCCTCGGGCCACTCGGCTGCGGCTTTCAAACCGGTGCCGGCGCGGTTCTCAATTCTCTCGCGGCACGGCCCGGATCGTCGATCGTCATCTACGGAGCCGGTGCAGTCGGTCTGGCCGGTGTGATGGCCGCGAACATTGCCAGCTGCTCGACCATCGTCGCCGTCGACCTGCACGACAACCGACTCGCGCTCGCCAAGGAAGTGGGTGCCACGCACGTCGTCAACGCAACAACAACCGCCGATGTCACCGCCGAGGTGCGCGCCATCACCGGCGGAGGTACGCAGTACGGACTCGACACCACCGGCGTTCCCGCGGTCATCCGCGGCGCGGTCGATGCACTACGCCCGACGGGCAGTCTCGTCGTCGTCGGCGTCGTGATGGGCGACATCTCGTTCTCCGCGTCAGGATTCCTCGACGGCAAGTCGGTACGCGGCGTCATCGAAGGCGACGCCTACCCGGCCGACTTCATCCCGAAGTTGATCGACTGGCACCGCCGCGGCATGTTCCCGATCGAGAAACTGGTGAAGACCTACCGCCTCGACCAGATCAACGAAGCGCAGCACGACAGCGAATCCGGCGCCACGATCAAGCCGATCTTCGTCTTGTAACGAAGCCCGCGCTACTTCGCCGTGGCAGCTGCGACCCTTGTTTGCGATTTCGCACGCGCCGTGGCTGCCGGCACGTCCCAACCCAGGGCGGACTGCACGGTTTCGCCGGACTGGCTCATGTAACGCAGGTAGGCGAGAACGTCCTGCTTTTGTTGTTCCGACATGTCGTTCACTTCGTCGAAAGTTCCCATGGCCTGGACCACCAACGTACCGATGAGAACGAGGTTGATCCTGGTGCGGTCCGCCACGTTGGGGTTGAGGGATTGCGCAACGACCGACTCGAGAAGCATCTTTTGGCTCGACCGAAAGCGCACGGGGCTGACGCCACAACCCAGCAAATATGCGATTGTTCGGATGCGTGCGCGAGCCATCTGCATCACGTCGACGTCGTCGTCGAGGATCACCTGAAGCCGAGAAGTCTCATTGCTCTCGGTCTTGAGAAAGATGCCGAGAAACGCAGCCTCAATGGACTGGCACAGCAACTCCTCGCGCGAACCGAAATAGCGGACCACGTAATCGGTGTGGACGCCGGCCTTGTCACAGATTCGCTGGACGGTCACCTCGGCAGGCGGGAGCTGAATCAACAGATGACTGGTGGCAGTCATCATGCGCACCGAGGCTTCGGCCTGGCTGTAGCGGGGCTTCTTGGACGTGGAAGCCCGCGGAGAGCTCTTCTTTGATGCCGTCGCCATGGGTCAATCGTACGAGGGGGAGTCCGAACCAGGGCACGAGTAGAAGGCTCCTGATTCTAAATGTGCATTCTATGCACTGATTGTGCATAGAATGCACAAATGAGCCACCTAGCGAAAAACATTCCCACTTGGCGTCGATCGGCCGGTGCGCTACTTCTGGTCGTCGGAATCGTCGTCGCGACAGCTGAGTTCGCTTCCGCGAATAGCACGTGGAGCCAGGGGACTCCGGCGGTGTTCGCGGCCGGAGTGCAAAACTCCAGCCCGAGCACGGACGTCAAATCGGTGTCGTGTGGGTCGGCGGGAAACTGCACTGCCGTCGGCAGCTTCTCCAATGCGGCCGGCGATCGTGAGGCTTTTGCGATGACGTCGACGGCGGGGGTGTGGGGTCAGGCGACTCCGGTGGTGTTCGCGGCCGGTGTTCGGAACACCACCCCGTACGATTCTTTGGACTCGGTGTCGTGTGGGTCGGCGGGGAATTGCACCGCTGTCGGCTATTTCCGGAATGTTGCTGGCGGTACTGAGGCGTTCACGCTGACGTCGACGGCGGGGGTGTGGGGTCAGGCGACTCCGGCGGTGTTCGCGGCCGGAGTGCAAAACTCCAGCCGGAGCGCGTCTTTGGCTTCGGTGTCGTGTGCGTCGGCGGGGAACTGCACCGCCGCCGGAATCTTCCGCAATGCGACTGGGGGCTATGAGACGTTCACAATGACGTCGACGGCGGGGGTGTGGGGTCAGGCGACTCCGGTGGTGTTCGCGGCCGGAGTGCAAAACTCCAGCCCGAGTGACGTCTTCTTTTCGGTGTCGTGTGCGTCGGCGGGGAACTGCACCGCTGTCGGCAGTTTTTACAATGTCGCTGGCCGTACTGAGGCGTTCACGCTGACGTCGACGGCGGGTGCGTGGGGTCAGGCGACTCCGGCGGTGTTCGCGGCGGGCGTGCAGAACACCAACCCGTACTCGGCCTTCAAATCGGTGTCGTGTGGGTCGGCGGGGAACTGCACTGCCGTCGGCAGTTTCGCCAGTGCGGCCGGCGGTTCTGAGGCGTTCACGATGTCGTCTACCTCTGGAGTGTGGGGTCAGGCGACTCCGGCGGTGTTCGCGGCCGGCGTGCAGAACGCCACCCCGAACGATTCTTTGAACTCGGTGTCGTGTGGGTCGGCGGGGAACTGCACCGCTGTCGGATCTTTCCGCAATGCGGCTGCCGGTTGGGAGTCCGAGGCGTTCACGATGTCAATGGTGGCCGGGGTGTGGGGTCAGGCGACTCCGGCGGTGTTCGCGGCCGGCGTCCAGAACACCAACCCGAGCGCCTACCTCAGTTCGGTGTCGTGTGCGTCGGCGGGGAACTGCACCGCCGTCGGACAGTTCGCCAATGCGGCCAGCGGTTACGAGGCGTTCACGATGTCGTCTGCCTCTGGGGTGTGGGGTCAGGGGGCTCCGGCGGTGTTCGCTGCCGGCGTCCAGAGAGCCAACCCGTATGCGGCTCTCAATTCGGTGTCGTGTGGGTCGGCGGGGAACTGCGCTGCTGTCGGCTATTTCGTCAATGTGGCGAGCGGTTCTGAGGCGTTCACGATGACTGCCGTCGACAACTCCCCGGCGCCGACGACGACTGTTGCCCCGACGACGACTATTGCGCCGACGACGACGGTCGCGCCATCAACAACAGTCGCAGCAACCACGACCATTGCCTCTTCAACAACGATTGCGGCAACTACGACGGCGACGGTCGCGCCGTCAACAACGGTTGCGGCAACAACGACGATTGCCTCTTCAACAACTGCTGTGGCAACCACGACGGTTGCGCCGACCACGACGGTCGCTCCGTCGGTTCCGAGTTTGGTGAACTCCTCGAATCAATCACAGTTGGCGCAGGGTCCGGGAGAAGCGACGGCAATCGTGAATGGTCGGGTGGTCACGGCCACGGTGGAGACTCCGGCTGACTTGCCGGCGGCTCAAGTGAATCCGAAGGATCGGACGCCGGACCAAGTGCATTCGTTGCAGGCAGTGGCAGCTGATCTGGTTGATCAACTCGACCAGTCAGCCGGCGGTGACAGTGGACTTTCAGTGAAAGACACACCGACGGGCGCCAACATCAAAGGACTGCTGGATATTCCGGTGCCGATTGAGAACACAGTCCTCGTGCAGGTCGGAAAGAAGTCTGCGCTGTTTGCTGTGTTAAACGAGGACGGCACGCTCACCGAGGTGAAGCCCGGCGCGGTAATCGAGATGAATGGTCACGGTGAAGTCGGTGTGGTCGCGTTCGGATTGACCGCACAAGAGTCGGCCGAGTTGGTAGTGATGTCGACACCCCGATTGATCGGCTCGTACACCGTGAATGCGAACGGCCTGATGAGGGCGCAGGCGGTGATACCGGCAGCGATTAGGAACGGAAGCCATACGTTGGTGGTTGCAACCCCGACCGTGCAGGTGTCCTTCGGTTTGAAGGTTGCTCCGGCCAAAGCGGTAGCACTGCCGGCCACCGGTGCCGAAAACACCGGTAACGCATTGTCGGCAGCGCTGTGGATGTTGGTGCTCGGCGCGACTGTGATTGCGGTGGTGCGTCGCCGACGCCTGATCGACTGAGTCGGGGCTAACCGCCGCCCATGCCCTTGCGCCACTCGATGGGGTCGCGGCCGAGCTTTGCGTAACGGTCGGTGATCCAGATTGGCAGTCCGATGTCGCCACCGTCGGCGACGATGCGGGCCTGCTCGCCGTTTTCGTCCCAGATGTGGCAGGTGTTCAGGTTGAAGCGCATGCGGGCGAGGCGTTCTTCGCGCGTGGTGGGTTCGGGTTCGACCTGTGCTGATCCCTCGGCGACGTTCACGGCGCGCATCGACCACACGCTTTGAATTGCAACCGGTGCCATCGCCTGCAGAAGTGCGGTGGTGTGCGTGCAGCCGCGCGGGCCGCCGAAGAGTTCGCGCACCTTGTGGGTGAAGCCGCGTGCGATGCTGAGGCCGATGAGCTTCTCGTAGTGCGTCGTGATGGCGGGGCAACCACCGTGTGGGTACACCTCGAACTCGACGCGGGCGTCGGCGATGATCATCTCGGGCATCGTGACTTCGAGAGCGACGATCATGTGGTGCAACGGCAGCGGTTCGGGGTCGTTCGGAACGTAGAGCCCGGCGGGCTTCTCGTCGCGCACGGCGCCGCGCAACAGGATGGTCTTGTCGTTCATGCGGTAGGCCCGCACGACGTAACTGCGGTCGTGGATTTCCTGCAGGTTCGGATCGGAGGGCGGGGGGAGAATGTCGGTCATTTGATGTCTTTCACGATTTCGCTGATCTTGTGGTCCATGCCGGCGATGAGGGGGCGCATGTGCAGCTCCTCGAGCAGCTCGTCACCCCGTTCGTTTCCACCCTGCAAGTTCGACGTGATGACCTGCGAGACACCCTGCTGCAGCAGGGCTGCGCGGTAGTCGTACCAGAGACGATCGAGGGTGAATCCCTTGAAACCCGGCTGGTCGGCGGCGAACTCGCTGACCTTGTGGAAGTAGTGGCTGATGAGGTGGTCTTCGTGTTTCCGGCGCATGTCGGGTGTGAGCGACGCTGCGAGAAGGTTGCACACGTCCCATGCAGCGACGTGGCGTGTGCTGAGCTGGAAGTCGATCATCGTGATGGTGTCGGCGCCGGCGCTGCCGCCGAAGAGGTAGTTCTCGGCGCGACAGTCGGTGTGCGTGAAGGTTTGGTGACCCTGTTGCACCCACCAATCGAGCATGTCGGGGTAGATCTCGCACATCGTGTGCAAGGCATCGAGCGTTGCGCCGTCGAGGCGGGGCCCGAAGTGCTCCTTGAAGTGCGGCCACTGTGCTTCGGCCATTGCCTTGGCCGACTTGTAGAGCGGGTTGTTCATGGGCGGCAACCACGTGAGTTCGTAGAGCTCATTGGTTTCCCAGAAGGCGGCGTGCAATCGTGCGACGGTTTCGAGGATGCGTTCGGCTTCGATCAGAGTGAGGCCGGTGATCTGATCGGGGCAGTGAGCGCCCGTGATCTCTTCGATGAGGATGACGAAGGGGAGTCCACTCTCGCCGCAGTCGGCGAAGTAGGGCTTCGGTACGCGGACGTTCAGTCGGGTTGCGACCTCGCGGTAGAAGTTGACTTCGCGGAGATAAAAGCCCATGGCCTGGGCGAGGAACTGGTTCTCGGGGGCGGGCGACTGGCACTTGGCGACGATGGTTGCCGGTCCCGCGCCGGGGCCGTCGACGTAGTTCAGCGTCAGGCGGGCGAGTTCGCCGAGAATGCCGACGCCCGTGCCGAAGCGCTGGATGTCGAAGCTCTTCACGCGGCCGATATCGGCGGGCAGAACGTCGTTCAGCCAGTCGGTTGTGATGTCGGCAATTTGTGCGGGTATCTGTGGCATGCGAGTCCCCCGATCGCAGTGTCGAATGTTGGTGTTCGTCAGTTCGACTGGCTGAGGCCGTCGAGCAGCGTGTTCCACGCGAGGGTGGCGCACTTGATGCGCACCGGGAACTTCACGACTCCGCGCAACGCTTCCAGGTCGCCGAGCGGCTTCGACTCGTCGAGCGGCGGTGCGGTTTCGTCTTCTTCCTCGATCGACATCATGTGCTTGAAGCGACGAACGAGGTTGCGGATTTCATCGACCGACTTGCCCTTCACGGCAGCCGACATCATCGAGGCCGAGCTTTGGCTGATCGAGCAGCCCTGGCCGCCGATCTTGATGTCGGAGACGACGCCATCTTTCACGTCGAGATACACCTGGATCTCGTCGCCACACAGCGGGTTGTGGCCCTCGGCACGCACGGCGGGCGGTGCCAACTCACCACGGTTACGGGGCGTCCGATAGTGGTCGAGAATGATCTCGCGGTAGAGGTCTTCCAATCCTGGCATCGGTGCTCCGGTCGTGGGTCAGGTCGTCTTCGAATTCAGAAGCCGAACAAGTCTCCGGCATTGGCCAGTGCGTCTGCAAGTGCATCGGCATCGGCAGTGGAATTGTAGATGTAGAAGCTCGCGCGGGCGGTTGCGTTCGAGCCGAGCAGTTTCATGAGTGGTTTGGCGCAGTGGTGGCCGGCGCGCACGCACACGTTGGCCTGGTCGAGAACCTGGGACACGTCGTGCGGGTGGACGTTCTTGAACTGGAACGACAGCGTGGCGCCGCGCACGGCCGGGTCGGTGGGGCCGTGGATGGTGATGTCGTCGCCGTAGCGGGCCTTCAGGGTGTTGATGGCGTAGGCGGCGATGTCGGCCTCGTGCGCGCGGATGTTGCCCATGCCGAGGGCCGAGAGATAGCCGATGGCGGCGTGCATGCCGATGGCCTCGGTGATGGGTGGTGTGCCCGCTTCGAACTTGGCGGGCAGCTCGGCGCACGAGAACCCGTCGAGGCGAACGTCGGCGATCATGTTGCCGCCGCCGAGGAAGGGCGGCATGGCGTCGAGCAGTGATTCGCGACCCCACAGAACACCGATGCCCGAGGGACCACAGAGTTTGTGCGACGAAAATGCGAGGAAGTCGGCGCCCCAGGCCTGCACATCGGTGGGATTGTGGGGCACGTACTGGCAGCCATCGACTATTGCGATGGCGCCCGCGGCGTGTGCGGCATCGACGAGTTGTTTGACCGGGGTGAGCGTGCCGAGCACGTTGCTCATCGCGGTGAACGACAACACCTTGGCGCCGTCGAGCAGTTTGGGCAGGTTGGTGAGGTCGAGCTGGCCGTCGGCGGTGAGGGGAACCCAGCGCAGTTCGATGCCCCGCTCGGCGGCGAGCATGTGCCACGGCACGATGTTGGCGTGGTGTTCCATGTGTGTGAGCACGACGGCATCGCCCGCGCGAAGGTTGGCTCCACCCCACGAATGGGCGACCAGGTTGAGGGCTTCGGTTGCGTTCTTGGTGAAGACGACCTCGTTCACGCGCGGGGCGTTGATGAACCGCCGCACCGCGGCACGGGCGCCCTCGAAGGCGTCGGTGGATTCGGCCGCAAGTTGGTACGCGCTGCGGTTGATGGGTGCGTACGACGTTTCCATGAACCGCGACATCGCATCGATGACCTGGCGCGGTTTTTGCGAGGTGTTGGCGGAGTCGAGATAGACGACGGGCTTGCCGTTGATTTCGCGCTCGAGAAGGGGAAAGTCCTTCTTGATGACGGCGGGATCAAAGGTCATGGCAGTCTTTCTACTCGCCTCAGCGGTAGGCCTCGTAGCCCGACTTTTCGAGTTCCTCGGCCAGTTCCATGCCACCCGACTTCACGATGCGGCCGTCGACCATGATGTGGACGAAATCGGGCTGCAGTTCGTCGAGCAGACGTTGGTAGTGGGTGATGAGAACGATGCCGAGCTTCGGACGGTCGACGCGGACTTCGCGAATGCCCTGCGCGACGATGCGCAGCGCGTCGATGTCGAGGCCGGAGTCGGTTTCGTCGAGGATGGCGAGATCGGGTTCGAGGATGGCCATCTGCATGATCTCGTTGCGCTTCTTTTCGCCGCCCGAAAAGCCCTCGTTGAGGTATCGGTCGACGAACGACGAGTCCATGCCGAGTCGCTTCATCCAGTCCATGACCGAGAGGCGCAGTTCGAGCACCGAGAGGTCGAGACCCTTGCGTGCCGACAGTGCCTGACGCAGGAACTGGATCACCGAGACTCCGGCAATTTCCTGCGGGTACTGGAAGGCGAGGAAGATGCCGGCCTTGGCGCGCACGTCGGTCGACCAGTCGGTGATGTCTTCGCCCTTGTAGATGAGTCGTCCCGCGGTGACCTCGTATTCGGGTGAAGCGAGAAGAGTGGAGGCGAGGGTCGATTTGCCGCAGCCGTTCGGGCCCATGATTGCGTGGACTTCTCCCTCGTTCACGGTGAGGTTCAAACCACGCAGGATCTCTTTGCCCGACGACGCACCGGTCGACTCGCCCGAATCGGCCGAATCATCGGTGGAAACGGGTGTGACGTGCAGGGATTCGACGCGGAACAACTGGCTCACGGGTCAAAGTCTAAGAGGGGTCCCGGGGTTTTTCACTATGCAGGTAGTGGTAATTCCCGACCTGCGGCAAGGGCCCGCCAGATGCGCGGGTACGAGGCGTATTCGCGCGCCGTGGTGATGTAACCCGCGTCACGGAGGCGCCGCGTGTAGTCGGGCAGGTTGCGGAACGGGATGCCCGCATCGACGTGGTGCGCGGTGTGAAATCCGATGTTGTACGGCACGAGAAAGAAGCGCGCGAACCAGCGTTGCCGCACCGCGTGTGTCGACATGCGCCGGTCGGCTCCGGCCGTCATGCCGCCGTGTTCGGCGATCGCGCGCAGGCGATTGATGACGCGCCACACGGTCATGTTCGGTGCCAGCCAGAGCAACGGATACACCCACGCGTTGCCCGAGGCAATTCCGGCGACGACAAGAACGACTTGCATCCCCCAGATTTTTTGCTGCGTGCGTCGGACGCGCGCGTCGGGTGACGCGAGTCCACGCAACTGGGCGCGGAACAACTTTGCGCCGGTGATGCCGAGCGCATCGCGGACGAGTTTGCGGCGGAGACTCGCGGGCGACACCGGGTAGTTCGCGTACAGCGGTACGTCGGGTTCTTCGGGTCCGAATTCTTGTCGATGGTGCGCCATGTGCACCCGGCGGTAGGCGGGCGTGCTGGTGAACGACGGGAAGCCGAGCAGCCAGTTGCCCACGACGTCGTTGGCGCGCTTGTTCGAGAACAACAAACGGTGCGCGGCTTCGTGCATGAGGGAAAGGAACTGGGCGTGTGCGCGGCCCATCAACAGGAAGGCGGCGATGCGTACCGCGAGGTTGTCGATCGTGACCGCGGCGTAGATGACCGCCGCAGTCTGGGCATACAGCGCCACGACGCTGATCGCATTGCGCGTGTTCGGGATGCGTCGCAAGCGCTCGCGGTAGGCCGGTGTCGGTCGGCCGTCGGCGGTGATGAAGTCGTCGGTGTGTGCGGGGAACAGAGTCGCGGGGTCCGGTGCCATGCCACCCAGGTCGAAGCGTCGTTGTCCCACGGGTCAATTATCGCCCACAGTTACACTCGGGTTGTGGGTCAACGGTCGGTTCGTCACGTGCTGATCGTGAACCAGCACGGCGACAACCGCGGTGACGAGGCTGCGATGCACGGAATGCTCACCGGCATCTCCCGCGCCGCCGGGGGTGAGGTGCGCTTCACCGTCATTCACCAAATCGCCCACGACTCCTCGGCACGTGAACTTGCCGACTCGTCGGGCTTCGACGTCGGCTGGATTTCGCTCAAGTTGTCGCCCCTCGAGGGCCTGCGCCTCGTTGCCTACCTCATCACCCGCATTTCGGCGTTGTTGGGGCCCGTCGGTCGGGCCACGATCGCTGCTTACCGCAGCGCTGACGTCGTGGTGTCGGCCCCCGGCGGCCCCTATTTCGGCGACATCTACATCGGTCACGAGCCGGTGCACTGGCTGTACGTGTGGATGGCGCGCATCCACAAGAAACCCGTCATGTTGTACGCCACCTCGGCGGGGCCGTTCGAGCGCGTGTGGGCCAATCCGTTCCGTCGGTTCACGTACCGCATGTTCGAGATGTTGTTCGTGCGCGAGGAAATCTCGGCCGCGCACATCCGGGCCCTGTTCGGCACGAGACGGCGCAACGTCGATGTCCGAGTGACCGTCGACGCCGCACTGCAGGTGTCGGTACCGGCCGCGCCGCGCGACGCGTCGTTGCGGCGCGTGGTCGTGTCGGCCATCGACTGGAAGTACGAAGGTGATCCGGCACCCGATGCGCGTCGAGCGAACTACGACGCCGCAGTCGCGGCCGCGGTTGCGGAACTGTGCGGCGGCGTCGCCTCCGAGGTGATCCTCGTTCCGCAGTTGCACGGCGTACATCGCGATGCCCCGTACCTGGAACACCTTGCCGAGCGCATTCGCGGCGTCGCCGGTGACGTTGCGACGGTGTCGGTGTTCGACGAGTCGCGCGACATGCTCGCCCAGCGGGCTCTGTTCGCCTCGGCCGACTTCGTTGTGGCGGGCCGCTATCACCCGGCCGTGTTCGCGTTGTCGGCGGGCGTGGCGCAGGTGTGCATCCCCTACGAACACAAGGCGACGGGCGTGTTGCAACTCGCCGGTCTCTCCGACGTGGTCGTGCCGATCAACGAGGTGACGCCCGATCGTCTGGCTGCGGTTGCCCGCCACGTGCGCGACACGGCCGACGAGGTGCGCGACCGGTCGCGTCGCGCAGCGGGCGAACTTGCGGCGGTGTCGTCGCGCACATCGGCCGCCGTGGTCGACCTGATGGGCGGCGCCGAATGAAGCCGAAGCGGATGCTGATGCTGGGCAGTTTTGACCCAACCTTCGGACGCAATCGTCAGCTCGTGCGACTGGCCGCGATGTCGGGTTGGACCGTCTCGGTGCGCAGCGTCAGCGCGTGGGGCGGCGACAAGGTGGCGGCGGCATCGCGTGCGCGCGTCGTCACCGCCATGCGCGCCGCTGTTGCGTACGTGCGCATCGTGGGCATTCTGTTGGCTGCCGCGGTGCCGGGGCGTCGTCCGCATGCCGTCGTAGTTCCGCATCCGTCCCAGATCGACGCCGTGATCATCGGCGTCTTGTGCAAGGCGTTGCGTCTTCGTGTCGTCATCGACTTCTTCGTGTCGTTGCACGAGACCGTCGTGGTCGACCGCGGTCTCGTCGGGGCGCGGTCACCGGTTGCCGCAATGTTGCGTCGTTGCGATGCGTGGGCTGCACGGCTGGCCGATGTCGTGCTCACCGACACGCCACAGGATGCCGACCACTTCGCGGCGGTGACGGCGACGCCGCGCGCCAAGTGGCACGTCGTGTGGGTGGGGGCCGATCCGCAGGTTTTCACCGAGCGTCCCGACGTCGCCATCGAACCTCGGTCGGTTCTGTTCTACGGCACCTACATCCCCCTACAGGGGATCGAACACATCGTACGTTCGTCGCTCCTGATGCCACGCGATTGGCACATCCGACTGGTGGGAAGCGGCCAGCTGCGCCCCGACATCGAGCGACTGGTGAAAGAGCTCGGTGCACCGGTCGACATCATCGACCAGGTGCCCGAGACGCAGTTGCCCGCGCTCATTGCCTCGTCGATGGTCTGCCTCGGTGTCTTCGGTGCCGGCGACAAGACGCGCCGCGTGATACCGAACAAGGTCTTTCAGTGCATGGCCGTCGGGCGACCCATCGTCACCGGAGACACCGAAGCCGCCGCGGAGCTGGGTGCCGCCGTCGATCGGGTGCCCGTGGCGGATCCCGCCGCCATCGCCGCGGCGGTGCAGCGACTCATGAATGATCCGGTGCGCCGTGAAGCATTGGCGCGCCGCGCGCGTCAGAGCTTCGTCGACAGGTTCGACGATGTTGCCGTGGTGCCCGCGTTCGAACGTGCGCTCGGTGGGGTCGCCACGGACGGGCCGTCGCTGCCGCCTCTCACCACGATGGCGCGTTTGCGCCAGCCCTTCATCGAAGCGGCACTGCGACGGGTGCGGCCGCGGTCGATTCTCGAAGTCGGCGCGGGTCAGGGGGCAACCGGTGCGCGTCTTGCGCGCCACGCTCCGTACGTCGGAGTCGAGCCCGACTTGGCGTCGGCCGCAGTTGCAGCGTCACGCTTGGCGCGCGTCGACAACGCCGATTTCCGCATGGGAGGAATCGAGCGTGTCGTGGCAGACGAACGTTTCGGCCTGCTGTGCGCGTTCGAGGTTTTGGAACATATCGACGACGATGTTGCCGCGTTGCGGCGGTGGCTCGATCATCTCGAACCCGACGGTCACGTGCTGGTGAGCGTGCCCGCCCACGCAAAGCGGTTCGGGGCGTCCGACGAGGCCGTCGGACACTTTCGCCGGTACGACGCGGTCGACATCGAGCGTCTCTTCGACGAAGTGGGTTGCGAGATCGTGATGCGCCGCGCGTACGGCGCCGGTGGCGGCCATCTGCTCGAGACGGTGCGCAACCTCATCATCTCGCGTCGCGGTGGCAACGTCGACCGCGCAGCTGCCGCCGAGGTGAAGTCGGCGGGAAGCGGGAGATTGTTCCAGCCGACGTCGCGTGTTGCCGGCGCGGTGACCGCTCTCGTCGCAGCGCCGATGCGCGTGGTGCAGCGACCGTTCGCGGCCGGTCAGGTGGGTGTCGGCTGGGTGGTGTTGGCGCGGCGCAAACGCGGCACGGTGTAGGCATAGCCGGCAACGCCCAGCACGATGGCTGAGGCGAGCATCACGCCCCGGTCGGTCGTGGCGGCGAGCAACCCGTCGTCGAGGGTCGAACCCATGCCGACGGCCGCGGTGGTGACGAACAATTCGCGGAAGCCGAGTGCACCGGGGGTGAAGGCGATGATTCCTGCGATTGCCGCCGCCGGTGCAACGACGAGAAAGAACCAGAACGACTCGTCGACACCCAAGAGGCCGAACGCGAGTTGGAACCGCCACGCAGTGAGCAGGTACTTCACCACGTCGATGACGACGACCTGCAGCGACGTGCGGGGAGTGCGTTGGATCTCGTGCCAGCCTTCGTTGAAGGCAGCCGCCGCGCGAGCGGGCTTGCCGCGCAGCAGCGGCCAGTCGGGGAGAGGGAACCTGAGGAGGGCCAGACAGGCAACTCCGAGGGCGACGAACACCGCGAAGACGATCCAGGCGAAGTCCCCGCCACCCGCCGCGTACGCGGTGACGCCGACGATTCCGACGATCGACGACGATCCGAGACTGATGACGAGGTTTGCTCCGTAGTTGCTGCCGCTCTTGGCGTACGGGACGTCGTGGACCGCGTTCATGTAGCGGAACTTGTAGATGGTGCCCATCTGCCCGGGTAGGAGGTTGCCGAGAAGACCGGCCGTGAACACCATCCAGTTCTCGAAGAACCCGACACGCACGCCGGTTGCGCGGTACACGACCCAGAACTCCGACGAGTTGAGGAAGTGCCCGACGACGATGAGTGCCGCGATGAGTGCGAGGTCCCAGGATGGATCGTCCCAGAGGGGTCGTAGATCGTCGCGACGCTGCCAGACGAGAACAACCAACACCGTGACGACGGCGATGGTGGCGACCCAGCGCAACGCCTTTTTCATTCGACCGGCCTGTTGAAAGACGCGTACGACGCGAGCAGGCCGACGACCTGCATCGTGTGGTGGCTGAGCGACACCTTGTTGCGATACCACGACTCGGCGGCCTTCGGGGCGAGCAGCCCTTCGACGTAGCGGCGGTTCCATGCAAAGGGAAGGTCGGTCAGTTGGTCGAGAATCTCGTCGCGCAGTTCGTTCATGTACCAACCATCGACGGGAGAGTCGCTCGGCGACTGCTTGGGCTGGTCGATGATGATGTCGGGAAGCAGGCCGTACCGGCGCACGGTGTCGACGAGGATCTCCTTGCCCGCCGACGATGCGGACGAACCCGACGAGCGGAGGAACTCGAAGGGAATGCCCGAGACGAAAGTGCGCAGGCGCGCGTGCATGAAGGGACTGGCCTGTGCGATGCCGGTTGCCGCCACCGCGCCATCGACCTTCACCTTGCTCTGGCCGTTCAGGCCGTTGCCGTTGAATGCGAGTTGGGTGCGGTTGAGATGTTCGAGGCCCGCCGCGAGGCGCGTGCGGATTGCAAGCACATCCTCGGCCTGTCTTGGCGTGGTGTCGGTTCGCAGTCGTGCCAGCGCCGCGGCGTCGAAGACCTGCGTGGGTAGGTGCGCGCCGACAGTGTCATCGAGCAGGCGGTTGCGCAGCGTTCCCCGCGCCATGCGCGCGACATGACCGAGGCGACGCTCGACCGGTCCGGCCGACAATGCGCCGATGGCCATGCGGGTGAGCGACGACGGCATGCGCTTCGTTGCCGCCGAGATGGCGGCGCGACGGCTGACGGTGGGATACCCGAGAAAGATCGCGTCGCATCCGTCGCCGGTGAAGATGTGGGTGTGGCCGTCGGCGGCAATGCGCCGCGCCGCGTGCAGCGTGTGGATTTGGTAGTGGGGTTGAGAGCCCGGTTGCGTGAAGGTGCCCGCGAATCCGCGCAGGTTCGACGCGATGACGGACGAATCGAAGTCGACCCAGTGGTGACGGATCCCGAGATGCCGAACCAGGGTGTCGACGTTGCGCTGCACGTACGTGGGGTCCGCGAAACGGAACGTGTAGGTCTCGACCTCGTGGCCGAGTCCGACGAGGATTGCGGCAACGAGCGCGGAGTCGAAGCCGCCCAGCAGCACGGCGTGACGTCGGTGCGCGCCGGCTTGTTCGACCACCGTGTCGATGAGCGAAGCGTGCAGCGCAGAGACGATGTCGTCGCGGTTGGTTGCGGCGTTGGCCGGATACGTGACGGCGGAAACGGTCTCGATGTCGCCCGAGGCGGCCAGACGGGTGCCCACCTTCAACACGTCGACGCCCGTGTACAGCGAGTGCGGATCGGGGACGAAGCCGAAGCCGAGGAGAAAGTCCTCGTAACTGCGGTCGAGGCCGAGACCGGGAACGACGCCACGCAGCAAGTGGAGGGAGGTCGAGACCCACGTCCCGCCATTCGCCGTGTGGTGCACGAAGAGGCGGTGGCTGCCGCGGCCCGCTGCTGCAACCAAACGGCCGTGTGTGTCGAAGCCGACCGCCACCACATCGTCGGGGTCGCCATCGAGGAGTTGATCAACCGACGACGAACATCGAGATGCGGCCGAACCGTAGAACGCGACTGCGCCGTTCGCGTCGCCCCGGAGCGTCGCGACGTCACCGGCACCGATCACGGCGATGGTGGTGTTGCCGTTCGCCGACGTGACGTGTTCGACGCCGCGACCCGACAGGGCTGCGATCGCGGCCGCCGCAACGGAAGAGTCGGGACCGGAGTGGGCGATGAGGCCGTGCATCGTCGCCGCCGTCAGACGGGGTCGACGTCGAGACGACGGCGCGTGGCGCGTACGACGAGGTCGGCGAGGAGGCCGAGCGTCGTCACCTGCAGCGCGGCGAAGAAGATGAGGAGCGTGTTGGTGGACAAGCGGAAATCGCGGCTCGACCAATCGAACCCGAGCTTTGCGACGGCCACGACGAACAGCAGTCCACCGAGGGGAAGGAACACCTTCAGCGGGTTGTACGACAGGGTCATGCGGATGACCTGCAGGAGATACCGCTTGGTGTCGCGCCACCAGTGGAACTTCGAGCGCCCGGCCCGCGGGAAGTAGTCGATGGGTACGTAGCCGACGCTGTAGCCGTTGGCGAGGAACGACATGGTGAGTGTCGTGACGCACGAAAATCCGTTGGGCAGGTGGTGCGTGTACTGCACCGCGACGTCGCGGCGGAACGCACGCAGGCCGGAGTTCAGGTCCTTGATGTCGGTCTCGGTGAGGTAGCTCGCGAGTTTGCGGATGAACCACTTCGCCGGTTTACGGAAGAGCTTGAGTGTTCCCTCTTCGGTACGACGTGCACCGACGACGTGGTCGTAGCCCTCCATCTGGTCGACGAGCCAGGGAATCTCGTCGTTCGGATACGTCATGTCGACGTCGGTCCATACGACCACGCGCCCGACCGCGGCGTTGGTTCCGGTGCGACGTGCCGCTCCGGAACCACGGTTCGACGGGTGGCGAATGAGGCGGATGTCGGTGATCGATTCGAGATCGCGCTCCGACCCGTCGTTCGACCCGTCGTCGATGACGATGATCTCGTAGGAGTATTTCGAAGCGTCGAGAGCCTTCTTGATCCGGTCGATCTCTTCGCGCAGGTGGCCCCGTTCGTTGTAGATCGGGAGGACCACGCTGACGTCGCAGAGGTTCTCGGAGGGGCTCATGTCAACACGAATCTACTCCCGAGCGCATCCAGAGAACGATGTTTCCGGTTTCCTGCTTGCCGCGCGAAGCAGCATCACTCTCGGTCGCGACGATGGTCCAGCCGGTGTCTTCGGGTGGGCGCCCGGCTGCACCGATGACGCAACGCATGGGTGCTCGATCGATCCAGTGCACGTCGGCTCGTTCGACCTGTACCGGATGCAGCAGGTATCGATAGTCGTAGTAGGTCTGGCCGCCGAGTCCGCCCGAATCGAACGTGATGGTCGTGTCGCGGCGTTCGCCCACCACCCGTTCGCGAATCGAATCGTCGAGCGTGACGTGATCGAAGTAGTCGCGGTACGGAACAACGGTGCGAACGGCGATGTGGGTGGTGAACGCGAGGGACAGGACTGCGAGAAGCACCAAGAAGAGCCCGGAATTTCTGCGGGCGACGACCAACAGCACGAGCGACACGACGACGAAGGCGACGGTGAGCGACAGGTAGCCCGCGGGTTTCGTCAACTTCAACGCCCAGTCGAGCGCGATTGCGTTCGGCACCGCGAAGAACTTTTTCTCCGTGGTCATCGCGCGCAACTCGTCGCGGCCGGCGGCTGCCGCAAGGATCACCGCACAGGCGATCGTTGCCGCGATGCCGGCCGACCACCAGCGGCGTGCAAAACCCGAACCCGAGACGACGGCTGCCAGACCGACCATCACGAAGACGGGCGAGACGGCTTCGAGATAGCGGCCGTACACCAGATGGTCGGGTCGTATGACGCGCAACAACTGCAGCGCCGAGGCGAGCGCGACGCTGCCGGCCGTTGCGAAGAGAAAGGCCGGCGCCAACCAGTCGAGATTGCGGATCCGTCGCAGGCCGATGCCGATTGACCGCACGTTCATGGCCAGGCCGACTGCGGCAAGTCCGAAGGAAGTGGAAAGCACGTACCACAACTGTCCGGTGGCGGATCGACCGAGGCTCGGCAGGTTCGATCCGGTCAGCAGCTTGTCGACCATGCGGCCTTCCTTGCCGCCGGCCGCCGGATACAACTCGCGCCGCAGCGAGACGTTGATGCGGGTGAACACGACGTACGACGCGACGGCCGCGGCGATGCCACCGAAGGTGAGCAGAATGTGACGCTTTGGTGCGGAACTCGCGCTCACGATGAGAAACACGACGGCAACCGCGGGTACGAGAGTGAAGCGACCGTGTGCGATCACCATGAACGACGACACGACAGCGAGTGTCAGCGACGTCGACCAGCGCGGCCGGCGGGCGTGTTCGTACGCAAGCAAGGCGACGGCGACGAAGAGGAATCTGTTCAACGTTTCCGACCACGCGAACAGCGAGTTCGCCGCAACGGCAGGTGCGAGCGAGACGACGATCGCCAGGGTTCGCGCAGTGCGTCGCGCGACTGCCAAGTGGCGGAAGGCGAGGCGCGACAATGCGGCGGCGGTTGCCACCACGAGGCCGATGTTCACCAACAACGACAACCTGTACTGGGCATTCATGTTGCGGCCCACCACCGCGGCCGCGGCGGTGACGAACCCGAACCCTGCGGTGTAGAAGGACCGGAATCCCTCGCCAAAGAGCGCCTCGGTGTGTCCGGTGAGCACCCAGCCGTTCAACAAAAAGCCGAGTTCGTCGGGGCGTACCGAGGCCCCGCGTGAGGCGAAGGTGGCCCACACCAAGACGACGAGGCACGCCCCGCCGAGTGCGGCGACAACCCGATGGACGGTTCGTTGAGACATGGGGCGTGCGTGCGGCTACCAGCCGCGTTCGACCCACTCCGCGAGATGCGGACGTTCCGTGCCGATGGTGGTGTCGAGTCCGTGACCGGGCAGCACGATCGTCTCGGCGGGAAACGTGAAGAGCTTGTTGTCGATCGAATCGATGATGGTGGAGAAGTCGCCGCCCTCGAAGGTGGCATTGCCCGGCCCGCCGGGGAAGAGGGTGTCGCCGGTGAAGAGGAGCGGCGTGTGTTCGACCCTGAAGGAAATGGAACCCTCGGTGTGGCCGGGGTTGTGGATGGTGGTGATGCGCAGTCGACCGACCTCGATGACTTCCTTGTCGTCGATGAAGACGTCGTATCCGACGTCTTTCAGACGCGGCGCGTCGAGAGCGGACACACCAACCTCGTAACCGGCTTCGCGCATTGCGGGGACCGCCTGGATGTGGTCCCAGTGACCGTGTGTTTCGAGAACCCGACGGACACCGAGTGATCGGCACATCTCGAGCAATTGCTCGTGTTCGTTCGCGGCATCGATGAGAACGGCGTCACCGGTTGCGCGACATCGCACGACGAACACGTTGTTGTCGAAGGGGCCGACGACGATCTTGTGCACCTCCACGTCGGAGTTCGACCAGTGGAGCACGGGCGCATTCACGGCGTCATTCTCGCACGGTGCATCACGCCGAGATGATGTTCACGTTGCGGCCATCGGCCTGCAACCCGAGGGCAACCGTGATTTGCCCCGGGTCGAAGGTGACGAGCGATACCGGCCCGGGAAGGCGCTGCACGGCAGCGAGGTGCAGCGCCGACCCGAGCGTCACGGGCTGGGCCCGCGAAATGAGGGACGCCTCGTCGATGCACCGTTGGTCGACGGGCACGACGTGGATGTAGTCCCACGTACGTCGCAACGAGTCCTCCAACTCGTCGCGAAGAATCGGTTCTTCGGTCATGCGGTCGATGCCCGCCAGGCACTCGGCGAGAGCCATCGCCGAGGCACACCACAGGGGATCGTTCGACATCGCATCGACGACTACCTGGCGTTGAGCGCACGAGACATGGAGAGCAAGAAGCGCCGTGGTGTCGAGCACGATCGTCATCGCAGGTCCCGCACGATCTGGTCGAAGCGCATGCCCGAGTGAATGTCGATTGGTGCCGGAGTGACCGTGTCGCGGTCACGCGGAGCGCGGCGCGGCGGCACGACGAGGCCGCGGGCGACCAGTTCGTCCATCGTGGTCCCGGCTGGTGCGTCGACGGGCCCCAACTGGGCGACGGGTCGACCCGATTCGGTGACGATGACGCGTTCTCCCGCGGCGGCGCGGCGCAGTGCGGTGGCGAGGTTTGCCCGCAGCTCGCGGGTTCCGACCTTCGTCTGTGCCACGGGCTGGAGGCTAGCGGTTTCGGGGTCACAGTGTGTACACATCTGTACACACTTGGCCTTGCCCTGTCCCATCGAGGAGGTGCAGGATCAGTCCATGAACTTTGCATTCAGTGAGGAGCAAGAAGAGCTCCGCAAGACAGTCCGGGCCTTCCTCGAGGCCAAGTCGTCCGAAGAGGCCGTGCGCCATCAGATGGAGACCGACCAGGGTTACGACCCGGCGATCTGGAGCCAGATGGGTGAGCAGATGGGTCTGCAGGGACTCCACATCCCCGAAGAATTCGGCGGCTCGGGCTACTCGTACGTCGAACTCGGCGTCGTGCTGGAAGAGATGGGTCGCGCACTTCTGTGCGCGCCGTACTTCGCCACCGTCGTGTTGGCGGCAAACACGTTGCTGCACAGCGGCGACGACGCCGCAAAGAAGGCGTACCTCCCCGGCATCGCCGCGGGCACCACGATCGCCACGCTCGCAACCGCCGAGCCGTCGGGCAAGTGGGACGAGGCAGGCATCCAGATGTCGGCTTCGGGTTCGGGTTCCGATTGGAAGCTGTCGGGCACCAAGTCGTTCGTCATCGACGGCCACGTCGCATCGCTGATCATCGTCGCCGCCCGCACGGGCAAGGGTGTCAGCTTGTTCGCAGTCGAGGGCAACGCTGCCGGCCTCACCCGCACGCAGCTGTCGACGATGGACCAGACGCGCAAGCAGGCCAAGCTCGACTTCAACAACACGCCGGCCAAGCTGATCGGTGAAGAAGGCAAGGGCTGGAACGTGTTGTCGAAGGTGATGGACCTCGTCGCCATCGGTCTTGCCGCCGAGCAGGTCGGCGGAGCCCAGAAGGTTCTCGAAATGGCCGTCGAATACGCGAAAGTTCGCGTGCAGTTCGGTCGTCCCATCGGTTCGTTCCAGGCGATCAAGCACAAGTGCGCCGACATGCTGCTCGAGGTCGAGTCGGCAAAGTCCGCGGCGTACTACGGCATGTGGTGTGCGGCAGAAATGAACGACGAACTTCCGTCGGTCGCCTCGCTCGCCAAGGCCTACTGCTCCGAAGCGTACTTCCACGCCACCGCCGAGAACATCCAGATCCACGGCGGCATCGGCTTCACCTGGGAACACCCGGCGCACCTCTACTTCAAGCGCGCGAAGTCGAGCGAGCTGATGTTCGGTGACCCGACGTACCACCGCGAGATGCTGGCCCAGCGGATCGGCATTTGATCACCGGCGTCTACATCGCCGCGGCGGCGGTGTGCGTTTTCGTCATCGCCGCAGTTGTCATTGGTCGCGAGGCGCGACGGCTCGATGCCGTTGCGCCTCGTGCCGTTTACGACCCCGACCAAGCGGTTGAATTCGTCGCCGAGATGCTGCCCGAGGTCACCCAGGCCCGACTCACGCTCGACGAACTCGGCGCGATGTTGACGTTGCACATGCGCTGGCTGCATGCGAAGGGCCTGCAGCCCGACCGTCCCGTCGACAAACGACAGGACATTGACGAACTGCTTCTCATCTCCGAAGACCAGCTCTCCGCGTTCCTCTTGTCGGAAGCGGAAAAGTCGGGTGTCGAGCTACTCGACGACGTCGATGTGGTGCACGTCGTGCGGGCACATCTGGCTTACTTCGATGCCATCGGTGCGGTGGGACCGACTGCTTCATCGACCGACCTCTGACCGGGGCGATTCGACTTCCACACCGGCTGGTATCGCTGCAGTGCGGGGTGCGCGTACGGATCGTTTTCCAGCATGTCGCGCCAACGGGCGCCGAGTTCCGCGACGTCGGCAGGTTTCATCACGGGTTCGCGCGTCTTTGATTCGAAGTGGTGGCACGCCGCCAGTGGGGTCCACACCGTGCGCTTGCCCGCCATGCGCAACTTGAGCGCGTAGTCGATGTCGTTGTAGTTGCCCGGAAACTTCGTGCACAGCCCGCCGACTTGTTCGAACAGCGCGCGCGGCGTGATGGCGCACGCCGCGATCACCGACGACACTTCTCGCGCGACTCGCAGCATGTTCGATGCTCCCTGAGTGTCGACGGGATGGCCGCGGTAGTAGTCGTAGGGGACCGGATTGAAGAAGTGTCCCGCACTTTGGATGGAGCCGTCGTCGTACAGCAGCATCGGCCCGACCAGCCCGACGCCGGGGTCGTTGAAGTACGACAGCATCGTCTCGACGATGTCGGGACTGACGATCTCGGTGTCGTCGTTCAGCAGAAGCAGAAACTCGGCATCTGTCTGAACCGCGGCGAGGTTCACCTTCTCGGCGAAGTTGAAGGGTCGATCGAACTCGACGACGGACACGTCGGATCCGCCCGCAGATTCGATTTCGCGCCGGGCGTCGGCGGGTGTGTCGTGGTCGAGGACCACGATGTACTCGAGGTTCGCATATGTGCTCTTGTTGCGCATGGCTGCGATCGCGCCCGCCGCGAGGACCCGTTCGCGGCCCCACACCTCCGCACGGGTTCCGCGTGTCGGCACGATGACGGCGACCCGTGGGACCGCGGTGGCGGTGCGACGAACCTGCACGGCCCGATCGGAGTCGGCGACGCAGGTTGCCGCAATGCCGACGCGGGTGCAGTGCGCCTCGACCGCTGCGAGGTTCGCCGTCGGGACGCTGTGCTCCCACGACGCGTCGTAGAGAAACGACGTGATACGTCTGGGTCGCATGGCGTGTTCGGCCAAACGAAGTGCGCGGTCGTGCGCGTCGAGCGAGGCGAGCAGCGCGACCCCGCCCGCGGCATCGACGACATTGTGCCGTGCGAAGACGACGTCACCGACGTAGTTGTGGCCGCGCAGACGCTCGGGCGACCAATCGGGTCGCAACACCTGGAACGGTTCCTCGTAGCGGTCGTCGGTGGTGTGGAGCGAGTCGCCGTAGACGAAGTCGGCACCCGACGAGCGCGCGAAACGCCGGACGTCGCGCTTCGCTCCGCGGCGAAGCGAACACCATGCCGGCACGAAACCCACCATCTCGCCGGTACGGACGATGGCGGTCACGTGGCCACCCGTTTGATGCGCGAGCGAAGACCCACCGGTAGATGGCGGTAGAAGAAGCGGAATGGCCGCACCCACCACTTGTGCACCCACACCTTGCGTTCCTCGGCCGAACGGTATGTGGGGAATTCGTAGGGCTCGTCACCGATGCCGTGCTCGGCGCGGTAGCGCACGACGTTCGCCTTGGCGCGGGCGCCGATTTCTGCATCGCGCGACGCAAGCTCCGCGAGACGAACGTCGATCTCGCTGCGGCGCAGACCCATGCGCGCGAGCCTACTGCCGCTACTCTTGGGCGCATGGAGCGCCCCGGACGGTTCGAGCACACGCGGTATCTCGGAGACAAGCGGACACAGCTCGTCTACGACCTCGACACGTGGACCGACGAGTCGGTCATCGACGACATCGTCACGAACGAAGTCGGCATCTGCTTCGGCCCCGACACGCTCGCCGAGGCGCGCAATCGCGGTTACAGCCTTGCGACGCCCGGCGTTTCACGCCGTCACCGCAAGCCGCGCGCCTGAGTCGGGCGACCACAGAAAGGGCCGGCGATGGCGGGTAACGACGAAACGCTCGTCTCCACCATGGCAAGCAACGATTCGTTTTTGTCCGGTGGCCTGCGTCTCGCCAGTTACTTCGCGCGACCGAACGGCGTGTTGGGCACGCTCCCCGGTCTCATTCTCTGCCACGGCTTTCCCATCGGACCGCTCGACGCCCGACAGTCGGCGGGAACCTTTCCGCAATTGATCGACCGCATCGCGAACGAAGTCGGGTTCGCGGCACTCACGTTCACCTTCCGGGGATGCGGCGCGAGCGAAGGTGATTTTTCCCTCCAGGGTTGGGTCGATGATCTGCGCGCGGCGGTCGACCATCTCGTCGAGGTCGGCAACGTCGGCAGCATCTGGTTGGTGGGAACCAACACCGGTGCATCGATTGCGCTCAGCGTCGCCGCCGACGACCCACGGGTCACCGGTTGTGCCGCGTTGAGCGGTCGCGCCGACTTCGACGACTGGGCCGAACAGCCGCGTCGATTCCTCGAACACGCGCGCGAGATCGGCGCCATCCGTCGTGCCGGTTTCCCGCAGAACTTCGACGAATGGACACGCGAGTTGCGTCGCTTCCGACCCATCGATGCCGCTCGACGTTTTGCACCGCGGCCACTTCTCGTGCTGCACGGCGACGACGACGAAAGCGTTCCCGCGGCCGACGCTCGCGTTCTCGCCCAGGCGCACGGCAGTGCCGAACTACGTGTCATCCCCGGTGCCGGGCACCGTCTACGTCACGACCCGCGGGCACTTGCGGTGCTTCTCGGCTGGCTCGACCGCCAGCGCACCGCGGGCTGACTCTGCGCGTCGGGTCAGCGACCGGTCCCGTAGCCGTCGATGTGCGTGCTGTGCCAGGTCCACGCCGTCTGCAGGATCTCCACGATTCCGTGACGGGCCGTCCACCCGAGTTCGCGTGCGGCGAGAGACGGGTCGGCAAAGACGATGGCCGGATCGCCCGCACGACGCGGCGAAAACACGTGGGGAACCTCGCGTCCGGAGATTCGTGCCGTTTCGGCCAGCACTTCCAGCACCGTGCTGCCCCTGCCGGTGCCGAGATTGCAGGCGAGGGAGGGCTTGCCGGAGTCGAGGTAGTCGAGGGCTTTCACGTGGCCGTCGGCCAGGTCGACGACGTGGATGTAGTCGCGCTCGCCCGTGCCATCGCGGGTGGGGTAGTCGTTGCCGAACACCTCGAGTGGTCCGCGTCGGCCGAGAGCCGCCTTCATGACGATGGGAACGAGGTTCGTGGTGACCGACCAATCCTCGCCGATGCGCGAATCGAACGAAGCGCCCGCGGCATTGAAATAGCGCAGACACACGCTGCGCAGGCCGCGCGTCTCGCCGATCCACGAGAGCACGCGTTCGATCATCCACTTGGTTTCCGCGTAGACGCTTTCGGGATGTGCGTCGAGGTCTTCGGTGACCGGAATACGCGCGGGGCTTCCGTAGATGGCCGCCGACGACGAGAAGACGAATTGTTCGACGCCCGCGGCGACGACGGCGTCGATGAGCGTGGTTGATCCACCGACGTTGTTCGAGAAGTAGCGGAACGGGTCGGTCATCGACTCGCCGACGCTCTTGTACGCGGCGAAGTGGATGACGGAAGTGACACGACGTTCGCGGCACAGTTTCGTGACAAGGTCGAAGTCGGCGATTTCGCCGACCACCAGTTCCGCGCCGAGCAGGGCTTCTTCGTGGCCCATCTCGAGTGAATCGAGCACCACGACCTCGCGGCCGGCATCGCGCAGCATGCGCACCGTGTGGGAACCGATGTATCCGGCTCCGCCGGTGACGAGAACCGTCATTTCGTCTTCTTGATCGGGCGTGATTGCTTGTCGCGATCGGCGGCCTTCTCGGCCTTTTTCCAACTGCGCACGAGGAGCAACGTTTCGGGTGACGTGATATCGGCGACGGTGCGCGGATTCGCGTCGCTGAACACACCGGCTTCGGTTTTCCAGTTGCGGGGCTTGACGCCCATGCGCTTGCCGAGAAGCGCGATGAAGATCTGGGCCTTTTCCTCGCCGAAACCCGGGAGTACCCGCAGGCGGGCGGTCAATTCCTTCGCGTCGGTGACGCCGGCCCAGATGTTTTCACCCTTGTTCTTGTACTGAGCGGCGATGATGCCGCAGAGTTCGTGGATGCGCCTGCCCATTGCGGCGGGGAATCGATGCACCGCGGGTTTTTCGCAGCACACCGCGACGAAGTCGTCAACGTCCATTGCGGCGATCTTCTTCGGGTCGAGGTGTCCGAGGCGCTTTTTCAAGGTTGCGGGTCCATTGAACGCCCACTCCATCGGCACCTGCTGGTCGAGCAACATGCCGATGAGCAACGCGGTGCCGTTCGCATTCAACAGCTTGTCGGCCGCGGTGTCGCCTGTGATGAAGAGGGTTCCCATCGACTGCGAATCTACTCAGTGTTCGAAGAACGGCGCGGGTGTTCCCGGCGACAGTTGGTACATCGCGAGGGCCTTGCTGACGGTTTCGACGGGAACCAGGCCCTCGGCCGACAGTGAGTGCAGGACGGTGACCACGATGTTCGCCGCGTCGGTTTCGAAGTGACGACGCAGTGCCTCGCGCGTGTCGCTGCGACCCATGCCGTCTGTGCCGAGCGGGGTGAACCGCCGTTCGGTGACGAAGCGCGCCACTTGTTCGGGAACGATGCGCATGAAGTCGCTGACCGCGACAATGGGTCCGGCCGCGCCGTTCAACAGGCGCGAGACGAGCGGTGTTGCGGGCGGATGGTCGGGGTTCAGTCGGTTGATGCGCTCGCATTCGAGCGCCTCTTCGCGCAGCGTCTTGTACGACGTCGCCGACCACAGTTCGATACCGACTCCGAAATGGGCGAGTAGGTCGTTCGCGGCGGCACGTGCCGCGCCTTGCGCCGTTCCAGAGAAGATGATCGACGCCTTCACCTTTGCGTCGGCCGGCGCGTCGGCGAACTTGTAGAGACCGCGTGTGACATCTTCGTTCGTCACGTGCGCGGGCATCGCCGGCATGACGTAGTTCTCGTTGTAGAGCGTGACGTAATAGAAAATGTCCTCGGGGTTCGGCCCGTACATGCGGCGAATGCCCTCTTCGACGATGGCCGCCATCTCGTAGGCGAATGCCGGGTCGTAGGCCTGACAGGGCGGCACCGTGCTGGCGAGCACCAAACTGTGTCCGTCTTGGTGCTGCAAGCCTTCGCCAAGAAGCGTCGTGCGTCCGGCCGTTGCCCCCATGAGGAACCCGCGCGTGCGCGAATCGGCGGCCTGCCAGATGAGGTCGCCCACACGCTGGAATCCGAACATGGAGTAGAAGGTGTAGAAGGGCACCATCGGAACGCCGCGCGTCGAGTAGCTGGTTCCCGCGGCGATGAACGACGACATCGAACCGGCCTCGGTGATGCCCTCTTCGAGAATCTGTCCATCCGACGACTCGGCGTACGACATGAGAAGCGCATGGTCGACGGGTTCGTACTTCTGGCCCTGGCTGGCGTAGATGCGCAATTCGCGGAAGAGCGAGTCCATGCCGAAGGTTCGCGCCTCGTCGGGGACGATGGGCACGACGCGCGGGCCGAAGTTGTCGTCGCGGGTGAGGTTGCGTAGCAGGCGAGTGAAGCCCATCGTCGTGCTGACGGCCTGTTCGCCGCTGCCCGCCTTCAGTTCGGTGAACGACGCCTCGGAGGGCAGTGCAAGCGGACGGCGGTTCGAAACGGTGCGCTTCGGGATGGTGCCACCGAGCGCGCGACGCCTCTCCATCATGTACTGGTACTCGACGCTTTGTTCGGAGGGTCGGTAATACGGCGGCTCGTCGGCTTCGAGGGCGCTGTCGGGGATTTCGTCTTCGAGTTGCAGACGATCGCGCAGGGCGCGCAGCTGCTCGCTCGTCATCTTCTTGATCTGGTGCGTCGCATTGCGGCCCTCGAACCCGGGGCCGAGTGTCCAACCCTTGATGGTCTTGCAGAGAATCGCGGTGGGTCGGCCCGAGCCGAGGTTTTCCTGCGCGGCGCGGAACGCCGCGTACAACTTGCGGTAGTCGTGGCCACCGCGCGGCAGGTTCAACAAGTCGTCGTCGGAGAGATGCGCGACCATCTGACGCAGGCGCGAGTCGGGTCCGAAGAAGTTCTCGCGAATGTACGCGCCGCCTTCGACCGAGTACCGCTGGTATTCGCCATCGACGGTGTCGTTCATCTTGTTGAGGAGCACGCCGTCGACGTCGCGGGCGAGAAGGTCGTCCCACTTCGAACCCCAGATGACCTTGATGACGTTCCAGCCCGCACCGCGGAACGACGCCTCGAGTTCCTGGATCACCTTGCCGTTGCCGCGCACCGGCCCGTCGAGACGCTGAAGGTTGCAGTTGACGACGAAGACGAGGTTGTCGAGTTGCTCGCGCGAGGCGAGTGACACCGCGCCGAGCGTTTCGGGCTCGTCGCACTCGCCGTCGCCGAGAAACGCCCACACCCGGCTGTTCGACGTGTCGTCGAGTTTGCGGTTGAGAAGGTAACGGTTGAAGCGCGCGTGGTAGAGCGCGGTGATCGGACCGAGACCCATCGACACGGTGGGAAATTCCCAGAAGTCGGGCATGAGCCGCGGGTGCGGATAACTGGAGAGTCCGCGTCCGCCACGACCGATCTCGCGACGGAAATGGTCGAGGTCGTCGGCGCTGAGGCGACCCTCGAGAAACGCACGGGCGTACACACCGGGTGCGGCGTGTCCCTGGAAGTAGATGTGGTCGCCGGCCTGACCGTCGTCCTTGCCGCGGAAGAAGTGGTTGAAGCCGATCTCGTAGAGCGACGCCGACGATGCGAACGTGGAAAGGTGACCGCCGATTCCTTCGGCGCGGCTGTTCGCACGGATCACCATGATGGCCGCGTTCCAGCGGATGTAGGCGCGGATGCGACGCTCGAGATATTCGTCGCCGGGAAACCACGGCTCTTGTTCGCGCGGAATGGTGTTGACGTACGGCGTCGACACGGTGGCGGGGAAGCTGACTTGGTTTGCGCGTGCGCGTTCGAGCAGACGCGACAAGAGGTAGCGGGCACGGGTCTTGCCCTGGGCGTCGATGACGGCGTCGAGGGACTCCATCCACTCCTGCGTCTCGACCGGGTCGATGTCGGGGAGCTGATGGACGGAGCCGTCAAAGATCATGCCTTCATTCTCGCAGGAAGTGGGGGTGTCCGCGCATCGATGGGTCATGAACAAAGATGGCCGTGTAGATGGAACTTCCCTTTGACGACCTTCCGCCCGCCGCGGCGCCGTCCACCTCGTCTCACGAGCGGGACAAACGCTTGCTCCACGACATGCGCACGATGCAGTGGCCCGAACGCGCACCGCACGGGGCCCTGCACATCTACACCGATGGTGCGTGTTCGGGAAACCCCGGGCCCGGCGGCTGGGCGTGGGCCGTGGCGCCGTCGGGTGAACCGTACGGTTCCGGCGCCGAACGTCCGAGCACGAACCAACGCATGGAGGTTCGTGCGGTCATCGAAGCGCTGCGCGCGCATCGCGACCACGCCGAGCCTCTCGTCATCGTGTCCGACAGCACCTACGTCGTGAATTGTTTCCGCCAACGATGGTGGCAGGGATGGCTGTCCCGAGGATGGAAGAACTCCCAGCGTCAGCCGGTCGCCAACCGGGAATTGTGGGAAGACCTCTTCGACGAACTGGTGCGACGCGGCAGCGGAAAGACCGTTTTCCAGTGGGTCAAGGGTCACTCCGGGGATCCGATGAACGATCTTGTGGACACTTTGGCAGTGCAAGCGACGGGGACATAGCCTCGCGCCCATGGACATTTCAGGTGCAAGTGCAATCGTCACGGGTGGAGCTTCGGGAATCGGTGCGGCATCGGCCCGCCTTCTCGCCCAGCGTGGCGCAAAAGTAGTGGTCGCAGACCTTCAGGCCGACAAGGGTGAAGCCCTGGCGAAGGAAATCGGCGGCGCGTTCTGCAAGGTCGACGTCACCAACACCGACGACATCATGAACGCCGTCGAGATGGCAAAGTCGATGGGCCCGCTGCGCGTGCTCGTCAACTCGGCCGGTATCGGCTGGGCACAGCGCACCGTCGGCAAGGACGGCAAGTACGAGTCCGCCGCAAACCTCGACGCCTTCAAGAAGGTCATCGCGATCAACCTCATCGGTTCGTTCGACTGCATTCGTCTCGCCGCAACCGCAATGAGCACGACCGAGCCCCTCGCCCACGGCGAGCGCGGTGCGATCGTCAACATCGCGTCGGTCGCCGCATTCGACGGCCAGATCGGACAGGCCTCGTACTCCGCCTCGAAGGGCGGTGTCGTCGGCATGACCCTCCCCGTCGCACGCGACCTCGCCGCGATCGGCGTGCGCGTCAACACCGTCGCTCCGGGCCTCATCGACACGCCCATCTACGGCGACGGCGAGAACAGCGAAGCCTTCAAGGCAAACCTGCAAAAGGGTGTGCTCTTCCCGCAGCGTCTCGGTGGACCCGAGGAACTGGCATCGATGGTGGTCGAGTGCGTCACCAACAGCTACATGAACGCCGAGACCATCCGCGTCGACGGCGGCATTCGTATGCCACCAAAGTGACGCACTGACGTCACAACGACGGACAACGAATCACAGTGTCGAACGTCCCCCGTGAGGATCTCCTTCCGAGACCCAGCGGGGGACGTTTCGTTGTCGGCGCCAAGGCGATCGCTGAAGAGCAGTGGTTGCCGGCCGACGCGGCAATGCTCCGCGAGCGCACGATGATTCGGTCGGCGCATCCCGCGGAGGTCTTCGCGTGCATGGATGGTTGGGGCTCGGCCGTTGCCGACGTGTTCGACGCGCTGCCGGCCGACACGCCCGATGACATCTGCGTGCTCGGCCGGGTCGATGGTCGTTGGGTTCTCGTCGGGGGAGAGTTGTGTTTCCCGAACCGCTGGGTGTTGCAGGAAAAGATCGGACTGCCGGTGCTCGATATTCACGGCCCCGTTCCGACGTATGCATCGCAAGTGGGAGCCGGAGTCGATTCGCTCATCGAACGATTGGCCGACGGACGCATCGTCGAACGTTCGAACTGGAGCATCTCCGACACTGGCGACTACTTCGAGCCGCGCACGCCACCGCCGATCCCTGATATCGACCCGGCACGACTGCTTCTACGAGTCGAGCGACAAACGCTGCGCCGACTGGGCGACGTCGTCGTGTTTTCGATTCGTACCTACATGGAGTCGATGGAGCGGTTCCGTGGTCGACCGCGCGATCAGGTCGAAGCTTTCGTACAAGTTCTCGACGAGACGCCCGCCGAGGTTCGGGCATACAAGTCGATCACGACCTACGTCGAACCTCTCCGCGCCTACCTGAGGTCGTTCTGAAGCACCTCGATAAGCGCGGGAATCTGAAGATTGAGGACAAGCCAAATTTGGTGTGGGTCTACCCGGTGGTAGTGGTGGGCGAGGACATGACGAAGGCCAACAAGGCGTTGCCAAGGTATGTCATCGTGCCGGGACTTGAAATCTGCTCCCAGCGAGTTTGCCGCTTCGCCGATGATCTCGAGTAGCCGTTCGGCTGCTCGCTGAGCGAGTTTGTTGGAGAGAAAATCCTCAAGGGACATCTGCGAAATCTGTGAAAGGTCATTTGCACATTCAAGAATGTCCAGGAGTCTCCGTTGGTCGTCGCGCGTCAAGTGGTACCGCCTCGTTCAGGATGTGGCTGTCACGGGGCTTGAGACCACCGACGGATACAACGTCGACGGAGATGCCAAGAAGAGATTCGATGGATTGCTGAATGTCCATCAAGTCGAAGAGGGAGCTGTCGGGCCCGAATTCGACGAGTAGGTCAACATCACTTGTCTCGGTGTCATCGCCACGGGCCGTCGACCCGAAGAGCGACACGTTCACTCCGCGATGATTTCGGACAATGCCGATGATTTCATCGCGGTGCGTTTCGAGAACGAGTTGACGCCTCGTCATGAGAAAAGCCTACCGAGGGGGTGTCACGTCGTGTAGTCGGCGTTGATGCGGACGTAACCGTCGGTGAGGTCGCAGCCCCAGACGGTTGCAGATGCACTGCCGTTGTTCAACGACACGTGGATTGTGACATCGTCGCCGCGCATGTAGTCGGAAAGGCGGGCGAGGCCGGATGCGTCGACTTGACGTGGATAGACCTCTTGGGTTCCGAAGCGAATGACGACGTCATCCTGGTTGATGTCGGTGTCGTTGCACTTTCCGACGGCCATGGCGACGCGGCCCCAGTTCGGGTCGGCGCCGTGCACCGCGGTTTTCACGAGCGGTGAATTGACGATCGACTTGGCGACACGCTTCGCCTGTTCCGCGTCACGGGCGCGGTCGACGGTGACCTCGATGAGGGTCTCGGCACCTTCGCCGTCGCGCGCAACCTGTTTGGTGAGGGACAGCGCGACCTCGTGGAGGGCCGATTCGAAGGCGTGCAGATCGACGGCGCCGGCCGCACCGCTGGCGAGGATGACGGCCGTGTCGCTGGTGGAGGTGTCGGTGTCGACCGAAACGCAGTTGAAGGTGCGATCGATGACGCGGCGGAAAATCGCGTCGAGCTGTGCGGGTTCGATGCGGGCGTCGGTGAACATCATGGTGATGAGGGTCGCCATGTTCGGTTCGATCATGCCGACACCCTTCGCAACGCCGACAACGCGCGCGGTGCCGCCGGCGATCGATGCTTCGGCGATCTTGTGAACCGTGTCGGTGGTCATGATGCCGCGTGCCACCGCTTCGGCATCGGTGCCGGTGATGCTCGTCGGAATGCTGGCAAGACCGGCGCGGATACGGTCCATCGGGTAGGGCCTGCCGATGACGCCGGTCGATGCGATGAGCACCTCGTTGGCGTTGCACCCGATCGCTTTGGCGACGCCATCGACGACTTCGTTCGCATCCGCGAGACCTTGTGGTCCGTTGGCGACGTTGGCATTCTTCGAGATGACGACCATGGCGCGTGCCGTGTTGTCGGCGAGGTGTTGCCGGCTGACGGTGACGCTGGGCCCGACGAAGCGGTTCTGCGTGAACACGCCGGCCGCGGCGCAGCGTGAGTCGGCGACGACGAGGGTGAAGTCGTCGGTCGAGTCCTTCACGCCGATGTTGGCGACGTGGGAACGAAAGCCGCGGGGAAGCGAGACGGTCACTCCGTCAGGCTATGCGAAATGTTCACGCAGGCGAAGGAGAGTTTGCTCCATCGACTTGTGGTTCTTGCCGTAGGCGTTGATCACCTTCAGCATCAACTTCGACTTGTTCTTTTTCCAGTCGAACTCTTCGGTCACCTTTGTGCCACCGTCGGCCTGTGGTTCGAGGATGTAGCGCCAGATGTGGCCGCCGAAGTGGCGCCAGGCGATGCGAGCGTTCTCTTCGAACTCGACGACTTCGTTCGTGATCTTGTACGGCACGCCCATCTTCATGTCCATGCCGAACTTCGCGCCGAGCGACAGTCGATCGGGGGCGGCCGATTGCGGCGAGCGCACCGTGCCCGAGCCGTCGATGACTGCGTGGCCTGCCGGGCTGGCGAGAAGGTCGAAAATGTCCTTCGCGGCGGCGGGCACCACGAGCGACACCCGGATCACCTCGTTGCGACGGTCGATGGTGCTTTCGAGGAACGGCGAGGAGGTCATGTGAGATATTCGAGCACAGCCGCGGCACAGCGTCTACCCGAGTACATCGCACCCTGAATCGAGCCAGTGTCGCGGTGGTCGCCCGAGACGAAGAGACCATCGCCCAGAGACACCGGCTTCTTGGGCGAAAAGGGTGGGGTCTGGTCGGGTTGGCCGTGGGCGATGTTGTAGGTGCGCAGATGTCGCCAGTTGGCGACGTCTTGTCCCCACCACCAACGCAGTTGTGCAACGACGGTGTCGTGCAGGCCCGGGTGCGTTTCTTCGGTTGCGCCGGGACACGCGGCCGCGATGAGGTGTTGACCGGCGGGTGCGTACTCCGGTGCGACGTTGCTCATGACGGCAAGGTTGAGAACCGGTCCACCCGAGTAGCCATCGAGTGCGATCAGTTTGTGTTGCGTCGGTGCCTTCGGCGCCGCGAAGTAGAAGCAGCTGACCGGGCGCGAACCGGGCACGGGAATGCCCGTGAGTCGCGCGGCCGCGGGTCCCTCGGTTGCGACGACGACAGCGCGAGCGGAAACCCGCGTGCCGTCGGCGGCGGTGACGCCGTTGGTGTCGACCGACGCAACGGGGGAGTTGAGCCGAATCACCGACGGGTGCAGATGTGCGGCGAGTTGTTCGGAGAGCGAGCCCATGCCGAGCGCGGGAACGCCCGTGTCGCCGTTCGACAGGGATTGGAAGATCACGTCGAACATGCGACGCGAGGTGGCGAGCTGCGGGTCGAGTTGAATGCCGCCGACGAGTGGTTTGAAAAAGCTGTCGACGATGCGCCGGGAGAAGCCGGCTGCTTCGAGCGCGTCGGCGGTTGCCATGTCCTCGCCCCGCAGCAACGTGCGCGCGGGTGTGCGTTGCATCCGCAGGCGGAACAGCGCGATGCGTGCCTTGTCGAAGACGTTGCCGATCGGCGCAAGAGCCGTCGACGCGAGGTGTGCGGGATCGCGGAACGGATCGGTGACGATGTGGTTCTTGGCCTGACCGCGCACCAGTGCACCCGGATCGAATGTGCGAACGTCGAGCTTCACCGTGTCGACTTCGGTGCGCAGCTCGGGATACGCGGTGAGCAGCACCTGAAATCCGCGGTCGAGTCGGAACCCGTCGACGATGTCGGTGCGAACACGTCCGCCGACTCCGTCGCTCGCCTCGAGCAGTGCGACACTGCGGCCGGCGCGCTGCAGGTGACGCGCGCACGACAATCCGGCGAGACCGGCGCCAACGACGACGACGTCGTACGGCTCGGTCTGTCGGGACGCGTTCGTCATTTACTTGCTGAGAAGGTCGCGCAACGCCGACTCGAGAGTGGCGTGGGTGAAGACGTAGCCGTCGTTCAACAAAGCCTTCGGCACGACGCGCTGACCCGTGAAAAGAAGTGCGTCGGCAAGTTCCGAACCGAGGAGAGCCTTCGGGCCGAACCCGGGGATCGGCAGAACTGCGGGACGCTTCAGCACCGATGCGAGCACCTTGGTGAACTCGGCATTCGTGACCGGGCTCGGTGCGGTGAGGTTGACCGCGCCGCTGAGGTTGCTCTTCAGCAGGTGCGAAATGGCGCGGACCTCGTCGGTGATGGAGATCCAGCTCTGCCACTGACGTCCGTTGCCGAACTTGCCGCCGAGGCCGAACTTGAAGAGCGGTAGTTGCTTCTTCAGGGCGCCGCCGGCGGTGGACAACACGATGCCCGTGCGCAGATGGACCGTGCGAATGCCCGCCGACTGTGCGGGGCCCGTCGCGTGCTCCCACCTCTCGCACACATCGGCCAGGAACCCGCTTCCGTGCGAACCGTTCTCGTCGAGTTCCTCGTCGCCGCGCGCACCGTAGATGCCGATGGCCGAACCGGAGAGAAATACGGTGGGCCGCTGCTCGGCCTCGGTCATGCGTTGCGCCAACAGTTCGGTGCTGCGCGTGCGGCTCTCGAGAATCTCGCGCTTGTACGAGTCGCTCCAGCGCTTGTCGCCGATGCCGGCTCCGGCGAGGTGGATCACCGCATCGACGCCGTTGAGGTCGTGGGAGTTCAACTTGCCGTTGGCCGGGTCCCACGAGATTTCCGCGGGTGAGGCCGCAGGGCGGCGAACGAACGACACGGTTTCATGACCGTTGCCGCGCAGGTGGGAGGTGAGCGCCGTGCCGATGAGACCCGACGCTCCGGTGATGGCGATGCGCATACGAAAAGGGTATGTGGTTCGTAGGCTGATTGTCCCGATGAGCACACGGAAACTCATACTCACTGCCCTCGTCTGCGGGCTTGCGATTCTCATCGCCGGGGGCGTCAAGCTCATTCAGGTCGCCAACGACGAGGTTGCCGTCGAGGTTCTTGCGTTCGGCGACGAGGCCACGCTCGGTGACATGACCGTTTCGGTGCTCGACGTCGACCGACGCGACGACGCGACATTGGTCACGGTAACGATGACGGGCGTGGATCTTGCCTCGGGTGCGGCGGACGGTTGGCGACTCTTGGCCGACGGTCGGGTGCAAGAGCCTGCGATCAGTTCCGCCGCCGACGCTTGTACCGCGGTGACTGCGGGGTCACCCACGCGTTGCACCGTCGCCTTCGAAGCGGTGGAATCGGCGGCGACCGTTGCCTACGTGCGCGCCGGTGAGCAGCGCCAGTGGGCTGCCCCAACCCCCTAGCCGTTAGGGTTGGCGACGTTATGGCAGACCTTTACGACCTCGTGGTTATCGGCGGCGGTCCGGGTGGCTATGCGGCGGCCTTTTACGGTGCGTCGGCCGGCCTCTCCGTGGCCCTCATAGAAAAGGACACCATCGGCGGCACCTGCCTGAACCGTGGCTGCATCCCCGCCAAGGCATTTCTCGAAACCGCCGCGGTCGCGCGCCACGTTGCGCACTCGGCCGACTTCGGCGTCAACTCGACGGCGAACGGTGTCGACTTTGCGGTCACCCAGGCGCGCAAGCAAAAGATCGTCGACGGTCTGGTGAAGGGTCTCACCGGCCTCACCAAGTCGAAGAAGGTCACCTATCTCCTCGGCACGGGTTCGCTCGGTGCGGGCAAGACCGTCACCGTCACTGCGACCGACGGCAGCACGCAACAGGTGCAGGGCAAGAACGTCATCCTCGCCGCGGGCTCGGTGCCGCGCACCATCCCGGGTTTCGAAGTCGGCGGGCCGATCATGACGTCCGACGAAGTGTTGATGCTCGACAAGTTGCCCCAGCGTGTCGCCGTCATCGGCGGTGGCGCGATCGGCTGCGAATTCGCGTCGACCTTTGCCGACCTCGGGTCGCAGGTCACGATTCTCGAGGGTCTGCCGAAGATTCTCCCCGGTCTCGACATCGACCTCGCGAACGTGGTCGTGAAGAGCTTCAAGAAGAAGAACATCGACATCAAGACCGGTGTCTCGGTGAAGGGCCACACCCCGAACGGAAGTGGCGGCACCGTGGTCTCGTTCGGCGAGGGTGAAAGCCTCGAGGTCGACGCGGTCGTCGTGTCGGTCGGGCGTCGTCCGTTCGCCGATCTTCTCGGTCTGCAGGGAACCGCCGTCAAGGTGACCGAGCGCGGATTCATCGAAGTCAACGAATACTGCGAAACCGCCGAGGCCGGCGTGTACGCGATCGGCGACATCATCAACACGCCGCAACTTGCCCACGTTGGTTACGCCGAAGCAATCGTCGCGGTGAAGCGCGTACTCGGCGAACCCGTCGCACCCGTCGCCTACGACCGCGTGCCGTGGGCTATCTACTGCCACCCCGAAGTGGCGTGGGCCGGCCACAGCGAGGAAAGCGCGAAGGCCGCCGGATTCGACGTCGTCGTCGGCAAGCACCAGTTCCGCGCGAACAGCCGCGCGATGATCGTCGGTGAGACCGACGGTTTGGTGAAGATCATCGCGAAGAAGAACGCCGACGGCACCGCAGGACAGGTGCTGGGCGTTCAGATGGTCGGCCCGTGGGTGACCGAGCAACTCTCGGGCGGCTATCTCGCCGTCAACTGGGAAGCCACGGTTGCCGAGGTTGCCGAGTTCATTCAGCCGCACCCCAGCCTGTCGGAACTCTTCGGCGAAACGATGCTGTCGATGACCGGCCGTTCGATCAACGCCTGACACGAAAGAGAAACAGGGCAAAGACATGGCAAACGTAACGCTCCCTCAACTCGGTGAAACTGTCACCGAGGGAACCATCACGAAGTGGTTCAAGAAGGTCGGCGACACCGTCGCGGCCGACGAGCCACTCTTCGAGGTGTCCACCGACAAAGTCGACACTGAGGTCCCGTCACCCGTTGCAGGTGTGCTCACCGAGATCCGCGCCAACGAAGGCGACACGGTTCCCGTCGGTGCGGTCATTGGCGTCGTCGGCGATGCCGGTGCTGCGCCCGCCCCGGCACCCGCCGCAGCTCCGGCTCCTTCGCCCGAGCCCGCCCCGGCTCCTGCGCCCGCTGCCGCAGCACCCCCGCCGGCTCCTGCACCCGCACCTGCACCTGCACCTGCGGCCAAGGTTCCCGCTCCCGCGCCGAGCGTTGGTGGTGCACCGTTGCTTTCGCCGGTCGTGCGTCGACTCATCGCGGAAAACAACCTCGATGCTGCGTCGATCAAGGGCACCGGTCCCGGTGGTCGCATCACCCGCGAAGACGTTCTTGCCGTCATCGATTCCCAGGGTGGCAAGTCTGCCGCTCCCGCCGCGGCTGCACCGGCACCCGCTGCTGCACCTGCCGCAGCGCCCGCACCGGCGGCGAAGCCCGCACCTGCGAAGAAAGAAGCAGGCGCGGTCTCGGAAGACGGCCGCGAAAAGCGCATCAAGCTGTCGAAGATCCGCAAGCTGACCGGCGAACACATGGTGATGTCAAAGTCGGTCAGCCCGCACACATTCAGCGTCGTCGAAGTCGACTACGCCAACGTCGACCGCGCCCGCAACAAGGTGAAGGACGAATTCAAGAAGGCCGAAGGCTTCAGCCTCACCTACCTGCCGTTCATCTCGCGTGCCGTGGTCGATGCGATCACCGAGTTCCCGCACATGAACGCATCGGTCGACGGCAACGAACTCGTCGTTCACAACTACGTCGACCTGGGCATCGCGGTCGACCTCGACTATCAGGGTCTGTTGGTTCCGGTCGTGCGCGACGCCGAGACCAAGCGCCTGCGTGCTCTTGCCCGCGAGATCAGCGACCTCGGTACGCGCGCCAAGAACCGCAAGCTCACACCCGATGAAATCCAGGGCGGCACGTTCACACTGTCGAACAACGGTTCGGCCGGTTCGGTGCTCACCATGGCGGTCATCAACCAGCCGCAGGTGGCCATCATCTCGACCGACGCCATCGTGCGCAAGCCCGTCGTCGTCAATACGCCCGACGGCGGCGAATCGATCGCCATCCATCCGGTCGGCAACCTTGCGATGAGCTGGGACCACCGCGCATTCGACGGCGCGTACGCGGCGAACTTCCTCGCGAAGATCAAGTCGATTCTCGAAACCCGCGACTGGATCGCCGAGCTCTAAGCCACACGATGACTGCACCGCTGAATGTCCGCTGGTTGGGACGCGTTCCCTACCGCGAGGCGTTTGCGTTGCAAGACGCGCTCTTCACGCACACCGATCGTCAGTACCTACTGCTTCTCGAGCATCCGCACGTCTTCACGTACGGCCCCAGCGCCGAGCTCGACAAGAACCTCAAGTGTTCACCCGAAGCGGTGGGTGCGGAGCTGGTGAAGGTGAACCGCGGGGGAGACGTCACCTACCACGGACCCGGGCAATTGGTTGGTTACCCGATTCTCACTCTCGCGCCGAAGCACGGCGGCAAGGCGGGCCCGGCCGACACCACGGCATACGTGCACGGCATCGAACAGGTCATCATCGATTCACTCACCGAACTCGGCGTGCCCGACGCGTCGCGCTTCGACGGCTACCCCGGCGTATGGCTGGGTGTCGAGGCTGGACGTCCCCGCAAGATCTGTGCGATCGGCGTCCGGCTAACACGCGGCCGCACGATGCACGGCTTCGCGTTGAACGTCGAAACCGACCTCACTTACATGCGCGAACACATCGTTCCGTGTGGAATCGCCGAACACCCCGTCACATCGCTTCGCGAAGAAGGAATCGCGGCCTCGTTGCGCGAGGTTGCCGATGTCGTCGCGCGGCACGTCGCCGCACGATTCTCGAACGGAACCGTCGACCGTCGCGACGTCGCCTGGGTGCATCGCCCCGAAGATCTCTCGCCGTTCTCGCGCGGCGCCGGCGCCGGCGAAAAGGTGCGCCTCACCGGCCGCCTGGCGCAAGCCGGTGTCACCGGCGGCATTGCCATCGAAGAGCGCAAGCCCGACTGGCTGCGCCCGAAGGTGCACCACGGCCCCGAAGTCCTCGAAACGAAGAAGGTCGTGCGCGATCTCGGGCTGGTGACGGTGTGCGAGGAAGCGGGCTGTCCCAACCTCTCGGAGTGCTGGGCCGACCGCACCGCCACGTTCATGGTCCTGGGCGAACGATGCACGCGTGCGTGCGGCTTCTGTCTCGTCGACACCCGCAAACCACTCGACCCCGAAACCGACGAGCCCACCCGCGTGGCAGAAGCTGTCGCACGCATGGGTCTGATGCACGCGGTGCTCACCATGGTCGCCCGCGACGACCTTGCCGACGGGGGCATGGCGCACGTCGCCGACTGCGTGCGCGCGATCCGTCGCCGCTCGCCCCTCACGCGGGTCGAGACGCTCATCTCCGACGTGAAGGGCGCCGACGCGCTCGACCTTCTCATCGCGGCGAAGCCCGACGTGTTGAACCACAACATCGAAACCGTGGCGCGACTGCAGCGCGCCGTGCGACCGAGTGCGGGCTATGCGCGCAGCCTCTCGGTTCTGGCGCGCGGCAAAGCCGCCGACCTCACCACCAAGTCGGGCATCATCGTCGGCATGGGCGAAACCATCGACGAAGTCGAGGCAACCTTGGTCGACCTCGCCAGCGTCGGTGTCGACATCGTGACGATTGGTCAATACCTTCGCCCGACCACGAACCACCTGCCCGTCGCGCGTTGGGTCGAGCCCGCCGAGTTCGATCACCTGAAGTCGTTCGGTGAGTCGCTCGGCATCGGCCACGTCGAATCCAGTCCGCTCACACGGTCCAGCTACCACGCCCGCGAATCGGCCGACTCGGCCGGCGTTGCCGTGCCGGTGGTGATCTCGTGAACTCGCGGGGCGGGTCGGCACTGCCGTCGTCGGTGTTCGAGGAACGCCTCGCCCGCGTGCAGCAGGCGATGGCCGCACGCGATGTCGACGTCGTGATGTTGTCGGTCGGCCACGACCTTCCGTATCTCACCGGCTATCACGCGATGCCACTCGAACGTTTGACGATGCTCGTCGTGCCGCGCGAAGGCATTGCAACGCTCGTCATCCCGCGTCTCGAAGAGCCACGTGTCGCGCCGCACCCGACCGTGTTCGCTACCGCTCCGTGGAACGAAACCGACGATCCGATTGCACTCACCGCATCCCTCGCCAAGGGCGCCCGGCGCGTCGCCATCGGCGACCAATTGTGGGCGCGCTTCCTCGTTGAACTGCTTCCGCACATGCCGAATGTCGACTGGATCCGTGCCGTCGACGTGGTGGGTCCTCTACGCCGGGTGAAAAAAGCAGCAGAGATCGCGGCACTGCAACGTGCCGGTGCGGCCGCCGACCGCGTTGCATCGCAACTCCACGCCGGCGACATTCCCCTCATCGGGCGCACCGAGGCCCAAGTGTCGGCCGACATCTCACAGCGACTGCTCGACGAAGGCCACGACGTCGTCAACTTCGCCATCGTCGCAGCGGGAGACAACGCAGCAAGCCCGCACCACCATCCGGGCAGCCGCGTCATTCGCGCCGGTGAAATCGTCCTCTGCGACTTCGGCGGCACGATGGCCGACTACTGCAGTGACATCACGCGTTGTGTGTTTCTCGGCGAACCACCCGCAGACGTTCGCGATGCCTATGCCGTCCTCAAAGAGGCGCAGGCGGCATCGGTCGCATCCGCGGTCGTCGGTGCCACCTGCGAATCCGTCGACGCCGCTGCCCGCGACATCATCGCCGCCGCCGGCTATGGCGAGTACTTCGTCCACCGCACGGGCCACGGCATCGGCATGGAAGCCCACGAAGACCCCTACATCGTCTCGGGCAACACCGAGCCACTCGAGGCAGGACATGCCTTCTCCATCGAACCCGGCATCTACATCCCGGGCAGGTTCGGCATGCGCCTCGAAGACATCGTCGTCGCCACGGCAGACGGCCCGCTGCCGATGAACGCCGTGTCGCACGACCTCGTCGTTCTCGCCTAAGTTTCCCCAGGTAGTTCGCTGTACCGAACCGGGGGAATCGAAATGTTGGACGTTCTCATTCGAGGTGGGGAAGTTGTCGATGGCACGGGTGCGCCGCGGCGTCGTGCCGACGTCGGGATTGCCGATGGCAAGGTGGTCGCGGTCGGCAAGGTCGATGGCGATGCGCGCAAGGTCATCGACGCAACGGGCAAGTTGGTGACGCCGGGCTTTATCGATCTGCACACGCACTACGACGCGCAGGCGTTCTGGGACACGTCGCTCAGCCCGTCGCCGCTGCACGGAGTCACGACGGTGATGGCCGGCAACTGTGGCTTCACAATCGCACCGCTGACGCCGCAGGACGGCGACTATCTGATGCGCATGTTGGCGCGCGTGGAAGGTATGCCCCTCGAGAGCCTGCAGGAAGGCGTCCCGTGGAACTGGACCACGACGGGGGAGTTCCTCGATTCCATCGACGGCAAGTTGATGCCGAACGCGGGTTTCTTGGTGGGCCACAGCGCGTTGCGCCGCGTGGTGATGCACGACGATGCGACGCGTCGCGAAGCGACGCCCGAAGAGATCGAGGCGATGAAGGAACTGCTGCGTGCGGGTTTGCGCGCGGGTGGCATGGGCTTCTCGTCCACGTGGTCGACCAGCCACAACGACCACACCGGCGTGCCGGTGCCGTCGCGTCACGGCTCGCGCGAGGAGCTGATCGCTCTGTGCTCGGTGGTGAGCGAATTCCCCGGTACGACCCTCGAGTTCATCCCGGCGGTCGGTCGTTTCGAGCGTGAGACGTTCGAGTTGATGGCCGACATGAGCGCCGCTGCGAACCGTCCGTTGAACTGGAACCTGCTTCAGGTCTACGCGCAGAACTGGGACCTGGTTCAGCACCAGCTCGAGGGTTACGACGTGGCGAAGGAGCGCGGCGGCAAGGTTCTGGCGCTCACGCTGCCCGACACGTTCCGTACGCGTTTGAACCTGCGCAGCGGTTTCATCCTCGACATCCTGAACGGCTGGGACGAGTTGATGGCCCTGCCGCCCGAAGAGAAGTTGGCGATGCTGCGCGACCCGAAGGGCCGTCAGGAAATGAACGACAAGGCGCAGGCAACCGTCGGGCCGACGCGTTCGATCGGCAACTGGGCGGCGTACATGTTGCTCGAGACGTTCACTGACAAGTGGAAGCCCTACCAGGGTCGCCTGATCGGTGACATCGCGAAGGAACTCGGCAAAGAGCCGTGGGACGCGCTCGCCGACATCGTCGTCGACGACAACCTGAACACCGTCATCACCGTGCCCGACAAGGGCCAGGGCGACGACACGTGGGCCAAGCGCGTCGAAGTGTGGCGCGACGACCGCGCAATCGTCGGTGCGAGCGATGCCGGTGCGCACCTCGACATGATCGACTCGTTCTCGTTCTCCACGACGATGCTCGCCCGCGCGGTGCGCGAGCGCAATCTCATGTCGTTCGAGGAAGCGATCACGCACCTCACCGACAAGCCGGCGCGTCTGTACGGTTTGCGCGATCGCGGTCGTCTGCAAGAGGGCTACTTCGCCGATGTCGTGGTTCTCGACCCCGACACAGTCGGCCCCGGCGAGGTGTACATGAAGTTCGACCTGCCCGGTGGTGCCGGTCGCGTGTACGGCGAGGCCATCGGTATCGAGCACGTCATCGTGAACGGTGTGCCCGCGGTCGAGCACGGCGAAATTCTCGATGCGCGTCCGGGCGCACTCATCCGCTCGGGCCGCGACACCGACACCGTCACCGCGCGTTGAACCGCGTGCGACGGCCCTCCGTCGCCTAGTTTTCAGGGCGTGATTCGCCTCGACGCATCGACCGTTCTCCTGCAGTGGGCGAGTGGTGGCTTGCTGTTCTGCTGGATGACGGTGCGCAACAGCGAAATCGGCCGCGGATACACGTGGCTGCTGCACGGTGTGTACGCGGTGATGGCGGCGGGTGCGTTCGCGGCTGGTCTGGCGTTCGGGTCGGTGCCCGTGCGCGAGGCTGCGGCACTGATCGTCGTTGTGCTGGCACTGGTGACCCTGCGCAAGACCCCGCCGCACCGATTGTTGATCGCCCCGTTGGTCGGCGGTATCGGAGTCGTGGCGGGTGCGCTCGACGCATCGTCGGGCACGTGGGACTCGCTGCTGGCGTCGTACCGCGTGGTGATCGGTGCGTTGTTCCTCGGAGCAATCACCGACGCGATGTTGTTGGGCCACTGGTATCTGGTGCAGCCCGGCATGCAGCGCAAGTTGCTGAAGGACCTGGTCGACGTCATGTACTGGGCCCTGCCCCTGCAGGTCGTTGCGATGCTGCTGCCGACGGGAATGATCAGCGTGCTCACCGGCTCGGTCGACGACGGCTGGAACGGCATGTTGGGCTGGTTCTGGATCGCTTGTGTGGTGATGACGGGAATCCTCGTCGTGGTGACCAAGGCCGCACTGCGCGAGCGCAGCTACTCGGCCGTCATGGCGGCGACGGGTCTGTTGTATCTCGCGATCCTCACGTCGTTCGGCACCGACCTGGTTGCCCGCGCCACCCTTGCCCAGGGCTGAGGCGCACCACTGAACACGACGGCGATCCGCCGTCTAGATTCTCGGGCCATGGAAGCCATCCCGCGCACGATTTTCGACGAGACCCACGACCAGTTCCGCGCCGCGTTCCGCGGTTGGCTCGACGACCGGGTGGTCCCCAACCACGAAGAGTGGGAGCGCGACGGCATCACCCCGCGCGACTTGTGGTTCGATGCCGGCAAGCAGGGTTTCCTCGGCCTCACGGTTCCCGAGTCGTACGGCGGTGGCGGAACGAACGACTATCGCTTCGCGACGATCATGACCGAGGAAATCGGCACGACGGGTGTCATTGGAAGCGGCAACGGCATCACGCTGCACAACGACATCGTGCTGCCGTACTACCTGGAACTTGCCAATGACGAGCAGAAGAAGCGTTGGCTGCCCGGCATGTGCACGGGCGAACTCATCGGTGCGCTCGGCATCACCGAACCGAACACCGGCTCCGACGTGGCGGGCGTGCGCACAACTGCGGTGAAAAAGGGTGGTGCCTACATCGTGAACGGCGCGAAGACCTTCATCTCGAACGGCATCAACAGTGATCTCGTCATCACCGTGTGCAAGACCGATCCCGAGAAGGGTCATCGTGGTTTCTCGTTGCTCATCGTCGAGCGCGGCATGAAGGGCTTCGAACGCGGTCGCAACCTCGACAAGTTGGGCATGCATGCACAGGACACCGCCGAGTTGTTCTTCAACGACGTCGAGGTTCCCGAGGAAAACCTGCTCGGTGAAGAGGGCATGGGCTTCGTGTACCTGATGACGAACCTCGCCCAGGAACGCCTCGGCATCGCCGTCGGCGCCATTGCAGTGGCCGACGCCGCCGTGAAGTGGACCCTCGACTACACAAAGGAGCGCAAGGCCTTTGGTCAGTCGATCTCGCAGTTCCAGAACTCGAAGTTCCTTCTCGCGGAACTGGCCACCGAAGTGCAGATCGCCCAGGTGTACGTCGATCGCTGCGTCGAACTGCACTGTGAAGCGAAGCTGAGCGCCGAGCAGGCTGCGGCGGCGAAGTTCTGGTGTACCGAACTGCAGAACAAGGTCGTCGACCGTTGTCTGCAATTGCACGGCGGCTACGGCTACATGCGCGAGTACCCGATCGCGCGCGCCTGGGCCGACAGCCGCATCCAAACCATTTACGGCGGCACGACGGAGATCATGAAAGAGATCGTCGGCCGTTCGCTGACGCGCTGACGTTCTAGAAGATCGCGCCTGCTTCGCGCAGGGCGACGGGGTCGAGGCCGATCTCGCGCACGATGTCGTCGGAGTGCTCTCCGCGCATCGGTGCCGGGCTCGACACGCGTAGCTTGGTGTCGCTGAACCGCGCGGCGGGGCGCACCTCGCGCACCTTGCCCATGACGGGGTGCGTGCGCTCGACGAAGATCTGGTTGTTCTTGATCTGCGCGTCGTTCGGCAGGTCGGCGATCGAGTTGACGGGCGATGCGGGAAGGTCGTGTTCTTCTGCGACGCGCAGGAAGTCGGCGAGCTTGGTCTGCGACGAGAGTTCCTTCATCGTCTTCACCAGTTCACCGGCGTTCTGCGAACGCGCGGCAGCCGTGGAAAATCGAGGATCGTCCGCGAGATCGGGGCGACCAAGTGCGGCCCACAGTCCCTTGAACTCGACGTCGCTGACGGCAGAGCTGGCGCAGTAGCCGTCTTCGAGAACGGTGACGTTGTAGTTCGCGCCGAGGGTCGGCATGCGGGTGGCATCGTCGTCGAGAACGGTGGCATCCATGCCCGCATCGGGCCACAGGAACGACACGGCCGCGTCGAGCATCGCGAGCACGATGTGTTGGCCTTGCGCGGTGCCGCGTTCGCGGGCGAAGAGCGCTGCGCAGATCGACTGCATCGCCGTGTACGAGGTGACCTTGTCGCAGGCGAGGTTGCGCAGCATCTGTGGCTTGCCCGTTCCCGGGTCGGACTGCACCGATGCGACGCCGCTGGCGGCCTGGATGACGTTGTCGTACACGCGACGGTGGCTGTTCGGGCCGTCGGGTCCGTAACCGCTGATCGACACGTAGATGATGCCGGGGTTGAACTTCTTCACGTCCTCGTATCCGAGGCCCAGTCGTTCGAGGGCACCGGGTCGGTAGTTCTGCACGAACACGTCGGCCTCGGCGATGAGCTTGGTGAGAACCTCGAGGCCCTCTTTCGACTTCACGTTCAGGCCGATCGAACGCTTGCCGCGGTTGTTGAGGTGAAAGAGGCCGGTGAGGCCGTTCTTCTGTGTGCCGAGGTAGCGCATGAGGTCGCCCTGGCCGGGTGACTCGATCTTGATGACGTCGGCGCCGTAGTCGGCGAGCATCATCGCGGTGAGCG
>JAGWWV010000010.1 GCA_018970175.1 Acidobacteriota bacterium
GAACCAATGATCACCCGGTAACCGACCGAGGCCAGCCGTGCCGCCACAGCCGTTCCCGCGGGACCGGTCCCTCCGAGCACCCCGATCGTCGACTCCCCGCTCATGGAACGAGCATTGCACAGACGCACCCCGGTACACGCACCCCGACAATCGCCGTGGGTCTGCACTACCGTCGGACGCATGGGCATACTCGAGGGCAAGCACATCGTGATCACGGGCGTTCTCACCGACGCATCGCTGGCATTCGGGGTTGCCGCGCTCGCCCAAAAGGAGGGCGCGAGCGTGGTCCTGACGGGGGCGGGTCGCGGCCTCTCGCTGACGCAGCGAACCGCGCGGAAACTTCCGCAGCCCGCGCCCGTGTTCGAGTTCGATGTCACCAATGCCGACCACGTTGTGTCGGTACGCAACGAGGTGCAGCAACACTTCGGAACCGTCGACGGCGTACTCCACGCAATCGGGTTCGCCCCGGCCGCTTGCCTTGGCGACGACCTCATGGCAGCCACGTGGGACGACGTTTCGGTCGCGATCCACATCTCCGCCTACTCCCTGAAGACCCTCGCCGACGCCTTCGTGCCACTGATGACGAACGGCGGAACGATCGTGGGTCTCGACTTCGACAACACCGTTGCGTGGCCCGCATACAACTGGATGGGTGTGGCGAAGTCCGCTTTCGAGTCGACGAACCGTTACCTGGCCCGAGAACTTGGCCCGAAGAACATTCGTTGCAACCTCGTTGCCGCTGGGCCGATCCGCACGATGGCCGCGAAGTCGATTCCCGGCTTCGCAAAGTTCGAGGACGTCTGGGATGCCCGCTCTCCGCTCGGTTGGGACGTGAACGACGGCAGTGCGGTGGCAAAGACGTGCGTCGCGCTCATGTCGGACTTCTTCCCCTCCACCACGGGCGAGATGATCCACGTCGACGGCGGCTACCACGCGACGGGTGCATGACCCGCGATGAACCGCCTCGCCAACGAAGTCTCTCCGTACCTTCGCCAGCACCGCGACAACCCCGTCGACTGGTATGCCTGGGGCGAAGAAGCGTTCGCGGCGGCGCACGAGCGTGGCGTGCCGGTCCTGCTTTCGGTTGGTTACTCGGCATGCCATTGGTGCCACGTCATGGCCCACGAATGCTTCGAGGACGCAGGAGTCGCCGACGAGATGAACCGTCGGTTCGTGAACGTGAAGGTCGACCGCGAGGAACGCCCCGACGTCGATGCGGTCTACATGGAGGCGGTGCAGGCGCTCACGGGGCGAGGTGGCTGGCCGATGACGGTCTTCATGACACCCGAGGGCAAGCCGTTCTACGGTGGCACGTACTTCCCCAAGCCGTCGTTCCTGCAATTGATGTCCGCGATCACCGACGTATGGGAGAACCGACGCGACGACGTCGACACGAACGTGAACGCCCTGATGGACGCGCTCTCACGCAGCGAGATCAGCGCGCCCGCAGCGGCGGTACCGGGTGCCGACCTGTTGGACCATGCGGTGAGCAGCCTCGCGGCGAACTTCGACCGTGAATGGGGTGGCTTCGGTGCGGCCCCGAAGTTTCCCTCGACGATGAACGTCGATCTGTTGCTGCGCAGTTGGGCCGTCAGTGGCAACACATCCGCACGCGACATCGCGGTCGACACCCTCGACGCGATGGCGGCCGGCGGCATGCACGACCATCTGGGGGGCGGCTTCGCGCGTTACTCGGTCGACCGCCAGTGGCTCGTGCCGCACTTCGAAAAGATGCTCTACGACCAGGCGCTGTTGCTGCGCGTCTATGCACATGCCGCCGTCACCACCGGCGAGGCACGCTTCGAGCGCATCGTTCGTTCGACAATCGGATACGTGCTGCGTGATCTCACCCATCCTGACGGTGGCTTCTATTCGGCCGAGGACGCGGACTCCGCCGACCTCGACGGCCACCACCACGAAGGCTGGTTCTACACCTGGACGCCGCGCGAGATCAGGAGCATCCTTCCGTCGCGCGATGCCGACATCGTCACGCAATGGTTCGGTGTCACCGAAAGTGGCAACTTCGAGGGCCGCAACATCTTCACGCGACACACGACCCGCGACGACTACGTCCCGCCGGCCGACGTCGAAGCCGCGATGGTCGCGCTCTTCGAAGCGCGCAAGTCGCGACCACGACCCCTCCTCGACAACAAGGTGCTCACCGAGTGGAACGGACTCATGCTCTCGGCACTCGCCGAGGCGGCCCTTTTGTTCGGCGACGAGGACTGGCTGGCTGCCGCCCTGCGCAACGGTGAATTCCTCGTACGCGAACTGCGCCGGCCCGATGGTCGATGGCACCGCAGCTGGCACGAAGAGGGCGTGCCGCGCGCCCGTCACGCCGCCCTGGCGGCCGATCTCGCCGCCCTCGTCGACGCCTTCACGCGCCTCGGTGAGGCATCGGGCCAGAGTCGCTGGACGACGTTGGCCGTCGAGACAGCCGACCAGTTGCTCGACAACCACTGGGACCCCGAACTCGGCGGCCTCTTCACCACCGCGAACGACGCGGAGCGCTTGGTCGTGCGCCAGAAGGATCTGCTCGACAACGCCACCCCGTCGGCGAATTCACTCGCCGCGCTGGCGTTGTTGCGCCTCGCCGGCCTCACCGGAGAGGCACGGTTCGCCAACCACGCCGACCGGATCCTGCAGCTGCTCGATCCCGTGATGCGGCGCGCATCGAGCGCGGCCGGCAACGCCCTCGCCGCACTGCACACACGACTCGTCGGCACGAGTGAACTGGTCGTACCCGGCGCGCTCGGTGAATTCGCTTCGGTGGTGCGTCACTCATGGAGACCGGCGCTTGTCCTCGCGTGGGGCGAAGGTGACGGGTCAGCGCTTTGGCAAGGACGCACCGAAGGCAACGCCTATCTCTGTCGGGGCCAGGTGTGCATGACCCCGGCCGGCGATCCGACGACGCTTCTCGCGCAGCTCAACGCAGACGCGTAAGGAGCCGACGTTTTCACCACCGGTTCGGATGGATGATGTCGTTGGCGCGCCGTCGTGGCCGTGCGGCACTCACCCCGCGTCGTTCGTCGCGCGTTGCCGAAGCCGGATGACCCAAGGCGACCGCGCCGAGCAACTGCAGCGAATCGGGCACCCCGAAGTGCCGACGAATCTCGTCGGCACCGTTGAACACCGCGAAGAACAATGCGCCGAGACCCGCATCATGCGCGGCCAACAGCAGCGTCATCGTCGCCATCGACGCGTCGATCGTCCAGTACGGGGCACCCCACTTGTCGACTCCCCCGCCGAGGCCCGTGTGCGCCTTGTCGGGTTCGGCGTAGCGCGCGACATACGCGTCGGGGTCGGCGAACGAAAGCGCGACAACCGGGGCACGCAACAAGCCGGGCCATGCGAACGTGCCACGCCGTTCGAGCGGCAGCGACAGGTCCCAGTAAGCATCGCGTGCGGCGCCCGTCAGCACGAGAAGCGACCACCCTTGCGTCTTACCGGCGCTCGGCGCCCGGGCCGCAAGATCGACGAGATCGGCGATAAGAGCGTCGTCGACGGGTGAATCCGAGAAGTCTCGCGTCATCCGGCGCGTCTCGATGACACGACGCAGTTCCATGTTGGCCCCCGCGTGGCGGGTCAGGCGCGCTTGCCGAGCTTGACGAGGCTCTCGGTCATCGTCCAGCCGTGGACGATGAGGACCCCACCCTTGGACGCCGGCACCTTCGAGAACATCTCGGCGATGGCGGCGTTGGTCTTTTCGGGCTTCGAGGATTCGTGGTCGAGATAGCCGGTCTGCCCGGCCGCCTTGACGATGAAGGTCTGCTCGTCGTAGTTGGCCTCGACGCCGAACCGCTTGGCAAGGCGGCGACCCCATGCACGCTCTTCACCCACGGCGCGGTGACCCGGTCGGGGAATGATGTCGGTGAGGGACTTGAACGCCTCGAGTCCGTCGGCGGACGCAAACCGGGACCCGACGACGACGTCTTCGTCGGGAAAGGCCATGAGAGCACGGTGGTATGCCTCGGACATGAGACCCTTCAGGACGGTGTCGCGCTTGGTGGTTCGCTTCACGCTCATCAGGCCGAGGAGCACGCACGGAGTACCGCCGATGCGCTCGAGGGTGGAGAAACTGAAACCCTGCAACTTCCCGTCGAGCCGGGCCGTGGTGTTCAGCACCCAGTCTTCCTTCGCCTTCGACAACAGACCGATGTCGAAGTTGCCGCCCATGGAAGCCATCTCATCGAGATCGGCGTCGGTCAGCGCAGAGGAGTCTCGGGTCTCGACCTCTAGTGCCATGACGTCATATTCTGCCAGCGAAATTGTCAGTCCCCTACCCGACACTGACGGAGCCCGTCGAACGCGCTGATTCAGCCCACAATCACGGCATCGCCGAACGCCACCCGCAGGTCACCGATGGCCTTGTCGATGTTGACACTGAAGGAGTCGGCCAGTTGCAGTACCTTCCCGGGACCCATGTCGAGGATGACGGGGGCATCGCCCGGGAACTCGGTCAGGATGTCCTTCAGGCGCTCGATCAACTCTTCGTCGACGGCCGATGCCGAAAGTTTCATCCGCACGACCCGTGGGCCCGACATCGCGAGGTTCTCGATGATTTCGACTTTTTGAGCCATGAACCCCACTCGGGAATCATCGCGCCTGTCGACCCTTCCGCGGACGGCAACGATTGCATCGTCACCGAGAACGTGGCCGTACTCGGCGAGAGTCTTCGGGAACACCGTTACCTCGATGCTCGATTCGAGATCTTCGAGCACGAAGACCGCCATCTGATCGCCTCGCTTGGTGTACTTGCGAGCAAAGTTGGTGATGACGCCACCAAGGATGAGGAAGGCCCCGTCTTCGCGCTCACGGGCATCGGCGATCGTGCTGTCGGTGCGCCGACGCAGGGCGTACTCGGCACCCATCAGCGGATGATCGGAAATGTAGAGACCCAGCATCTCCTTTTCGTTGCGCAATTGGTCGGCTTTCACGAATTCGAGTGCCGGGATTTCGATTCGGTCGTCGAATCCGCCTTCACCCGCCATTTCGTCGCCGAACAGACTCATGATGCCGCGGTCACGTTCACGTCGACGATCGACGGTGGTGTCGATGATTCGTTCGAACACCATGAGAAGACCCCGACGCGTGTGGCCGAGCGAGTCGAAACAGCCCGCCTTGATGAGCGACTCGATGGTTCTCTTGTTCAGCACCTGCTCGGGCACCCGCTCGGCGAAGTCGTGGAACGACGCAAATGGTCCGTTTGCGTCACGCTCGGCGAGGAGTTGTTCGACGAGACCCTCGCCGACGTTGCGGATTGCCGACAGCCCGAAGGCGACGGCGTTCGGAGTTTGGCCATCTGGTCCCGGCGGAAGAGCGGCGAAGTCGGACCGCGACAGGTTGATGTCGGGGGTGTGAACCCGGATGCCGCTGCTGCGGGCGTCGGCCAGGTAGACGGCGCTCTTGTCGAAGTTGCCCTTGACGCTGGACAAGAGGCACGCCGCGTACTGCACGGGGAAGTTCGCCTTCAGATACGCGGTTTGGTACGCGATGAGGCCGTATCCGTACGCGTGGCTCTTGTTGAAAGCGTAGTCGGCGAATTTCTCGATGACGTCGAACAACTGTCGGCCGAGATTGTTGCCGTAGCCGGCGTCGGCGCAACCGGACTCGAATCGATCGCGCTCTTTTGCCATCAACTCGGGAATCTTCTTGCCGCAGGCCTTGCGCAGGTTGTCTGCCTCGGCGAGCGAGTACCCAGCGAACTTCTGCGCCACGCGCATCACGCTTTCCTGGTACACCATCAACCCGAACGTGTCGGACAGAAGATCGCGGGCATCGGGGTGGAAGAACTGCGGCGCCTTTCGGCCGTTCTTGTAGTCGGCGTAGTCGTTGTGCATGTTCGCGCCCATCGGACCGGGGCGGTACAGCGCAACCACTGCCGCAACGTCGTCGAAGCTGGTGGGGGCAAGTGAACGAAGAAGGGCGCGCATCGGCGGACTCTCCAACTGGAACACGCCAATTGTGTCGCCGCGCGACAGAAGGCTGAAGGTTACCGGGTCGTCGAGCGGTACGGAGTCGATGTCGAACCCGGGCGCCACCGACGCACTGACCATTTCGACCGTGTCGGTGATGACGTCGAGGTTGCGGAGACCGAGGAAGTCCATCTTCAGCAGTCCGAGGGCTTCGACGCCGTGCATTTCGTATTGCGTCACCACGGGCGAGTTGTCGGGATCTTGGCCGGGTTCGGGTTTGCGCTGGATGGGGAGATACTCCGTCAGCGCATCGCGCGTGATGACCACGGCCGCGGCGTGGATGCCGTCGGAGCGCTTGAGGCCCTCGAGACCCATCGCCACTTCGACGATGCGCTTCACGTCGGGATCGGCGTCGACCATCGCGCGCAGGTCGGCGGCGGCGCGGAACCCGTCACGATGCTTTGGTACCTCTTCGAAGCAGTACTTGAGCGGCGTGTCACGGCCCATGACGAGCGGGGGCATCGCCTTGGCGATCTTGTCGCCGAGACCGTAGGGATAGCCAAGGACGCGTGCCGCATCACGCACGGCGTTGCGTGCCTTGATGGTGCCGAATGTGATGATCTGCGCGACATGGTCGCGGCCGTATTTTTCCGCCGCGTAGCGAATCATCTCGTCGCGGTAACGCGAGTCGAAATCCATGTCGATGTCGGGCATCGACACTCTGCTGGGATTGAGGAAACGCTCGAACAGAAGGTCGTAGCGAATGGGATCGAGATCGGTGATGCGAAGGCAATAGGCCACGGCGCATCCGGCCGCCGATCCGCGACCGGGGCCCACGCGGATGCCGCTGTCGCGGGCGTGCCGAATGAGATCCCACACGATGAGGAAATACGAAGCGAAGCCCATGTCGGCGATGACCTTCAGTTCGTAGGACAGTCGTTCGACGACTTCCTTCGGAAGCTTGTCACCCCACCGCATGCGCGCACCCTCGGTGGTGAGGTGCTTCAGATAGTCGATGTCGGAGTCGAAACCCGCGGGCACCGGAAACTCGGGGAGGTGCACCTGGTCAAATTCGATGTTGACGTTTGCCCGTTCGGCGATCCAGAGTGTGCTGTCGCACGCCTGGGGCACCTCTCGGAAGAGGTACCGCATTTCGGTGGCCGACTTGAGGTAGTGCTCTTCACCTTCGAACTTGAACCGGTTGGGGTCGGAGAGCATCGAGCCCGTCTGCACACACAGCAGTGCGTCGTGGGAGGTGTGGTCGTCGCGGTGCGTGTAGTGCGAGTCGTTGGTGGCGATGAGCGGCGCGCCGATGGTCTTTGCGATCTCGATCAGCTTCGGATTCGTCTGCAGCTGCGCGGGAATTCCGTGATCCTGGATCTCGACGAAGAGGTTGTCCTTTCCGAAAATCTCTTGGAGCCGGCCCGCACGTTCGAGCGCTCCCTTGTCGTCGCCCCGCAAAAGCGCTTGCAGCACGTGCCCTCCGAGGCAACCGGTGGTGCAGATGAGACCCTCGCTGTAGCGCTCGAGCAGCTCCCAGTCGAGACGGGGCTTGTAGTAGTAGCCCTCGAGGTACGCGAGGCTGGACAACTGGATGAGGTTGCGATAGCCGGTGTCGTTCTCGGCAAGCAGCGTGAGGTGGTAATACAGCTTGCTCCCGGACTCGGTGTCCCCGCCCGTGTCGTCGATGCGACCGCGACGCGCCGGACGCTCGTGGCGCGACTCGTGGGCCATGTAGGCCTCGGTTCCGATGATGGGCTTCACACCCTGCGCTTTGCACTCGCGGTAGAAGTCGAGCACGCCGTACATGTTCCCGTGATCAGTGATGCCCAGTGCGGGCTGGCCGTCGGCCGCCGCAGCCGCCACGAGTTCGTCGAGGCGCGACGCACCGTCGAGCATCGAGTACTCGGTGTGAACGTGAAGGTGCGTAAAGGAACTTGACATGTCGGACTAGGGACCCGAAATTACCAAACGGGTGCGACAGCCAAGCTTCCGTTCGCCGGTGTCAGAGATATTGACCGTTTGGTGCGCCGGGCGACGGCTGGTTGACCGCACCGGGCAGTTGTCTCATCTGCTCGAGTTGCTGCCGTGCCGCGATCTGCTGGGCGAACAACGTGGCCTGGATCCCGTGAAAGAGTCCTTCGAGCCAACCGACCAACTGCGCCTTGGCGACACGCAGTTCGGCCTCGGTGGGGACGCTCCCCTCATGGAACGGAAGAGCGAGCATCCGCAATTCTTCGTGCAAGTCGGGCGACAGCGCATCGGACAGTTCGATGATCGAACGTTCGTAGATTTCGGCCATCCGCTCGCGGCTCGGCTCGTCGAGTGCCGTCGCGTGCGCTTCGTCGAGAAGCTGCTTGACCATCGAACCGATGCGCATCACCTTGGCGGGCTCGGTGATCGTTTCTGCTTCAGCCTCGGCCGCGACGGATTCCTGTCCGGCACGTGCGACAACTTCGGGGGTTTCGCTCATTTCGCCTCCAAGATTGGGTGCGCAAACCCTAGAACAGTCTCAGACGACGTGCACCAACAAGGGCACTTCGACTTCAGCCGCCGTCATGCTGCCGTGCCGGCATTGGAGAACGAAATGACCGCCATCGGCCGGGTCGTCGAATGAGACGTCGGCGAAAGGGACAAGCGCCACATCGCCAAGTCGGCGCAGTGCGGGCGGTCGCACCACCGGCCCGAACCACGATTCGTCGATGATCCGTTGGCGGGACACGACCCAAGCGAGGTCACCGAACAAGTCGTTGCAGGTGTCGAGAAGGTCCCGTTCGGCACCGCTGACGGCGTGCAGCCAACGGAATCGCCCTTCGCCCGATTGGCGACGAACCATGCGCATCACTTGCGGCGGAAGCGTGATGGTGTTGTCGCCGACCTGAACCTGCCCGTGATCGGCCGTGACGTAGAGCGCGGTGCCTGACGGAAGTGCCGCAATGAGGTCGGAGACGAGTCGATCGCACGCACGAATTTCGGCGTCGTAGTAAGCCCCGAATCCGCGTTCGTGGGCCACTTTGTCGAGTCCGTCGTAGTACGCGTACACAAGAGGTTCGCCTTGACTGAGCAGGTCGGAAACGATGACGGGAATGCTCGAGGCAACCCGCCAACCCGCGGGTAGCGACCCACGCAGATGCGCTGCGGTGAAACCCGTGTCCTCGAGTTCGGCCTTCGAAACCACCGGCACCCGCACACCCATGAACGGAGGACACGGCTGCACGTCGCTCGGCGCATGGACTCGCCGCAGGTCGCCACGTTCGTCGCCCCAGCGCAACGTGTTCATGACGCTCGACCCCATGTCCATGCGATAGCCGACGATTCCGTGTTCACCGGGGCAAGTTCCGGTGGAAAGCGACGTGAGCGCGGTTGCCGTGGTGGTTGGCGCCACCGAGGTGATGACGGAACCCGCGAGGGCGGAGAGTGTGGGCGCCAGAGACGCGCGCTCACGCAACTGGTTCCATCCGAGACCGTCGATGAGCAACACCACACGACGTTCGACGGTGGTGTCGTGCGGAACCATCCAGTCGGGCACGTCGATCGCAGCGCCGGCGGGCCCGAGCGCACCCCGCAACACCCAGGGCATGACATCGACGAGCGACCCGTTGCCGTATCGAGGCAGGACGGGCGTCGGATTCGTGGGCACTCTCTGAGTTAATCAGGCGGCAGTGCGTTCGGGAATTCGGCGATGGCGTTCGACCCAAGTGCCAGGTTCTACGATGAGGACGTGCGTGTTTCCACAAGAGGCGACTATGCGTGTCGTGCGTTGCTGTCGCTGGCCCTGCACGCCGACACCTCCGGCCCCACGTCGGTACGCGACATCGCCGAGCGGACCGGTCTCCCCCAGCCCTACCTGGAACAAATCCTCCTTGCCCTGAAAGGCGCCGGCCTGGTGCGTTCGAAGCGCGGCGTCGGAGGCGGCTACGTGCTCGCCAAGGAGCCCACCGAGATCAAACTTTCCGAAATCATCTCGGCCGTCGACGGGCCGATCACGGTGGGAGATTTCGGCCAACCGCACCAAGACGGTGCCTGCAGTCACGAGGGACAGTGCGTTCTGCTCGCCATCTGGGACGGAGCAGGACAACACATGCGGCACCACCTCGAGCAGTACACCCTCGCCGGCATCGCCGCAGCGGCCAAAGGCGATGCGCCGTGGCCCGAAATCAATCACCCTCACTGAGACGCGCGATCAACGACTCGATGTCGGGCGGCAGCGGGGCTTCGAACTCGAGCTGTTCCCCCGAACGCGGATGTGCGAACGACAAGCGCACGGCGTGAAGCGCCGGCCGACCGAATGGCACGGTCGATCTGACCCCGCCGTACGTTGCATCACCGAGAACCGGATGGCCGACCGCAGCAAGATGCACACGAATTTGGTGGGTGCGTCCCGTCTCGAGTTGACACCGCACGAGTGACGCGACGATCGGCGCGCTGAACTCGCGCACAACTTCGTAACGGGTCCGCGCAGGTTTTCCGTCAACTCGCACGGCCATCTTCGTGAGTTCGCGGAGATCCCTACCGATTGCCGCGTCGACGACGCCGGTCTTCGCATCGAAGTGTCCGACGGCGACGGCGACGTATTCACGGTGCACGCGTCGCGACGAGAGCTGGTCGACGAGTGACTCGTATGCCTCGGGCGACCGGGCGACCACCATCAGACCGGTGGTACCGGCATCGAGCCGGTGAACGATGCCGGGACGCATCGGATCACCCACGTCGGCGATTTCCGGATACATGGCAAGGAGCCCGTGCACCAGCGTGCCCGTCGGGTTGCCCGCGCCGGGATGCACCACGAGACCCTGCTGCTTGTTCACAACCACGACATCGCCGTCGGCGTGAACGACATTGATCACCACGCTCGCGTCGGCCCTCGGCATCTCTTTTTCGGGCAATCGGGAGGTATCGATCGAGATCGTTTGACCTTCCTCGAGTTTCACCTTGCCGGTGGCGGCCCGCTCGCCGTCGACCGCGACGCCACCCGCCGTGATGAGTGCAGCGGACTGCGCACGACTGAGGTCGGCCAACAACGCCACGACGCGGTCGAGTCGGTCCCCCGCCAGCGCGGGCGGAATCTGTTCTTCGATCACGGGGCGCCACCAACTCCGTCGTCGCTCACGGAGCCGTCGTCACCACTCGTCGCGATCTTTTCCGGCAGCAACGAAGCAACGACCAATGCTCCGGCACCCAGGACGATCGCAGCGTCGGCGATGTTGAAAATTGGCCACCACTGAAGGTCGATGAAGTCGACAACGGCCCCCTGCAACCACGCATCGCCACGGAACAACCGGTCGATGATGTTGCCCGTCGCACCACCGGCGACCAAGCCCACCAACACCGCACCGGGCGTGGTGTTGCGGCGCAGACCGACAAGAAGATACGCGACGACAATGACCCCCACGACCGCGATGATCGGCCCGATGCCCTGACCCTTGGCGAAGGCCATGCCGGTGTTGAAGGCGAGATTGAACCGCAGCGAACCGACGATGTCGATGGTGTGCCCATCGCCCAGCGCATTGAGCGCCCAGTGCTTGGTGATCTGGTCGAACACGACGACCGCAATCGCGACCGCCAGCGTGACCCTACGCAGTGACTTCACCGGCGGCCGAGGCCCCCGACGCGCTCTTCCACGAGTTCGGTGGTCCACGGGAGCGCCTTCAGCCGTTCCCGCGGGATCGGCTTACCGGAGTGCTGCGAGTATCCGTACTCGCCGGCAGCCAGTCGTGCGAGTGCGGCATCGATTTCATCGACGGTGTGCCGGGCCTGCGCCGACAAGGTGAGGTCGCGCTCGCGCTCGACCACCATCGTGTCGCCTTCGCCACCCTCGTCGTCGAACTGCACGTCACCCATCTCCGCGTCTTCGATGAGCTGGTTCGCTTCGTCCTCCAGTCGCGTGGCCTGCCCGACGAGCTTCGCCCTCTCTTCGAGAAGGAGATCGCGCTGAGCAAAGAGGAACTTGAGATCGAACTCACGGGTCGATGTGATGCCGTCCTGGGACGGTCCCTTGACAATCGGAGGCTTTTCCATCGCCTTCTTGCGGCGCTCGGCTTCCTTGCGCTCGGCCTCGGCACGCCGTTCGGCCTCTTTCGCCAACCGGGCAGCCTCACGTTCGGCCTCCTTGCGCTCGGCCTCCGCACGCCGTTCGGCCTCTTTCGCCAACCGCGCGGCCTCACGCTCGGCAGCCTTCTGCTTCGCCTCGACTTCCTTCGCCTTTTTCAGCGCGGCAAGCTCACGCTCCTTCGCCTTCTTCCGGGCGGCAAGCTCACGCTCCTTCGCCTTCTTCTGGGCCGCAAGCTCTCGCTCCTTCGCCTTTTTGTTGGCGAGGAGCTCACGCTCCTTCGCCTTCTTGTTGGCGAGGAGCTCACGCTCCTTCGCCTTCTTCGCCGCAGCGGCTTCGCGCAAACGAGCCTTCTTGTCGGCCTCGGCCTTCTTTTTCTCCGCAGCGCGCTTCTTGGCGAGAAGTTCACGCTCTTTTGCCGCTTTCTTCTTGGCGAGAAGTTCACGCTCCTTCGCCTTCTTCCGGGCGGCAAGCTCACGCTCCTTCGCCTTCTTCTGGGCGGCGGCCTTCTTGCTGGCGGCCGGCGACGGCTTCTTCTTGGTGACGGCTTTCTTCTTCGCCACGGGTTTCTTCTTCGCCGCCGGCTTCGCTTTCTTGGCGGATTTCTTGGTTGCAGGCGCCTTCTTCTTGACCGGGGCCTTCTTGGTTGGCTTCTTGGCGGATTTCTTCGCCGTCTTCTTGATCGGCTTCCTCGCTGCCATCACCTTCTCCTGTCCGTGGGTGCGAGGAGTCTAGGACGCGACGGCCATCCAAATGCGTACTTCGGCTCCATCCACGGCTTCCACGTGCTGCGGCTCACCCGAACCAGTTTCAAGAAGGACGGATATCGCCAGGACTTCCCCGGCGATCATCTCGCGGTGGGTCGCCAGTTGCCCGAGAAGTTCGGGCGGGCCGTCGATGATCACGGTGACACGATCGCTCACGTTCAAGTCGAGGGCACGACGGGTTTGCTGAAGTGTCCGGATCATGTCGCGTGCCGCACCCTCGGCCTCGAGCTCGGGTGTCACCTCGACGTCGAGGACGACGACTCCGCTCGACGCCCCGAGCGCCGCACTGGCGCTACCCGGCGCAGCCACCAGCCTCAATGTGAACTCGCCCTCGGCCAGTCGCTCTCCGGCAACCACCGGCACTCCATCTTCGATTGTCCAGTCGCCCTTCTTCACCGCTCCGATGACGCTCTGCACACGCGCACCCAATCGCGGCCCGAGCACCTTTGGCAACACCTGCAACTCGCGTGTTGCAACCGAACCGACGTCGGTGGTGAAGACAACGTCGCGGACGTTGACCTCGTCGCGGACGATGTCGGCAAAGGCCGCGACGCCGGAAAGATCGGAGCAAGCAACGGTGAGGGTCTGCAACGGCAGACGGACGCGGCGATTGTGCGCCTTGCGAACCGACAACGCCGTCGAACACACGTCACGCACTCCGTCCATCGCGACGACCAGATTCGTGTCGGCGGGAATGTCGGCAGCCGTCGGCCAATCGGTGAGGTGCACGCTGCGCTCTCCCGTGAGGCCCCGGAAGATCTCTTCGGCAAGCAAGGGTTGCAGCGGCGCGATCACGCGTGACAGGACGTGAAGGACGGTGTGCAGCGTGTCGATTGCGTTCTGATCGCCCGACCAGAAGCGGTCGCGACTGCGCCGTACGTACCAGTTGGTCATCACGTCGAGGAAGGACCGAATCGTTGCACACGCCTCGAACAGGTCGTACGCATCGAGCTGCGCGGTGAGGTCGGCGACGAGATCGTGGGTCTTCGCGAGAACGTACCGATCGAGAACGTTGTCGCTGCTGGTCGACCACTTGCCGGTCTTGCCGTCGGCGTTCGCGTAGAGGGAAAGGAAATACCAGGTGTTCCACAGAGGCAGCGCCACCTGTCGCACTGTCTCGCGGATACCGGCCTCGGTGACCGAAAAGTCACCGCCACGCAGAATCGGTGACGACAACAGGTACCACCGCATGGCATCGGCACCGTACGTGTCGAACACCTTCATCGGGTCGGGATAGTTGCGCAGGCTCTTCGACATCTTCTGTCCATCGTCACCAAGGACGACACCGTGGCCGACGCACGTGGCAAACGCCGGTCGGTCGAACAGCGCGGTGGCCAAGACGTGCATCGTGTAGAACCAACCGCGCGTCTGTGCGACGTATTCGACGATGAAGTCACCCGGATAGTGGTGTTCGAACCAACTTTGGTTCTCGAAGGGATAGTGCACCTGCGCGAACGGCATCGAGCCGCTCTCGAACCAACAGTCGAGGACCTCGGGCACCCTCCGCATCATCGACTTGCCCGTCGGATCGTCGGGGTTCGGGCGAACGAGGAGGTCGATCGACGGGCGGTGGAGATCGGACACCTCGACACCGAAGTCGGCCTCGAGCTGCGCGACGCTTCCGTACACATCGATTCGGGGATACGTCGGGTCGTCGCTCTTCCACACCGGAATGGGGGACCCCCAGAAGCGATTGCGGCTGATCGACCAGTCGCGTGCGTTCGCCAACCACTTGCCGAATGTTCCGTGCTTCAGGTAGTCGGGAACCCAGCGAATTTGTTCGTTCAGTTCCACCATTCGGTCGCGGAACTTCGTCACCTCGACGAACCAGCTGGAGATCGCCCGATAGACGAGCGGTTGCGCACACCGCCAGCAATGCGGATACGGGTGGTCGTAGCTGTCGTGACGCACGACGTGGCCCGCATCCTTCAGGTGGCGAATCACCTGGGGATTCGCCTCGAACACGTGGGTGCCGACCCACGGCGTGATCTCGGACGTGTAGCAACCCTTTTCGTCCATCGGGCAAATGGTCGGAATGCCGACCGCGTTGCAGGCGTTCTGGTCGTCTTCACCGAAGCCCGGCGCCATGTGGACGACGCCGGTGCCGTCTTCGGTCGTCACGAATTCACCGGGCAACACCCGGAACGCATTCGGCGTGTCGGAAAGGAACGAGAAAAGGGGCGCATATCTGCGCCCGACGAGTTCGGAACCCTTCAGCGTGCCGACACGCTCGGCACCCTCGAGCTCCTTTTCGTACGACCCGAGGCGCGCTTCGGCCAGGACGTAGCTGCGACCATCGACGGCCTTCATCACCGCGTAGTCGATGTCGGGCCCCACCGCGAGCGCGAGATTCGACGGGAGTGTCCACGGTGTCGTCGTCCAGGCGAGAATGCGCTCACCGGTTTCGAGCTCGAACCACACGGTGAGCGCCGGGTCCTGGCGGTTGCGGTACACATCGTCCATGCGGGTTTCGGTGTTCGACAGCGGCGTCTCGCAACGCCAGCAATACGCAAGCACCCGAAAGCCTTCGTAGACGAGCCCCTTGTCCCACAGCGTGCGGAACGCCCACATGACACTTTCCATGTAGGACAGATCGAGGGTCTTGTAGTCGTTTTCGAAGTCGACCCACCGTGCCTGGCGCGTGACGTAACGCTCCCACTCGTTCGTGTACCTCAGCACGCTCGTACGACAGGCGTCGTTGAACTTGTCGATACCGAATCGCGCAATCTCGGGGTGACCCGAGATGCCGAGTTCCTTTTCCGCCTCCACCTCGGCCGGCAGACCGTGACAGTCCCAACCAAACCGCCGCTCGACGCGTCGACCGCGCATCGTCTGGTACCGCGGTACCGCGTCCTTCACGAAGCCGGTGAGAAGGTGTCCGTAGTGCGGAAGTCCGTTCGCGAAAGGAGGACCGTCGTAAAAGACGAATTCGTTCGACCCGTTGTCACCCGCAGCTCGCTGGTCGACCGAGGCGACGAACGTTCGGTCGGCTTCCCAAAACGCCTGAACCGCACCCTCGAGGGCGGGAAAGTTGGGTTGCGGGTCGACCTTCGGGTAGGGCACGGCTCTGCAGGGTATTGGTTCTGCGGAAAATCAGGCGATTCCGCAGCGCAGGATGAGCCGACCAACGACGAACTGGAGGGCCAAAATCACCACGATCGGCGAGAGGTCGAAGCCCCCGAGCGGTGGAAGAAAGCGCCGCGCGTAGCCGAGAAGTGGTTCGGTGACCTTCCACAGCACGTCGTGGATCTTGCTCATCGGCCCGCCGCTGCGCAACGGGAACCACGACAGGATGATGCGCACGAAGATGACGAGCACATAGATGTTGAGAACCGAACAGAGAAGTTCGCGCATGGGGGGCCTCGTTAATCAGTCGAACTGCGTGTGACGCTGTGCGCCGGGCTTGAGGAGGAAGACTCCGGACGCCACGCGCTCCATCGTTCCGTTGAGCGCGTAACAGATGCCGCTCGCGAAGTCGATGAGACGACGCATCACCTCGGGCTCGGTCGATTCGAGATTCATGATGACCGGCTGGCCTTCCTTGAATCGATCGGCGATTTCCTTCGCCTGCTCGAAGCGCTGAGGACGAACGGTGACGGGCTCTCCACCGGCCGCAGTGAGCGGACGAACCGTCGCAGTTTGCCGTGGTGCGCCAACGGGGCGCAGACGCAGACCCGAATCGTCCTGACGTGGGTACGCACCGGTGTCGGCGGGAATCGCGCCGCTTTCGTCTTCGTAGTCGTAATCGGTACGCGGTCGTGGAACTCGCCCCGATGGATCGGCGGGGTATCCGCGCGTCGGGCGTGCCGGGCGCTCCATCTCGACAGACATGTCGTAGTCGTCGTACGCATCGTCGGCACCAAGTCCGAGATAGTCCATTGCCCGTCTCCACATCGACATGAGTGAAAGGTTACCCGAGCCCTTCAGTCCGAACGGGGACGTTCCCCGAAGATTCCCGACCCCACGCGCACGATGGTGGCACCTTCCTCGAGCGCAATACGAACGTCATGCGTCATCCCCATCGACAACTCGACGACACCGAGGTCGCGAGCAATCTGTGCCGTCAGGCGGAAGGCACCGCGAGTCGCCACCGGGTCGGCATCGGTCGGGCCCATGGTCATCAGACCCTCGACGACCAACCCGGCGGCGCGCGCCGCACCGACTACCTCGGTGACTTCGTCGGGTGTACACCCCGACTTCTGGTCTTCGGCCGTCGAGTTGACCTGCACGAGGATGCGTGGTGCCGCACCGAGACGCTCGGCCTCCTTTGCAAGCGCCGCCACGACCGATGCGCGATCGACCGTGTGCCACAGCGCGACGTGCGCGGCGAGCGACTTCACCTTGTTCGACTGGAGGTGCCCAATGAAGTGGACCGGCAACGGGGGCGACCCGCCCGTCTGGCGCACCTTGTCGAGAAGTTCCTGTGCGTAGTTCTCCCCCACCGCATCACAACCGCATTGCGCAGCGAGATCCCACGTCTCGACCCCGAACGTCTTGGTCACGGCAACGATGCGCGCGGCATGGGCATCTCCCCGTGTCTCGGAGATGAGACGTCGAAGTTCGGCGACACGCCCTGCGACGACTTCGCGCGGTGGCGCTGTGGTCACTGTGATGACCGCCGAATGCGGCGGGTCCTACTTGAGGAACGACGGAACGTCGAAATCGTCGTCACCGCTCGTGTCGAGCGGGTCCTTGCCGGCGAGAGTGTCGCGCACGACGGGGCGTGGCTGCGCGTCGGCCGAACGGAGAGCGGCACGCTTTTGCTCACCCGCTTCCCAGCGATCGAAACCGGCGGCGATGACGGTGACACGGATTTCGTCGCCAAGTTCGTCGTCGATGACGGTACCGAAGATGATGTTTGCGTCGGGGTGAGCCACACCGTGAACGACCTCGGCGGCCGCATTCATCTCGAAAAGACCCATGCTGGACGGGCCGGAGATGTTGAGGAGAATACCCCTCGCCCCGTCGATCTGGGCTTCGAGCAACGGGCTGGTGATGGCGGCCTTGGCGGCGACCACCGCGCGGTTGTCGCCGCTGGCGTGGCCGATACCCATGAGGGCCGTGCCGGCGTTGCTGAGAATCATCTTCACGTCGGCGAAGTCGGTGTTGACGAGCCCCGGGGTCGTGATCAGGTTGGTGATACCGGAGACACCGTCGAGCAGGATGTCGTCGGCCATCTTGAACGCGTTCAACAGACTCGTCTTGTCGTTGGCGACGGTGAGCAGCCGGTCGTTCGGGATCACGATCAGCGTGTCGACTTTTTCCTTCAACTTCTGGATGCCGTTGTCGGCCTGGGTTGCGCGACGTCGTCCCTCGAAGCTGAACGGCCGCGTGACGACACCAATGGTGAGCGCACCGAGCGAACGGGCGATCTCTGCAATGACGGGAGCGGCACCGGTGCCGGTGCCACCACCCTCGCCGGCGGTGATGAACACCATGTCGGCGCCGCTGATCATCTCTTCGATTTCGTCGCGATGTGCCTCGGCTGCCGACGCACCGACTTCGGGGTTGCTGCCCGCGCCGAGACCACGCGTGAGATCACGACCGATGTCGAGCTTCACGTCGGCATCGGACATGAGAAGGGCCTGTGCGTCGGTGTTGACGGCAACGAACTCGACCCCTTTCAGACCGGCGTCGATCATGCGGTTGACGGCGTTGACTCCGCCGCCGCCGACACCGACGACCTTCATGACTGCGAGATAGTTCTGGGGCGCTCCGGCCATGGGCCAAGACCTCCGGGAGATCGAATAAATGGTGGGGTTATCTTTCCACGTTGGGCCGCAAAACTGGTGAATACCGCCAACATTCGTCGATCGAGGCCGCGCAACTTCGGATCAACGGCCCGCGAGAATCGGGTCGCCGCTCGACAAATCGATGCCCTTCAGGCTCTGCGGGTCGGTTCGCCGCAACACGAGTACGAGCGACACCATCTTCGAGCGCAGATCCGTCGGTCGCCCGAACGTGACGACGGCCCCCGAGCGCAGCGTCATCACGAGATCCGTCCCGCCGACGACCCCCATGTTCAACATGAGCGGGGCCACCTCGGGGGGAAGCGAGGCGGCGACCTGGGCAGCGGCGGTGTAAACATCGTCGGCCTGACCGCCAGCGGCAAGGTCGGGACCAATCCCGGTGATCTGGGTGTAGCCCGTCGGCTGGCCGTTCAAGACCGTGATGACTCGGCCGTCGATGTCGATCACCCGGGCCTGGTTGTCCGAGCCGAGGTACCACGCGATCGGTTTGCGTTCGAAGACGTCGAAAAAGACGGTGGAGGGAAAGCGGCGCTTCACCTGGGCGTCGCGGACCCATGGATCGGTCTTCAGGAACGATTCGACCGCACCGAGGTCGACGCTGAAGATCGATTTTCCGCGCACCATTTCGTCGGCCTGCGCGATGGTCGCCTGTGCCGTGTAACGCACGCCGTCGATGGACACGTTGCGGACACCGAAGATGGGCGACGCAAGAATCGCGAGCACAACGCCAACTGCGACCAGCGGAATACCGATCCACGCGACAACCCGCAAACGTCGACGCCCCTCCTCGCGGCGCACGGCGATGCGCCGCAGTCGGAACCTCCGGTCGCGTTTCACGACACCGTCGCTGTCCTCGATCGGCCGCAGGACGGGACCCGTGAGTTCGGCGTCTTCGATGACGAGCGGCGGTCTGGTTGCGCGAGTGAGCTCGTCGTCGGACACCAGGTCGAAACCGTCGATCAGTACGGTCTCGGTTTCGCTTCCGGCCACCACCGCGGGCTCGGGGCGCGCAGGAACCTCGACGGAGTGCTTTTCGAACGCAGTTGTCAGTTCGTCGAGGACGTCGGCGGGAACGTCGCTGACGGCGCGAACGACCGGCACCTCACCCGTCGTTCGCGGTGTGCCATCCTCGGGGGTCTTGTCGTTGCTCATACGTGGCTCATACGTCACTGGCCGTGCTCGGCGAGGACCAGCCTTGCAGCCACGCCGCGCTTGTCATCGTTTTTGCGCTTCTTCGCCCGCAGGACCCGCGAACGGCAGACCGGGAGGAAACCCGACGAGCCGTACTTCACTGCGCAGTGACAACCCCTCGGCTTCGAGAACGCGCCGATGGACCTCGAGCATGACGCGCACGACGTCGGTGCTGAGTGCACCCGGGTCGGCCTGGATGAAGTTCGCATGCTTGTCGCTGACGGCCGCACCACCGATGCGCAGACCCCGAAGACCGAGCCTGTCGATGATCTCGCCCGCCGACCGCGCACCGTTGTCGGGGTTCACGAAGACCGACCCCGCGTTCTGCCCACCCGGTTGGTTGTCGCGCCTCCAACGCACGATGTCGGCGATCTTCTCGTCGCCGCATCCGGGCACCGCACCACGCAGGACCATCCGAACGCTCACGACGACGTGATGGTCGTCGAGGTCGGACCCACGAAACCGCAGGCCCAGGTCCTTCACACCGAGACGCGAGGCCCGACCGGTGCGCAGGTCGACCACGTCGACATCGACGAGTGACGCAACCATGTCGGAGCCGTGCCCGCCGGCGTTCATCCGAACCGCGCCACCCACCGTGCCCGGCACGCCGACCGCCCATTCGAAGCCCGATACGCCGAGCGAGCTCAACTGACGCGCCGCGACGGGCAACGGCGTCGCTCCGCCAACTTCGACCACGACGTCGACATCGGGCCGAACATCCCCCACCAGGCGAACGCCGGTCGCGAAGTCGCCGAGGACGAGACACAGCCCGCCAAAGCCGACATCCGACACCAACATGTTGCTTCCACGGCCGAGAACGACGACGGGGACGGCAGAATTCCGAAGCGACGCCGCGACCGTGGCGAGTTGATCGACGTCGTGAACGGTGACCAGCGCCCGCGCCGCACCGCCGGTCTTGTACGTCGTACGTTCACCCATCGGTGAATGTTCCGCGACGTCGACACCGGACGCGCGAAGGTCGACCACGATTCGGCGGACGTCGGCTTCGACCATCACGTCGTCGGGGAAGGTTTCGATGTCCCCGCAACCGAACGACACGCAGGCGTCGCCTTCCCGCAATTCATCGACGACGGCCGTGATCAGGTCGTTTCGCGTCGGGCACCACCGCACGTCGGTCCCCGGGTGTGCCGCAACGATGGCATCGACGACCAGACGGCCCGTCACCCCCGGTATTGGCTGCGTGCCCGATGCGTAGATGTCGGTCACGAACACCACGTCGGCGGCAACGAAGGCATCACGGTATTCATCTGACATCGCCGCCATACGGTGAAACCGATTCGGCTGGAACACCGCGACGAGTCGTCGTCCGGCGAAGGCCCCCGATCGGGTCGACCCGAGCACCGCGGCAATTTCCGTTGGAAGGTGTGCGTAGTCGTCGACCAACACCGCACCACTTCGTTCCCCACGAATCTCGAACCGGCGACCGACACCCCGAAACGACGACATCGCTGCGAGACAGTCGTCGAGCCGTGCGCCGAACCGCAGCGCGAGGACCAAGGCGGCGGTCGCGTTCAGTGCATAGTGACGCCCGTGCGCCCGCAGCGCCACCGAAACTCGCCCTTCTTCGAACATGTCCCGCGCGCGGGACGACACATCGATATCGAACGTGAGGTGCGCGACACCCTGCACCACGTTCGACACCCGAACGTCGGCCTCTTCGGCTTCGCCGTACGTCACGACGTCGCGTCCGATTGCGCGAAGTTCGTGAGCCAGCCGCGACAGCACCGCATCGTCGGCGCACAACACGAGTGGCCCCTCGACTGACCGGGCGAACCGTTCGAAACTCTCTCCGATTGCGCCAACGGAACCGAAATGATCGAGGTGATCGACGTCGACGTTGGTGAGAATCGCGGCAGTGACGGGCAGCTTCTCGTGCGTACCGTCGCTTTCATCCGCTTCGACGACGAAGGGTCGGCCCTGCACCCATGCGCCGTTCGTGCCAAGGTCGGGGGCGTCTCCCCCGACGACGAATCCGACCTTGCCCGCACCACCCAACATGACCGCGAGAAGTGCCGACGTCGATGTCTTGCCGTGAGTCCCCGCAACCGCAAGCGTCGGACCCTGTGCACAGATGGCGGCGAGCATGTCGGCGCGTGTCAGTGCGGGAATTCCACGTTCGCGAGCCGCCGCCATCTCGATGTTGTCGGCCGGAACCCCGGACGAAGCGCATACCGCATCGCAGCCGTCGACGAGCGATGCGCGGTGCCCGATGCTGACGTCGATTCCTTCTGCACGCAGGGCCGCCACGACGTCGCTCTCGCGCACGTCGCTGCCCGACACCACATGACCCGCCCCGTGAAGCGCGCGCGCGAGGGCGCTCATTCCGGGGCCGCCGATGCCAACCACGTGCAACCTGCGACGTGACCCGAGGTCGACCACTGCGGTCGGCTGCGTCCGGCCCGTGCCGAGAATGGCGTCGACGAGACGGGGTCCACGGTGGATGTCGCCGACCATGTGCGCTGCCGCAGCGAGCCGTTCGCGTCGGGCGGGGTCGGAGCGCAGCGCGACGATCTCCGCGGCGAGTCGATCCGTCGAGAGTTCGCGTTCGGTCACCAAGACCGCGCCGCCGACGGACGACAGTTGTCGCGCGTTGTGTTCCTGATGATTCTCCGCCGCGCCGGCCCAGGGCACGATGACCGCCGGGATTCCCACCGTGGCGATTTCTGCAACGGTGCTCGCGCCGGCGCGAGTGACCACGATGTCACAGGCCGCATACAACGCCGTGATGTCGTGTTGATACGGCACGCGAATGTGCCGCTCGGTCGACGAGTCGGGCGTGGCGAAGCGCGGACCGGTGACGTGATACCACCACACGTCACGAAGTGCATCGGGCGGTTCGGTCGACAGCGACTCGACGATGCCGTTCAGGACACCCGAGCCGAGTGATCCACCCATCACGCCGACCACGAAGCCGTCGGCGGGCAAGCCGAGAAGCCTCCGTGCTCGCTCGCGTTCGGCACCACGGTCGAGGCCCCGCACCGCCCGACGCACGGGCGCTCCGGTGAGAATCGCGTCGTCGAGAGGCGACGTCGGGTCGGCAACCGTGACTGTGTCGGCATGTTGGGCCTGACGGCGGGTGGCAAGGCCCGGACGCGAGTCGTACGAGACCACGACTGTGCGGATCCCGAGAGACCGCGCGGCGTGCATCGCCGCGAGACTGCCGTAGCCCCCGACCGAAACGACGATGTCCGGCCGCAGGTCGGCAAGGAGCGCTCGGCACGTCCGCCGAGCGGCCGCAAGACGCGCGGCGCTGCCCAGGTTGCCGACGATCGCGCGTGGCCGCAACGACCGCGCGAGTCCGGTGACGGGCAGAAGCGTGTGCGGATATTCGGTATCGCCGAGAATCTGCCCGTCGACACCGCGCAAGGTACCGACGATGTGAATGTCGGACGCCGCGACTCCCCGGTCTTCGAGCATCTCGGCGATTGCGATCGCGGGCAACACGTGGCCACTGGTGCCGCCGCCCGTGATGACGACGGTCGTCACGCAAACCTCACTTCATGTTGCGCGCAACGTTGAGCAGGAGACCCGCCGCTGACATCGACACGAGGAGTGAACTGCCGCCGTAGGAGATGAACGGAAGCGTGAGTCCGGTAACGGGCATCGTCGCAGTGACACCACCGATGTTGATGAATGCCTGCACTGCGAACCATGACGTAATTCCACCAGCAATCAGGGCCCCAAAGACGTCTCTCGCTCCGAGAGCCGCCTGAATGCCGAAAAGAACGAGCCCGAGGAACATTCCGAGCACGGCAATGACGCCGAGAAGGCCGAATTCCTCGGCGACGATGGCGAAAATGAAGTCACTGTGTGCGAGGGGGACATAGCCCCACTTACCCGCGCCCTCACCGACGCCGACACCGGTCAATCCTCCGTTGGCGATGCTGATCATCGATTGATACACCTGGTAGCCGAGGTGGCCCTTGGTCTCGCTCAAGTTGAGGAACGACGTCCAGCGCTGGCGGCGGTAATCACTCGGCAGCACCGACAGAATGCCGAGCACGGCCATCGCGGTTCCCGCAGAGACGAGAACCGACATCCGCATGCCCGAGATGAAGAGCACGCCGAAGATGATCGCCGCGAACACGATGGCACTCCCGAGGTCGCCCTGGAGCACGCACAGACCCGAGGCAACCATCAGAAAGAACATGACGGGCCAGAAAGTGCGCCGAAGGTCGTCGACTTCGCGGAAACGTTCGGCCAACACCTTCGCACAGACGAGAAGCACGGCGATCTTCAGGAACTCCGACGGCTGGAAGCCGAGCACGCCGGTGCCTACCCACGCGCGCGCACCGCGCACCTCGACACCCCAACCCGGGACGAACGGAAGGAACATCCCGAAAACGCCGACGGCGAAGATGATCGGTGCCCACTTCTTCCAGATGATGTAGGGCGTCCGATACATGAAAAACATCATGAACGCGCCGATGGTCGCCCAGAAGAGCTGCTTGTTGAACATGTAGAGCGGCGAATTGCCGCTGTGGAGCATGGTGACCGACGACGCGGAGAGAACCATGACCAAGCCGAACATCACGAGCAGGATCGTGAAAGCGAGAATGCCGTAGAAGGCCGCCGGCGGCGGACCCGACGCGAGTTTGCGGTTCGACGCGATACCCGTGCGCTCGAGCGTCGCCCTGCGGCGCTCGGCGACGCTCATGTTTCCCTTCATGGCGGGTCCGAGATTTGCAGGTTTCATCACGGAAGTCATTGATCCCCTCCGGCATGGTCGGTGATGCCCAGGTGTCGGCGCACGAGCCGAGCGAAGTCGCGTCCCCGCTCTTCGTAGTTGCGGTACCAGTCGAAACTCGTGCAACCGGGCGACAGCAACACGACGTCGCCCGCCGAGGCGAATGCCGCGGCACGGGCGACTGCTTCATCCATCGACGACGCGAGCGCCGACGGGCAGCGACCACCGAAATGGCCCACGACTTCGGCTCCGCTCTCGCCGATACCGACGACGGCCTTCACGGCGGTTCCCGCGCTGGCGATACCCGAGAGGTCGAGGTCCTTGTTGCGCCCGCCGGCAATGAGCACGATCGAGGGAAACGCCCGCAGGGCAGTTGCCACGGCGTGAGGGGACGTCGCCTTGGAATCGTCGTACCACGCGACCCCGTCGGCCTCGGCGACCAACTCGATGCGATGGTGCGACGGCCTGAACGTGGCAAGGGCCGCGGACACGCCCGCCAGCGACCCGGCCCCCGACTCGAGCACGATCGCCGCCGCAGCGAGAGAATTCGTGACGTCGTGCGGCAGCGAACGCGGCATCGCCGCGGCGGCGATGAGCTCCGAGCCACCCGCACTGAGACAGCCGTCGCGACACGTGTAGGGATCGTCGCTCCCGACGCCGAAGGTGACCGTTCGCGCACGTGTTGCACGCGCCGCCGCAACGATCGACGGGTCCGCAGACGGTGCAACCGCAACGTCACCGGAACGCGCCGACGCCCAGATACGAGCCTTGGCCGTGCGGTACGACGGCATGTCTAGGTGCCAGTCGAGGTGATCGGGGGCGAGATTCAGCCAGGCCCCCGCCTCGACCCGGAAGTCGTGCGTGAGCGCGAGACGAAAGCTCGAGCATTCGACGACGAAGACGTCGACGTCGTCGTCGAGCGCCGCGATGAGCGGCGTCTCGGTGTTTCCCACCGCCGCGGCACGACGACCCGACTCACGGATCATCGCCGCGGCGAGGAGCGTCGTCGTCGTCTTGCCGTCGGTGCCGGTGATGCCGAGCATCGGACGCGGACCCCCGGCGCGCTGCTGTTCCCAGCGATACGCAAGTTCGATTTCGGAGAGCATCTCGCAACCTGCGTCGCTTGCAACCGCGAACACAGGATGCGACTCGGGAATGCCGGGTGCCGGCATCACGAAGTCGACGTCGCGCACGAGACCCGACAGCGTTCCGAGGTCGGGAGCGACGTGCAACTCGACACCGAGATCGACGGCAAGAGCGTCGTGTGCCGGGTTCGACTTGTCGTCGACGAGAACCGGTTCGATGCCACGCGACGCGAGTGCCCTGGCGACCGCATTTCCCGCGATTCCGAGACCGAACACGAGCGCCTTCAACGTCAACCCACCTGCCGGGTGAAATCGCCGATGAAGACCGCGAGCGCAGTTGCGACACAGATGCCCTGGATGATCCAGAACCTGATGATGACGCTCGTCTCGGGCCAACCAACGAGCTCGAAGTGGTGGTGGATCGGCGACATGCGCAGGAGCCGCTTCTTGCGACCCGAAGCCTTGAAGACGCCCATCTGCACCGCGACGGACCCGGCCTCGAACACATTGATGCCGCAGATCAGGACGAGGAGGAGATGGGTGTTCGTGGTGACGGCGAGAAGACCGAGGGCCGCGCCGATACCGAGCGCGCCGACGTCACCCATGAAGATCTTCGCTGGTGCCGCGTTCCACCAGAGGAATCCGCCGCACGCGCCGGCGAACGCCGCGGAGAGAACCGCGAGGTCGAGCGGGTTCACCAGCCCGTAGAGCTCGGGGTTACGGAAAGCCCAGTACGCGATGATGGTGTAAGCGAGGAACGACAGCAGTGCCGATCCACCGGCGAGACCGTCGAGACCGTCGGTGACGTTGACCGCGTTGGTTGCGCTCCACACCATGACGGCACCCCACACCACCCAGACGGGCCAGGGCAGCTCCCAGCCGGGGTTGTCGGCGCGCACGATCGAAAACGTCTCGCTGACGTTCGTGGCCGCAGCGAGCCACCACAAGAAGAGCACCGTGAGACCGAAGGTGACGTAACCCTTCTTCTTCCAGAAGATGCCGCGGTTGTGCGCCTTGCGCACCTTGATGAAGTCGTCGAGGAAACCCATCGCCGCCATGACGACGATGCACACCCACATGATGAGGGCCTGGTCGGAGAACGCAAGGCCCTTGCGGAAATGGGCAACGGCCCAACCGACGAACGCGGAGGCGACGATCGCGACACCGCCCATCGTCGGCGTTCCCTGCTTGTAGATGTGGTGGGTGGGCCCGAGGTCTTCCTTGCCGAGAATCGGCTGGCCGTGCCCGATGCGGCGGAAGAACGTGATCAGGTACCGGGTGCCGAAGAGCGACACGAGCATTGCCACTGCCCCACCGATGAATACTGCGATCAATTCGCACCTCCCATGACCCGCAGAAGTGCACCGCGCGCCTCGTCCATGTCGTCGAAGTCGACCGTCACCGTACCGATTGTCTGACCGCGCTCGTGGCCTTTCCCCGCGATCACCACGATGTCCCCGGCCCGCGCCGACGAGATTGCCACGTTGATCGCCTCACGTCGGTCGAGGATCACGCGAAGAGACTCGGGACGTCCGGCGCCCTTCGCCACCTCGTTCGCAATCGCGGCCGGGTCCTCGGAGCGCGCGTTGTCGGTGGTGACGACGACGACATCGGCCAGCTCGCTCGCGACCGACCCCATGAGCGGTCGCTTGGTCGTATCACGGTCGCCTCCACAGCCGAACACCACCGTCAGCCGCGCACCGCTCGCGAGTGTCGAGCGTGCGGCGGAAAGGACCGCCCGCAACGAATCGGGCGTGTGGGCGTAGTCGACGTACACGGCGAACGGCGCGTCGACGTCGACGCGCTCCAACCGGCCCGGCACCCGCACAACGTTCGCCAGACCCCGCGCGATCGATTCACCGGGGATCCCCAGCACCACGGCAGTCGTTGCAGCGGCAAGGGCGTTGTAGACGTTGTGGTGACCACCGATCGGCACGACGATGTCGAGACCGTTCCAGGAAAAGACGTTCGACGACATCGTTTCGACGAGCCCGAGAGCGTCTGCGATTCCGTAGGCATGGACCTGATCACCACGACCCGACCCCACGAGGCGCGCGATCAACGTCCGGCCGTGCTCGTCATCGGCGTTGACCACGCTGTCATCGGCGACACCCGTCTCGAACAATTTCGCCTTCGCCTCGAAATAGGCGTCGATGGAACCGTGGAAGTCGAGGTGGTCGTGCCCAAGATTGGTGAACGTCGCAGCTCGGAACGAAATCCCATGAACCCTGTCGAGCGCAAGGGCGTGAGATGTGACCTCCATGATGATGATGCGTCGACCCGCGTCGACTGCTCTTCTCATCGCCCGCTGAAGCTCGGTCGCCTCGGCCGTCGTACGTGCACCGCTCAGCGTGCCGAACACTTCCGGGTCGAGACCTGCGTCGGCACAGATGGCCGCCAGCATCGCCGCTGTCGTCGTCTTTCCGTTCGTTCCCGTGATCCCTACGACCGGGATCTCGCGCGAGGGGTGGCCGTGCACCGCCGCTGCGACTGCCGCGACGGCGCGGCGCGCGACGGCGGCATCCACCATCACGACCGGCACCGACACCCGATCGACTGCACGTGTCGCGAGCAGCGCCACGGCACCGCGTCGAACCGCTTCGTCGGCAAAGTCGTGACCGTCGTGAGTCTCACCCTCTATGCAACAAAAGAGCGACCCGGTCGTGACCGCCCGCGAATCGAGATGAACGTCGTCCACCTCGACATCGCCGGCGCACGACACGAGCCAACCGTTGCGATCGAGTTCGGATGCGAGTTCCGTGAGTCGCACACCCATCGAAGCCGACCTAATGACCCGACTCACCCGCTCGGGCGTACGGATCGACCTTTGCGCACGGCTGGGTGGTTGCGGGCGGCTTGATGCGCAACTCTCGGGCAACGAACGCACCGATATCGGAAAAGACCGGCGCCGCCGCGGTACCACCGAAGCGGTCACGCGAACCGGCGTCGGGTTCGTCGATCGACACGAGGATCGTCACCTGAGGATCCTCCGCGGGCAGAAACCCGACGAAGCTGGCGAAGTACTTGCGTCCGGTCGTGTCGGAGCCGTAGGTGCCGTCGTTTTGCACCTTGTAGCCGGTGCCCGTCTTGCCGGCGACCGTCATGCCCGGGATCTTCGCGAGGGTTCCCGTGCCGAAGCAGACGACGTCACGCATCATGAGGTTCATCTGCGTCGCCGTCTCCTGGGTGAGGACGGGCCGCGTCGCCGAGGGTGCGACGTTGTGCATCTTGCCCGCGTCGTCGATCGTCGCGAGCACCAGCCTCGGAGCGACGTACGTCCCGTTGTTGGCAATGACGTTCATGGCCGACACCAGCTGCAACGACGTCGAGGCGAATCCGTATCCGTAGGCAACGGTGATCTTCTCGGTGCCCTGCCACTTGTCGGACGGCTTCAGGATGCCGGCGCTCTCGTTCGGGAATTCAAGTGCCGTCTTGTCACCGAAACCGAAGGCATGGAGGTACGACTCGAGCGTCGTCGTGCTGATGCGCTGGGCGGTGAGGACCGTGCCCAGGTTCGACGACTTCACCAGAATCTCACGCACCGGCATGGCCTGGGTCGGGTGCGGGTACGCGTCGCGAATCATGTATTCGTCGAATTTCTGGATTCCCGGGACGTGAAAGACGCTGTCGGGAGTGACGGCACCCTCGTTGATGGCTGCGGCGATGCTGAAGACCTTCGCGGTCGATCCCGTCTCGTGCGCCTCGACGGCCGCAAAGTTGCCGCTGTTGGAGTACGTACCGTCGTCCTTGCGGCGGATGTTCGCCATCGCGTACACGTCACCCGTCTTCGAGTTCATCACCACGGCGGTTCCACCACGCGCATTCACCTGACGAACCCGCGAAAGAAGCGCCTGGTTCAACTGGAACTGAATCGAACGGTCGAGAGTGAGGACGAGGTCGTTGCCCGGAACGGGATCAACCTCGACGTTGCTCGCACCCGGAATCGATCTGCCGTCCTTGTCCTGCTCGCGCACGAATCGCCCGTCCTGGCCGGAGAGGGTGTCGTTGTACTGCAGTTCGAGACCGGCGGTGCCAATGCCGTCGGTGTCGGTACCGCCCACCACTGCGAGAGCAGACGGGTCGACGATCATGCGGTCCGGTTCCTTGTAGGCGGCGACACCGGGCAGGCGCAGATCGGTCACTGCCTTGGCCCGGGCAGGATCGATCTGGCGGGCGATGAAGGTGAAGCTGGATTCGCGTGCCGCCAGCGTCGCGGCGAGTTCTTGTTCACGAACCGGGTCGAATTGCATCAGGCCCGCGACCGCGCGCGCGGTACCGGCGGGGTCGACAACCATCGTCGGGTCGGCATACAGGGTCATCTTCGGCACCGACATCGCGATCTCACGACCGTTGCGGTCGAAGATTGCACCGCGCTCGGCACGCAGAGTCGTCGTGCGCATGCGTGCAGCAAGACCCGCCGCGCGGTAGTCGTCACCCGACACGGTCTGCAGGTAGCCAACTTTTCCGATGAGAAAGACGAGAAGCGACACGAGCACCGCGACGGCCCAGCGGAGTCGCTTCTTGATGATCGGTGTCGCCTGTTTCGTGCGGCTCGGCCGAACGAGGACTCGCCTGACGAAACCAACCTTCGGCTTCTTGCGCGAGCGGGCGCGGGAACGAACGGGCGCCTGACGTGAACGCGCGTGCTTGGCCGGCGCCGCACCGCGTCGCGCGTGCGTTGTCGACGTGCGTGCCACGGGACGCGCACCGTGCCGCGCTCGCTGCTGCGTTCCGCCGCGTCGGGGTTCGGCGACCCCGGCATGCGAGCGCACCCGTGACGCGGACGAAGTTGAGGACGAAGACTTGGGCTTCGACGTCGTGTGTTGCCGCACGGTCATGGAGCGCCGTCGACTTCCGACTTGACGCGGCCGAACTGGTCGAGCGGCGAGGTCGCTTCTTCGGCCACGCGGTCCATCAAGTCACCTGTCGAGGCGAGAACCGTTGCAACCACGTCGGCATCGACGGGGACGAACCTGGCGTTGCCCGCCGGCTTCATGCCGAGTTTTGCAGCCTCCGACGACAGGCGTCCGGGGGACTCGAGAAAGGCACGTTCGTGGCGCAGATCGTTGTAGTGATCGCGGGCCATCACGACCGATCGGTTCAGGTTGTCGAGTCGAAGCTGCTGCTTGGCCAGTTCGGTCCGCAGGATCGCCGTGAAAAAGAGCAGGCAACACAGGCTGAGTGCCGAAATGCTGATCACCCAGACGAGTCGACTGCCGCGCTCGACGACGACGAGCCGCGGGCGAGGAGTTCCGCGGTTCGGCGATACGGCAGGCGTCCGCCGCTGCGGCCGGGCAGTGGAATGAACCGTTGCCGCCATCAGCGCACCGCCAGCTTTTCAACGACACGGAACTGCGCACTGCGCGCCCGCGGGTTCGATTCGATCTCGACGTCACTCGGTCGGCGGGCAATGCGTACACGGCGCACACGCGGCACGGCACCGCACGCACACGGCAGACCCGGGCGACACGCGCAACCGCCGCTTTCGGCAGTTCGGAAGATCTCCTTCACGATGCGGTCCTCGCCCGAGTGGTACGAGATGACCGCCACGCGGCCGCCAACGCACGTCGCGTCGATGGCTGCATCCAGTGCGGCCGGAATCTGGGTCAGCTCGGCGTTCACTTCGATACGCAGTGCCTGGAACGTGCGCTTTGCAGGATGCCCGCCGCGACGGCGAGTCGCGGCGGGGATCGCTGCAGTGACAGTGGCGGCCAGCTGAGAGGTCGTGTTGATGGGTCGGGCGAGAATGATCGCGTCGGCAATTCGACGCGCGAAGCGCTCGTCGGCGTTCTCCCGCAGGATTCGGGCAATCTCGTCGCGGTCGTAGGTGTTGACGATGTCCGATGCGGTGAGCGCCTGCGACCGGTCCATCCTCATGTCGAGGGGGGCCTCGACACGGTAGGAAAAACCCCGCTCTGCGACGTCGAACTGCGGCGAGGAAACGCCGAGATCGAAGAGCGCACCAGAGATGTGCGTCGCGCCAAGGCCGGACAGCATCTCGGTCAGAACCTCGCCGAGATCGCCGAAGGCGGCACGTCGCGTCGTCACCCGTCCGGCAAACGGGGCCAGCCGCGCCCGCGCCGCCTCGAGGGCGGTCTCGTCGCGGTCGATACCGATCACCGAGATGTCGCTGCGCGCCTCGAGGAGAGCCACGCTGTGCCCTGCTCCGCCGAGGGTTGCGTCGACAATGTGCCCGGCCGGAACGTTCGCAAACGCTTCGACGACCTCGCGCTCCATGACGGGCGCGTGACGGAATTCTTGTGCTTCGCTCACCGGCAGCCCCTCGGCCGACGGATGCCGCCGGGATTTCTCCCCGGAACGCGCGAGACGGTAGCGGGCGGAGTTGGAGCTAGCCATCTTGCCGACCGAGAGACTGCCGGTGAGCGAAACGTTTGGGTGTTGCATGCCGTCACCATCACTGTCCCGAGCCGGCGATCTTCTCGGTGCCGGCGCTCGCGATACGGCCAAAGCGCGTGGGTTCCCAAATCTCCACGCGGTCGAACGCACCTGTGACGATGACTTTCGAATTCAGACTGAGACCCGCAAACGCCCTCATCTCCTCGGTGAGAAGAACGCGACCCTGGGCGTCGATCGTGGCTTCCGCTGCGCTGCTCGAAATTGCCCTCAGCTGATCGCGGCCCATTTCGCCACGACGCACCTTGTCGAGCATTTCCTCACCGAAGCTCTTGAAGTCCTCCGACGTCCAGACGGTGACGCACTTGTCATCGCCGAGAACGAGGAAGCAACGGGGTTCCAACTGCGGCCGGAACGCAGCGGGCAAGGCAAGTCGACCCTTGGGGTCGAGCTGCCGCTCGTGCGTGCCGACAAACACGTTGTCTCCGTCCCGACGCCCCTTCTCCGCCGCGTGAGGGTTTCCCCACCCGCACCCACGGGGCGGGCACCACCTCCCCACAGGTGTCTCCACTATGTCCCACTTCTCCCCACTTTGCAAGCATTTCCCCCCACTTTCTCCCCACCGAGCACCACCAAGGCTGGTTTCCACTCCACCTGCCGCTCACCGGCAGCCAACCCACGATGGAGTTGCTCATGCGAAAAGCCCAATAAAAACCGCAGTTATTGACACTTTCCGACGCTCCGCGGCGTGCGCCCAGGCGACAACGAAGCTGTCCGAGAGGGCGTGGGGAAAAGTGGGGAACGTCAGCGCGAGAAGCGCGCGAGCGCGGTCACGAGACCGTCGAGCAGGTCGTTGGCCGCTACCAACGGGATCGGCGTCGCAAACGGGCGATCGTTCGACCCGTCGGAAAGTGACGTGATCGCACCGACGTGCACCTCGATGTTCCAGGCGAAATAGCCGACGCACTGGAACCGGGCCACATCACGGGTGCGGCGCTGACTGATGCCGATCACCTTCGTCATCGCGTCACGCAAATTGCCCTCGTCGTCGACCCGGAACACTTCACCGCTGCCACGGCCGGCAAAGCACAGCTGTTTCGAGAATTCGGTGGCGACGAACGGGCCCTCGTTCACGACGAGATTTTCCATCCCCATTCCGTCGAGGACCTCGCACCACGCGCGACCGACCACATGCATCGCTCGTCCGACATCGTCGAGCCACAGGGCGTCCCCGCGCGGAATCGTCACATCCACCCACACCGATTCGGTCGGGTGCACGAACACCGCTCCCCCGCCGCTGCGACGACGCGCCACGTCGATTCCCCGGGCCGCGCAGAAGTTGACGTCGATGTCGTCGGCGGACTGCGACGAACCAAGGACGAATGCCGGGCGCTTCGGTCGCATCAGCCACACGCCGCGACCAAAGGGAAATTCCATCGCGTGCAATTCGGCGGCGTCGCCGTCACGCACGCCGTGCAGCCACGCCGACGACCCGTTCACGAATCAATCCTGCGGTCTCAGGATGCTTTTGCCAAATACGGCTTCCAGGCCTCGGGTACACGGGACACCGCAAGGGTGATCCACGCCGTCTCACGCGGGGCCAGGGGCGAATTGGCGAGAGGCATGCCCGCTTCTTCGGGTGTGCGGTCACGCTTGCGGAGATTGCACGGGCGACACGCAGCCGTCACGTTTTCCCACACGTGCATTCCGCCTCTCGAGCGGGGCATGACGTGGTCGATGCTGTCAGCAGGTGCACCGCAGTACTGGCAGCGATGTCCGTCGCGAGCCATGACCGCGCGACGGGACAACGCGGTACGGCGGTGATACGGCACGCGCACGACGTAGCGCAGACGAATGACGAGCGGCGAGGGCAAAGCGAACCGCTCCGCTCTCAACTCGCTGCCGTCGTCTTCGACAATCTCGGCTTTGTCGGACAGCACGAGGCACGCGGCGCGACGCACCGACACGATGCTGAGCGGCTCGTAGGTCGCATTGAGGACGAGCGCGCTCCGCACGGTTATCTCCGCCCGGGTCTCTCGGGTCTCGTGACGGCGGCAAGAGGAAGACGTCTCATCGTCGACCAACGGCCAATCGTCGGTTCTCCGCCTTGCACCACACCAGGTATTTCAGCAGGTCTTCGACCTCGAGGGAATGCTTTGGGTCCCCGTACTGAACGGTGGCCCTCATGGCGACGTAGTCGGCCGCAGGCAGCGGAAGAAAAGGTGGACGCGTCCACCAGCCGTGCCGGGCGAGGCGAAACGCCTGAACGACGGCTGTCGTCCACAACGATGGCCGACGCACGACTGCCGCAACGTGACGCACCGACCGGACCGCCCCTACTTCGGTTCCTTGGGCAGACCGAGAACCATCTCGCCCACGATGTTCTTCTGGATCTGTGACGAACCGGCGTAGATGGTTCCTGCGCGGGCGTTGAGGAACGTCATCGCCCAGCTGTTCGTCGAGTTCGGCGCACCCGGATCGTCGGCGCCGAACGCGCTCGACGGGATGCGGCCCGTCGGCACCAAACCGTCGGGACCCATGATGTCCATCGCAAGCTCGGTCACGACCTTGTGGTACTCGCTCCACAACAACTTGCTGATTGCGGCGTCGGGGCCGGGCTGGTGGCCCTGGAGGAACTGTGTGAGCGTGCGGTAGCCCACGAAGCGCATCATCTGCACACGTGTGTGACACCACGCGAGTCGTTGACGAATCTTCGGATCATCCGCCTTGCCGTACGCACGGGTCATCTCGACCAGGCGGTCGAATTCGGCCTGATAGCGAATCGAGTTCACGGCGGCCGCGGCGCCACGTTCGAAACCGAGCAGCGTCATGGCGACGGCCCAGCCGTTGTTCACTCCACCGACGACGTTTTCCTTCGGTACGACGACGTCGGTGTAGAAGACCTCGTTGAATTCGCTCTCGCCCGAGATCATCTTGATGGGCCGCACCTCGATGCCGGGTTGGCGCATGTCGACGAGAAGGAACGAGATGCCCTTGTGGCGGGGTGCGTCGGGGTCGGTTCGCGCGAGGGTGAAGATGTGGTTCGCGAGGTGTCCGGCCGAAGTCCAGATCTTCTGGCCGTTCAGAATCCATTGGTCGCCGTCGAGCTGGGCCTTCAGGCCGAGGTTGCTGAGATCGGAGCCGGCATTCGGTTCGCTGTAGCCCTGGCACCACACGTCGTCGCCCGAGAGAATGCGCGGGATGTAGTGCTTCTTTTGTTCCTCGGTGCCCCATCGCAAGAGCGTGTTGCCGAGCATCTGGATGCCAAAGACGTCGTTGGCCGCACCCGCAGGAACACCTGCACGGGCGAACTCCTCGTTCAGCACGACCATCTCGAGCGACGACAAACCGCCTCCGCCGTACTCCTTCGGCCAATCGGGGGCCAGGAAACCGTTCTCGTGGAGAACGACTCGCCACTCCGCGACGAAGCGCTCGAGCGCCTCACCCTCGTAGGCGCCGATGCCACGCCAGTCCTTCGGAAGATTGTCGGCAAGGAACTCGCGGACGGTCTTGCGGTACGTGTCGGCTTCGGGCGGGTAGACGGGCTGCATGCCCGAAACTTAGTCGCGCGGGAAGCGATCGCGAATGCGAGCCGAACCGATCTTGCTGTTTCGCAGGGTCGCGGCGATGTCCTGAACGCCCACTTTGCCGATCGCCCGCAACTGCCGTTCGATCACGAGAGCGCAGGCCAGCATGACGAGAAAGCCCACGAAGGCGAAGAGAAAGTGGATCTGAAGGGCCACGATCGTGAGAACAAGCCCGAGAATGACCCCGAGAACCGCCCAACGGACCGAACGCGCAGACTGACGGTAGAGACCCGCGGGCGAGGCCAACTGCGCAAAGCGCTGGTCGGTCTGCAACTGCTCCTCGATTTGGCGGAGGATCCTCTGCTCGTCGTCTGACAATGGCACGACCTCAGTCTCTCATGTCCCACGGCAAACCTCAACGTGTGACCGAACATCTCGGTTCGCGGCCGGAGCAAACTCAGGACGAACGTCCCCACGGGTTTTCCCCGACTTCGCCCAGTTCTTCCGCGTCGCGCAGGGCCCCGACCGTACGAATCGCGTCTCCACCGAATTTGCGACGGATTTCATCCATCACACCGCTCGCATTCGCCCACGTCGCCTCGTCGAGGACATTCGCCTCGACCGCACCACGTCGTTCGGATGACTGTTCGAAAGAGTCGTCGAAGAGTGACGCCTGAACGGGACCGGACGGTCCTTCGGCATTCTCGAGTTGTGATGCGGACACTCCAAGGAGACGCACGCCCTGGCCGATCTCGATTGCAGCCAGCAACGGAGTGAGCGCGTCGACGAACCCCGGCGCGCTCTCACGCGCGTGGTCGAGCGTGATGCTGCGCGTGATCGACCGGAAGTTCGCAAACTTGATCTTGAGCGTCATCGTGCGGGCGCGGAGGCCTCCCGCGCGCACGCGAATGGCCACCGCTTCACACAACCGGACCATGTGTCGGCGCAACTCCTCCGCGTCGAAGACGTCGTCGAGAAAAGTCTCTTCGTGGCCGATCGACTTTGCTTCGCGATCGGATTCGACGGGGCGATCGTCACGGCCCCACGCGAGGTCGAAGAGATGCCGTCCGGATGCCTCGCCCAATGCGACCACGAGATGGTCGACCCCGATCGTTGCAAGGTCTCCGACGGTTTTCACCCCGATCCGGTCGAGTCGGGCGTGCGTCGCGGGCCCGACACCCCAGAGCGCCCGCACCGGCAGTGGATGCAGGAACTCGACTTCGCGCCCCGCCTCGACGATGACGACCCCCGCGCCAGGGTCGATGCCACCTTCAACCACGCGGGGTTTGGCCGCCTTCGATGCGATCTTGGCGACGAACTTGTTGGCGGCGACACCGACGCTGCAGGTGATACCGATTTCATCGGCAACCCTGGCGCGAATCGAGTCGGCAATCACGAGGACTGACCCGTGCAGACGCAGCGCGCCGGTGACGTCGAGAAACGCTTCGTCGAGCGAAATCCCCTCGACCATCGGCGTGTACATTGCGAAGATTCCGTGGACCTGTTCGCTCACCTCGCGGTAGACCGACGGACGACCCGGCAGAAAGAGCGCGTTCGGACACAGCCGTCGCGCCTGCGCCGACGACATCGCACTGAAGACACCGAACCGACGCGCTTCGTACGATGCCGCGGCGACGACTCCGCGCGGTCCGTCGCCACCCACCACGACGGGCAGGCCGCGCAGGTCGGGATTGTCGCGCAACTCGACCGCCACGTAGAACATGTCCATGTCGACGTGAAGAATCGAACGCTGTGGGTTCATCGCCGGACCCGAGCCTACGATGTGGACGTGCCCCCCGAGCCCGGTCTTCCCTTTCGCCCGCTCTCCGCGCTTCCCTCACGGGGTGCGCGCTTGGCCGCGTACGCCGCGGTCATCCTCGGCGGCCTTGCCGGCGGGCTCATCGGGTATGCGCTCGTCGACGTCCAGTGCTCGGGCTCGTGCGAGACCCCACTGGGCCTCGGGCTCTTCGTTGGTGCAGTCGTCACCGCCGGCGGAACCAGCATCGTCGCCGTTCTCGTCCTGCGTGCGCTCGGGGAATGGCGCGAGCTGCAGGACCGACAATGACGTCCGACTCCGCCGAGCATCTGCTCGTTCTCGCCCGCGACATCGCAACGAGAGTCGGCGACACCGCATTCGCGGGTCGACGCCGGGGACTGAAGAACGTCGAGACCAAGTCCACCACCACCGACATGGTCACCGAACACGACAAGGCGACCGAGCGCGAGATCGTTGCCACGCTGCAACGGCTGCGACCGAACGATGCAATCGTCGGTGAAGAGGATGGCACGCACGACGGAACGTCCGGTCTCACGTGGTACATCGACCCGATCGACGGCACGACGAACTTTCTCTACGACCTGCCGATGTGGACTGTATCGATCGGCGTTCACGACCAACGGGGAGCACTGTGCGGCGTCGTCTATGCGCCTGCACTGCGCGAGACCTATACGGCGGTTCGTGGAGGCGGCGCTCGCCTGAACGGTCACCCCATTTCGTGCAGCAACGTCACCGACCTCACACAAGCGCTCGTCGGCACGGGGTTCAACTACTCGCCCGAGAATCGCTTGGAACAAGCACTGCGGTTTCCGCGGATCATCGACAAGATCCGCGACGTCCGACGCCTCGGCTCGGCCTCGCTCGACTTGTGTTTCGTGGCCTGCGGTCGCTACGACGCCTACTTCGAAGAGCACCTCTTCCCCTGGGACCTCGCCGCCGGCACCCTCATCGCCAGCGAGGCCGGAGCCTCGGTCGAAGTGTTTGGCGAAGATGAACAATCCGTTGGCGACCACTACTCGCGGACGGTTTTGGCATCAAATCCGACTCTTTTTGGTCAAATAAAGGTCCTCGTATTTGGCTGAATGACCCGCCGAGGTGAATTATTCTCTCCTCCGTGCAGTCGACCGACACGATCCGGGTCCTCATGGTCGAAGACGACGCACGTATCAGATCATCGATGAAAATGGCCCTGGAAGCCGAGGGCTTCGGGGTTGCGGAATTCGAACGCGGTGAAGACGCCCTCGACGGATTCACGAAAGAGAATCCCGACGTCGTCCTGATCGACATCATGCTTCCCGGAATCGACGGGTTCGAGGTGTGCCGACGCATCCGTGAAACGAGCGACGTGCCGATCATCATGGTGACCGCACGCAACCGCACCGAGGACACGATCCTCGGCCTCGAGGCCGGCGCCGACGACTACATGACAAAGCCCTTCGATACGGGCGAACTGCGTGCGCGAATTCGTGCCCTGCTGCGTCGCGCAACCAATTCCTTCGCCACGCCACATGGTTGGCGCAGCACGCATCGAACATTCGGCGACCTCGAAATTCGCCCCGACGAGGGTCGCGTACTTCTTGCCGGTACCGAAGTGAAACTCACGAAGACCGAGTTCAAATTGCTGTGCGAACTCGCCGCGGCACCCGACAAGGTGTTCAGCCGCGAGCTGCTGCTCGACCGCGTATGGGGCTACGGCTATTTCGGCGACGGTCGCCTCGTCGACGTCCATATTCGTCGACTGCGCATGAAGATCGAGCCCGACCCCGCCAACCCGCGATACGTCGTCACCGTTCGCGGACTGGGCTACCGACTCGATCACTGAAAACGCCTACTGTCCTGTCGGTGAGCGCGTTCGTTCGCAAGTTCTCGTCCCCTTCGTTGCGGATGCGTGCCGCGCTCTACGTGGGTGCCGCGGTTTTCTCCGGAGCCACCGTCGTTGCGACCGTGACGATCATTGCAAGCAGGAGTTCAGGCCCTTCGACTTCGCATTCAACGCTCGGCGACCACGTGCGCAACCACGCGGCCACGGTCCTCCTCGGCGCAATTTCCCTCGGTGTCGTCGCGGCGATGGCCAGCAGTGTCGCTGGCCGGCGCTTGTCACGTCCGCTCACCGACGCAGCAGCTGCCGCCCGCCGCGTTGCCGAGGGTGGGTTCGACACCCGACTGCCGGACTCGGAGGATCCTTCGCTTGCAGAACTCGTGCGGACATTCAACGAGATGGTCGAAACCGTCGCCGCAAGAACCGCTGCCGATCGCCGCTTCAACTCAGACGTCAGCCACGAATTGCGGTCACCACTCACCACCCTCATGGCCTCGCTCGCGGTGATGCAATCCCGCCGGCACGAACTCTCACCCGCGAACCAAACGGCCCTCGACCTGCTCGATGCCGACCTCCATCGATTTGCTCGGCTCGTTGACGACCTCCTCGAGATGTCGCGCTTCGACGCGAATGTCGAAACTCTGGTGACGAGCCGCGTCAATATGAGCGAGTTTCTCGAGGAGGTCGTGAAGTCGACGGGACGCGCCGACATCAACCTTGTTGTGTCACCCATGGTGCGGGTTTTCGAACTCGACCTCGACAAGCGTCGGATGGCGCGCGTCATTACGAACCTTCTCGACAACGCTTTTCTTCACGGTTCGGATCCCGTTTGGCTGAGCGTCATCGAGGTACCTCCGGGTGACGTCACACCGACCCACATCCAGATTTCGATCGAGGACCGCGGTGCCGGAGTCGATCTTGATCGGGCCGAGGAACTGTTCGAGCGATTCAACCGCGGACCCCGCACTTCGCGATCGGACGGCTCGGGGCTCGGCCTCGCATTGGCGCGCGAACACGTGCGTCTCCACGGAGGAACCGTCGCGTTCGAGCCACCCCCGCGTGGCGTCACCGGTGCGAGGGTCGTGATACTTCTTCCACTGGTGGCGCCCAACGTCGACCGAACCCCGCGCACTACTCTTCGCCCATGACCTACGTCGTGGCGATCGATGCAGGCACGACGGGAGTGCGCAGCAGGGCCGTGTTCGACGACGGTCGCGAGGCCGTCTCTTCCTACCTCGAGTTCACGCAGCACTTTCCCGCGCCCGGCCTCGTCGAACACGACGCCGACGAGATCTGGTCGGCGACCAAGAAGACACTCGCCGACGTGGTCGACAAGGTCGGTTCCCTTCCGGCAGCAATTGGCATCACCAACCAACGAGAAACCGTGGTCGCGTGGGATCGCGCAACCGGCACAACCCTCGGCCGCGCCATCGTGTGGCAGGACCGGCGCACCTCGCAGCGTTGCGCCGAGCTCGCGCCGCATCTCGACCTGATTCGCGCAACGACAGGTCTCGTCCTCGATCCGTATTTCAGCGGCACGAAGATTGAGTGGATGCTCGTCAACGGCGTACCGCGCACCCAAACGCTCGCCTTTGGAACGATCGACACCTGGTTGCTGTGGAACCTGACGGGCGGAGCCGTCTTCGCAACCGACGAGTCGAATGCGAGTCGAACTCTTCTTTGGGACATCCGGCGACACGAGTGGAGCACCGAGATCTGTCGCATTCTCGACATTCCCGTCGCTTCACTGCCGACCGTGCGTAATTCGAGCGGGCGGTTCGGCACCACCGCGACAGCCGGACTTCCCACGGGCATTCCGATTTCCGGCATCGCGGGCGATCAACAAGCTGCGCTCTTTGGCCAGGCATGTTTCGCCGAAGGTGATGCCAAGAACACATACGGCACCGGCAGTTTCGTGTTGATGAATGCGGGAACCACGTGCCCGCCACCGACCGAGGAAATGCTGACCACGGTGGCGTGGCGACTCGGCGGCGTCACGACCTACGCCGTCGAGGGCTCGATATTCGTCACCGGCGCCGCGGTGCAGTGGTTGCGCGACGGTCTCGGCATCATCAGCGAATCACGTGACATCGAGGAACTCGCGGGTCGGGTCACCGATTCCGGTGGAGTCGTCTTTGTCCCCGCACTCACGGGTCTCGGCAGTCCGTGGTGGGACCCTGATGCGCGCGGTGCGGTGTTCGGCATCACGCGCGGCACCACGGCCGCACATCTCGCGCTCGCCACACTCGAGGCAACCGCATTCCAGACCCGCGACGTGGTCGATGCGATGGTTGCGGCGACCGGAATCCCCATCAGGTCGTTGCGTGTCGACGGCGGCGCGGCGGGCAACGACCGCCTGATGCAGATCCAGGCCGATCAGTTGGGCATCGACGTCGAACGGCCGGTCGACCGCGAGACGACGGCTGTCGGAGCAGCGCTCCTCGCGGGACTCGCCGAGGGCGTGTGGTCCTCACTCGATGCCGTCGCGGCGACACGCACGATCGACCGTCGTTTTGTTCCGAACACCGAACTGAAGATCTTTGCCGACATCGCGCACGCGCAGTGGCGCGCCGGTCTCGCGCGGGTAACGAAGAAGGTCAGTCTCCCGCACCAATGAAAGCGGCGCCGATGGCACCTGCACGCTGACCGAGGAGGGCCGCAACCAACGACGGCAACGCCCGCCCGACGTGACCGCCCTCGCCCTCGGCGAAACGGGTCGACACAAGCTCGACGATTTCAGGTCGTGAACCGAGCCCACCCCCGAGGACGATGTACGCCGGGTCGTAGATGTTCACCAGGTTGTGCAAACCGACGACCACCCAGTCGGCAAAAGAAGTCACGATCTCGGTTGCGCGCGAATCACCATCGAGAAACCGCTCGACGACGGTCTCTGACGCGACACCCCCGGCGAGACGGGCAAGTCCGCCACCCGACGCGTACCCCTCCCAGCAGCCGCGACGACCGCACGGGCAGGGTTCGCCACCTCTCGCCACGACCATGTGGCCGAACTCGCCGGCAAAACCGTTGTGGCCTCGAGCCACTCGCCCACCGACGATTGCACCGCCACCAATCCCGGTACCGAGCGTGACCATCAACGCGTCGTCGACACCCCGGGCCGCCCCGATTCGCCATTCCGCGACGGCGGCACAGGTTGCATCGTTGTCGACCACGACGGGGAGACCCATCTGCGATGCCACGCGTTCGCGCAGCGGGAGTTCGCGAACACCGGGGAGATGTGTGGTCACGACGACGTCACCGTCGCGGGACACGAGACCGGCGATGCCGACGCCGACGGAGTCGATCTCTCCGAACGTTCGCGCAAGATCCACGATCGCGGCCGCCGCGTCGCCCGTCGGGTCGGTCGGGACCTGTCGCTCGTCGACCACGCTGCCGCCGTCGACCGAATCGTCGACGACGACGCACAGGGTTTTCGTTCCCCCGATGTCGATCCCCAAACGGCGCACGACCAGCCCGCGTCAGAAATTCGTCAGGATTCGCAGCGCGACTTGAGCTCAGTCAACGTGTGCAGAATTCGGTTCTCGGCACGACGCTTCACGAAGCCGGGAAGCGGAATCACGAGGTCGATCGAGAGGTCGTAGGTGACGAGAGTGCCGTTGCTGACGCGCTCGAACATGTAGTCGCCGTCGAGAGTCCGCATGATGTCACCGTCGACGAGCCGCCATGCGATGGTGAGAGGCGAATCGCCGTAGGTGTAACCGAGGGTGTAGTGGGTACTGCGACCCAGTGCCGACGCACGGAACTCGACCTTGGTTCCGCGGCCCTGTGCATCGCGCTCGAGAACGACCGCTTCCTTCACGTCCTTGGCCCATTCGGGATAGCGCTCGAACTCGGTGGCAACTTGAAAGCATCGCTCGGGCGAGGCGGAGATCACGGTTGTTTGCTTGGCGGTGTCGGCCATGACCCCATTGTTGCGCACGGAGGCGCCGCCGAACGGCTTATTCCGGGTCGGAGGCGTCGTCCGAGGGCGCGTCCGGGGCACCGTCGGAGGGCGCGTCTCGGTCGTCGAACACCCCGTGCCGACTGGCCCACAGTCCGTTCAAGCCCAATCCGAGCATCGGCACGAGCACTCCGAATGCAAGCACGCTTCCGGCCTTGCCGTCGGTCGAAGGACGCGCGATCGCCGCCGCGATCCCCACGACCGTCTGCACACCGAGTGCAGCCAACATCGGAATCTTCACGTCGCGCGGTGCGACGGTTCCGGTGAGGAAGAAGAGCTGTGACACCGATATCTGGCTTTCGCGACTGCGCTGCACGGCGGCAAAGAAGCCCAGAAGGAACGCACCGACACCGACCGCGAACAAAGAAAGCGACACCACCACGATGACCACCCGAAAGACATCGTCGAAGACGATGGCACTGACGATGGCGACGACGCTGAACACGAGGCTCGAGGCAAAGTTGAACATCACCAGCGGTGAACGATTGATGGCCGACCCGGAGTTCATGGCAGAGCGCGAAGCGTATTCCACAGTCGCGCCGCGAGCACGTCGTAGGAGAAGTCGGACACCGCACGATCACGGGCGGAGCGACCCATGGCGAGACGGGCCTCACCGTCGACGATCAGTCGCTCGAATGCTTCGACCACCCGGTCAACGTTGTCTGGATCGTCGACGACGAGCCCGGTGACACCGTCTTCCACCGCTTCGGCTGCACCACCACTGGCGCCGGCGACCTGCGGCACACCGCACGCTGCAGCCTCAAGAAACACGATGCCGAAGCCTTCTTGCTCGAGACCCAGCCAACGGTTGCGACACAACATCGTGAAGACGTCGGCGCATCCATAGAGCAGCGGCAGTTCCTCGAACGACACGCGACCGAGAAACCGCACCGGTGCGCCACGATCTCGAGCGATCCGAGCGAGTCGACCTTCGTCGCGACCCGCCCCGGCGATCACAAGTTCGAGATTCGGTCGACTGCGCGCCATGCGAGCAACTGCTGCGATTGCAGTGTCGAATCCCTTGCGCGGCACGAGTCGACTGACACCGACGATCAGTTCGGCATCGGCCGGAATGCCGAAGTGTGCGCGCGCCGCGGAGCGTTCGGTTGCTGTGAGTACCCGGAATCGTTCTGTGTCGACGCCCGGCTGGACGATCGTCGTCGGCAGGGCACGACCGGCCGCGCGCTCGGCCTCGCGCGCCGGGTAGCTGCCGGCCGCGATGCAGTGCATCGCTCGCCGCAGGACGCGTCCCAACACCTGCTGCGAGCCCGGCAGGCGCCCCGGCACCGTGACCTCGGCACCGTGCAGAACGACGGCATACGGCAGGTCGAGGTTCGGGCCGATGATTCCGAGCGGTACCGCGGGGTCGAGAACAACGAACTCGGCACCGAAGTCGTGTGCGAGGTCGTTGATGCGCTTGACCATCAGCGGGTGCGGCAACAACACCGACTCGCGGATCCGCTCGATGCGAAAGGGTTGTTGTGCGTCCCATTCGCGCGCACCCTTGTACGGGCTCGTCAAGACGGCGAACTGGTCGGGGGGCAAACGACGCCACCATTCCCACAACAACGACTGGATTCCCCCGACCTTTGGCGGAAAGTCGTTCGTCACGAGGAGGTGGCGCCCGGTCATAGAACCCCAGTGTTACCCACGCTGCGGTGGAAGGCACCGCAATTCGTCGCGCACCATGGCGTCGGGGTCGTCGGACGGAACCAAATCGTGATGCCCGACGCGCGCCGCCGCCCAGACCGCGTGTGCACGCACGTGTGGATCGGCGTCGGAGATGCAGCGAGCGATTGCCGCCCGCGCCGCGTCGTCGTTGCGTGCCGCCTTGTTGCCCAGTACGACGAGCGCGTTGCGCCGCACCCATCGCGCCTCGCGATCGTGGATGTACCACCGCCCGAAGTTCGCAATGATCTCGGCATCGCTCATCGCGAGAATGGCGACCGGGTCGACGAAAGCCTGCGCCGTCGACGCGTCGGAGTCGACGGTTCCGTCGGAACGACCGGACCGCGTCGACGGAGGGCACACGTCCTGACAGTCGTCGCAGCCGTACATGCGGTCATTGATCGCCTCTCGCATGGTTCGGTCGATGACACCGGGCTTTTGGATGATCCACGCAAGACAACGCGCGGCATCGACCACTCCCGGTTCGATGATTGCGCCCGTCGGACATCCGTCGAGGCACCGACGACACGCCCCGCACCCGTCGGGAATCGGCGTCGACACCGGAAGCACTGCGTCGGTGACCACTCCACCGAGGACGAACCAACTGCCGGAACCTTCGAGAAGAAGATTCGCGTTCTTGCCGTACCAACCAAGCCCGGCGAGATACGCGGCCTCACGGTCGACCAAGGCGTTCTCGTCGGCAACCACGACGGCACGATGACCAACCGACTTCAGTTCGTCGGCGACCGCGCCGAGGGCAAGTCGAAGTGTCCCGTAATTGTCGCGCCACGCATACCTCGCCACCCGACCGGCGACTGCACCGGGCGTCTGCGGCATCGCCTCGTGGTACGACACCGCACCCACGATGATTGATCGGGCGCCGGACACCACGAACTTCGGATTGGTCGACCGTGCCGGGTTGCGGAACGTGAACTGCATCGTGTCGGAAAGTCCCCGCGCGTTGCGGTCGTCGATGGCGTGTCGGGCCCGGTCGAATGGCCGTGCCGGGGCGATACCCACGCGGTCGAGGCCTGCAGCCCTGCCGATGTCGCAGAGCTGTTCGGCGTAGTCGCGCAGCGCGTTGTCGGTGCGTACTGACCAGCTAGACGGCACGGTGCCGAAGCGTAGGCACCATTCCCGCGTTTGCGAGCAACTTCACCGCCCTGGCCTCGTCGAGGCTGAGAACCACGGCCTCGTCGGGATTGCGGCCGACAAGGAAACTGACGACGCAGTCGCCGCAGGCATCGGTGTCGCGCATGCAGCAGGTGTCGCAGTCGATGGTGAGGGACCCGTTCGATGTCATGACGACAGCGTGACAACGGGGTGTCACACGACGATTGTTCGGGCTCCGTCGGTATCGATCGTCACGACACGTGCCCTCCCATCGCCCGGAAGACCGGCCGCGATGCGGTCGGCGTCATCTGGTTGGGCAAAACATGCAACGGTCGGGCCCGAACCGCTCAACCACGCGCCCACCGCGCCGGCATCGACCATCGCCTCGAGCGCGCGGCGGCTCGGTTCTGCCTTTTCCAAACGCAGGTCTTGGTGGAGCCGGTCGGCGGTTGCGTCGGCGAGTGCATCGATGTCACCGGATGCCAACGCGGCGAGCAGCAGTGCCGTGTGGGTGACGTTGAAGACCGCGTCGCCGAAGGGCACCGTCGCCGGCATCTTCGCCCGCGACTCGGAGGTCGACGTGGTGAAGTCCGGAATCCACACGACCACACGCAGGTCGCAGCCGAGCGGTATTCGCGCGGCGCGATGTCCGTTGGTGCCGACGATGCCACCGAGCAGCGACGCCGCCACGTTGTCGGCATGACCCTCAAGTTCGGCGGTGAGTTCGATGACTCCGGCACGCAGCCGAGGGTCGTCGAGCGCCACTCCGGTCGACTCGCCCGAACCCAGCAATGCCCCACCAACCCGTACGGCCCCGCTGAAACCGAGCCCGCGCCCCATCGGGATGTCGCTGCGGACCCAGATTTCACCCGTGCCGCCCGCACGTCGGTAGGCGATCGTCGCCGGGTGAAGGTCATCCACGTGTCGTGCGCGGTCGGGCAACGAACCGTCGACTACACCGACCTCGGCGTACAGCGACAACGCCATACCGACCGCATCAAAACCGGGCCCGAGGTTTGCCGAACTGCCCGGAACGCGAACGCAGGTCACTGTTCGAGCCGCTTGGCCGCCCTGCCGCTTGCGACAACCAGACGATCGAGGACGGCCGAGGCAGCGCCACCATCGATGGATGTTTCCGCAAGGGCGCGCCCCTCGCGCAGGTCGCCTGCAACTCCGGCGATGTGAAGTGCAGCGGCCGCGTTCAGCACGACGGTGTTGCGCATCGGGCCCGCCTCACCGGCGAGAATCCGACGCGCGATGTCGGCGTTCTCGCGCGCGTCACCACCGCGGATTGCGTCGAGCGGCGCGTTGTCGAAACCAACGTCGGACGCGTCAATGCCGAACTCCGTGATCTCGCCGTCGCGCAACGCCACCACGCGACATTCACCGCCGAGGGTGATTTCGTCGACCGCACCGTGACCGTGCACCACCCAGGCCGAGCGCACTCCGCGCGACCCAAGAGCCTCGACCATCGGGCGCATCATCCACGGCGCCGCGACCCCCACCAACATCGACGAGATGGGTGCGGGGTTCGCCATCGGCCCGAGCAGGTTGAACGCCGTCGAGATACCGATCTCGCGACGCGACGGACCGGTGTAGCGGAATGCGGGATGAAACCGCGCCGCGAGACAGAAACCCATGTTTGCCTCGGCGACGCACTCGGCAACGCCGACCGGATCGAGTTCGGCCGCGACGCCGAGTTCCTCGAGCAGATCGGCCGCCCCGCACTTCGACGATGCGGCGCGGTTGCCGTGCTTGCACACGGGGACTCCGGCGCCCGCCACGACGAACGCCGTGAGCGTCGAGACATTGAACGATTGCGACATGTCGCCGCCTGTTCCGACGATGTCGATCGACCGCGCGGCGACGTCGGCCGGAAGATCGACGCGTTGACCCGCGGCGCGCACTGCCCGCAACATGCCCGCGAGTTCGGGGGCGGTTTCGCCTTTCGCGCGCAACGCGACGATGAACGCGGTCATCTGCGATGGCGTCGCAGAGCCCTCGAGGATTTCGGTGATGGCCGCTTCGGCAACCTCGGGGGCGAGGTCGCGGCGCGAAATGAGGCCCGAGAGTACGGCGGGCCAGCCGCCGAAGTCGGCGAGCGGACGTGGATGGTTGGTCGTCACTCCATCAGTCTCGCGTTTGGCGAGACCAATCTCTACGCAGTTCGACGACGCTGGCGAATGATGCGGCGCCGCTCGCGTTCCGTGGTACCACCCCAGACGCCTTCTTTTTCGCGCGATGCAAGAGCATGTTCGAGACACGCAATGCGAACGTCGCACGTGCCGCACACCGCGATGGCGACGGCCACCGTCTCTTCGTCTCCCTCGTCGGGAAAGAAAACCGCCGGATCCAGACCCTGGCAGGCACCCTTTTGCCGCCACGAAATCTCTGTGATTGTCACGCCCCTGCCCCCCAGCTCGTGAGTTCGGTGGCATCGGCCACGTTCCCCCCGAAACGTGACCGATGTCTCACCGTGTAGGGGACAATAAACCCGCCCCAGCGGGGGGTGCAAATCTCACCCCCGGCGACCCCTGCCGCTCGTCAGTGGTTGAGGTCGGCGGCCAGTTCGGCCACCGTGAAGGGGGCCAACTCGACCGCCTCGAGGTAGTTCGGGTGGGCGCAGATCAACTGCACGGGCCCGGCCCCGAAGGCGGCCACGTCGTCAGGGCCGAACTCGAAGCGAATGTAGTGAACCGCCGCGGTGACATTGTCACGGGTGAGGGTCGCGTCGTGCGCCTCGTCGGTGACCGGGGAGATTTCGCGCCCGTCGGCAAGCTTGATGCGCAGCGACCGCTCGATACCCACCAGCTTCGGCAACCACTCGCGCATCGCGGCGTCGGACGTGAGCTCGATGAAGATCGTCGCGCACAACTGGCCCGCCTCGGGGATGAGCGGGTTGTAGGCGCGCAGCTCGTCGACGACTCCGTCTTCGGAAATCACGCGCTCGGCGCGCAGCATTTCCTGGATCTGGTACCACATCGTGTCGCGGCTCTCGAACATCACCGTGATGATCGTTCCGAGTTCGATGCGACGTCGACGCTTGGTTTCGAGGATCGCCGCCTTCTTCTCGGCGCGCACCTTTTCGTAGGCGCGGAGGTCGAGAATGTCGTCGACGGTGAGTTTTCTGGAAACGGTTGTGGGGGGCACTTCGTGTTCCTTTCTCTGTGTCACTTGTGTTGTCTCTCGCTGACGAGACTCTTTAGTTCTCTTCGGGAATACCGTAGGCACGCGCCAACAACTGCAACGGGTGACTCGGCGCCTTGCCGGTTTGCTCGTTGATCGCGGTGTTGGCCAGGTGGCAGTCGCCCGCCACCTCGTCGCCCTCGGCGGCGTTGATCTCATCGGCGAGTTTCTTTGCGATCGGCATGGAGAGATCGGCGTTTTCGGCGCGCAGTCCCCACATGCCGTCGATGCCCGAACAGGTTTGCACGAGCTTGATCTTGGCTCCGGTGAGCTTCAACAGGTCACGGCTCTTCAAACCGATGTTCTGCGCGCGGAGGTGACACGGTGCGTGGTACGTGATCTTCTCGGGAATCTCACCGGGGAACTCGGTGACCAGTTCCGTGCCTTCGGACTTGTGCAGACGCATCAGGAATTCGGCCGCGTCGTAGGTGTTGGCTGCGACGAGTTCGGCATCGGCGCCACCGACGTAGTCGACGTAATCCTTCTTCAGGATGTAGCCGCACGTGGGTTGCGGTACCACGATGTCGTTGCCGGCGCGCACCGCGGCGGCGAGTGCCTTCACATTGTCGGCGCCGACCTTCTTGAACTTCTCGACGTCGCCACTGTGCAGGTACGGCGCGCCACAGCACGATGCGCCCTCAGCGAGCGAACATTCGATGCCGTTCTTTTCGTACACCTTGACGAGGTCCTTGCCGATCCCCGGCTCTTGGTATTCAACGAGACAGGTTGGAAACACCGCAACCCTGCCCTGACGCTTGGCGATCACGGGTTTGACACGCTTCTTGAACCACGTCGAGAAACGAACCTTCGAGAACGGTGGAAGCAAGCGTTTGCTCGACACGCCGGCGGTCTTTTCGACCACCTTGCGGATTGCCGAACCGGACGGCGCATTCAGAACCTTGTTCGCGAGGGGCGACACCGTTGTTGCCACCTTGCCGAGCGCATCGGTGTGGCCCATGAATGTGGTGGTGAGACGCTTGCGGACCGGCACCTGCTTGGTGGCCTGACGCATCGCGTCGACGCGCAACATGAGGCGCGGGAAGTCGAGCGCCCACTCGTGCTGACCCGGGATGTACGGGCAGTTGATGTAGCAGAGCTTGCACTGGAAGCACTCGTCGACGACCTGATCTTGTTCGGCGATCGTGAGCTTGCCGGCATCTTGGTCGTCGTGCTGGTCGACGAACTTGAAGAGCGTGGGAAACGACGTGCAGTACTTGAAGCACAGTCGACACCCGTGGCACAGGTCGTACACGCGGGTGAGTTCGGCCCGAACGTCGGCCTCGTCGAGGTATTTCGGATGGTTCGGGTCGTACGTGATGGTCATCGGTGTGGTTCTTTTCTTGGTGCTTGTTCTTGTTGCTCGAAGACATCTTCGAATCTGCGGGGCGCCGGCGGCGCCGACACCCCGCGAATTCGTGGAAGTTTTCCTGAGGAAGATTCGCTCAGAGAGCGTTCAGGCCCTCTTGGAACCGGCCGGCGTGGCTCTTTTCCGCACGGGCGAGCGTCTCGAACCAGTCGGCGATTTCAGCGAAGCCTTCGTCGCGAGCGGTCTTGGCGAAGCCCGGGTACATCTGGGTGTACTCGTAGGTCTCGCCGGCGATCGACGCCTTGAAGTTCTCCTCGGTCTCACCGATCGGCTCGCCCGTTGCCGGGTCGCCAACCTGGGCGAGGAAGTCGAGGTGACCGTGCGCGTGGCCGGTCTCGCCTTCCGCCACCGAGCGGAAGAGTGCAGCGGCGTCGGGGTAACCCTCAACGTCGGCCTTCTGAGCGAACCACAGGTAACGGCGGTTGGCCTGGCTCTCGCCGGCAAACGCCTCCTTCAGGTTCTCGTGGGTCTTGGTTCCGGCAAGTCCGGCCATGACATCTCCTTTTTGTTGTTGGTTGGTGTTTTGGGATTAGGGGTTATTGCTTGGACACAGACAAATCGTCAGCGGCACCTGCGCACCGCGGACACTTGCCTGAGAACACGATCCGTGCGGCGCGCACGGAAAAACCGTCGAGCCCCGCGACCGACACGTGGTCGGGATTCGGGGCGTAGACATCGCGGACGTCACCGCACGCGTCACAGACACTGTGGTGATGGTCGTCGACGTTCGGGTCGAAACGCGCAGCACCACCCAGTTGGATGTGCTGCAACTCGCCCATCGCCGCGAGGTCGGTGAGCGTCTGATAAACGGTGCGCAACGAGATACCCGGCATTTCTGCAGAGGCGACCTCGTAGAGCGTCTCAGCGGTCGGGTGCATCTCGTTGCCGTGCAGGAGGCGGAAAAGCAGCTGCCTCTGCGGCGTGACCTTCAGTCCGGCGGCCCGGAAGGCGACGACGAGTTCTTCGGGTGACTTCACGGACTTCATACTAAATATTGAACCCCTAATTCGCAATGCTTGCGAATTAACAAATGATGCGATCTTGGTCACACAGCGGCTAGCCCCCTTGCACTGCGTCTCGTGTGTGCCAACTTGTTGACATGAGCCCCGGTTTTGTCTCGAAGTTCGACAGGCAGGCCCTGCGCGAAGGTGCCAGCGTCACTCTCCTTTTTGCCGTTCCCCCCACGCTTGTTGCCAGGTTCGTCCTCGACAATCGCGACGATTCGAGTGGGTGGGCACCGCTTCTCTCGCTCATCGCTGTTTTTGGTTTCGTTCTGGGCTCGGGCGTGGCCGCGTGGCGCCAAACCACGCGACGTCCGATGACCCATGCCGTGGCGGCCGGTGCCGGCGTGTTCGTCGCGGTACAGGCGGTGTTTCTGATGGTGCGCATTGCGACCGGCGGCGAGGTACGCGTGATGCGCATCCTCACGTCCTTCTCGCTTGCTCTCGTTGCGAGCGTGATCGGCGGGTTGCTTGGCAACTTCCTCCAAAAGAACGGCGTTCGCCCACAATGACGCGACGTACGTCGGCCACACCCGCCGTGCTCGTCATCGACGTCGGCACGAGTGGACTGCGCGCCGCGCTCGTCGACGCATCAGGTTCACTCGTCGACTACCACCACGTCTCACAACCCCCCTCCACACCTGCACCCGGCCTCGTCGAGTTCGACGCGTGCGCGTTGTACGAAGCGGTTGTCACCGCCGCCACCACCGTCATCGGCGCACACCACGACGTCGAACCCGTGGCGCTGGGAATCACGAACCAGCGCGCATCGGTGGTTGCCTGGGACGCGCGCACCGGGGAACCGGTTGGTCCCGGTATCGGCTGGCAGGACCTGCGCACCGTCATCGAATGCATCACCGCAAAGACGGAACACGGTTTTTCGATCGCACCGAACCAAACGGCGACGAAGGCCGCCTGGCTCGTCGCGAACACGGCACGCGACGTGCCGCCGTCGGATCTCCGTTTGGGCACCATCGACACGTGGTTGACGTGGAAGCTGAGCCGCGGGATGGCATTCGTCACCGACCACACCAATGCAGCCGTGACGGGCCTCGTCGATCCCCTCACCGTCGAATGGGATCCGAACGTGTGTGCGATCTTCGGTGTGTCCACCGACAATCTCCCCGACATCGTTCCCTCGCGGTGCATCGTCGGTCACGTGAGCGGACACGGCTCGCTCGACGGAATACGACTCGCGTCGCGACTCGGCGACCAACAAGCCTCACTCGTCGGTCAAGGTTGCATCACGCCCGGCCGCACCAAGATCACCTTTGGCACCGGCGGCATGCTCGACATGTACACGGGCGGTCCCGGACCAACCGAAGCAAAGCGCACCCCGTTCGGCACGTTCCCGATCGTTGCCTTCTCACTCGATGGTCCGACAACCCAGATTCACTGGGGAATCGAAGCGATCATGTTGTCGGCGGGAACCAACGTCGAATGGTTGTGCAACGACATGGGACTCATCGTCACGCCAGCCGACAGCGAGACCGTTGCTCTCGCTGTTCCCGACACGGGTGGCGTCACCTACGTTCCCGCGTTGCTGGGTCTCGGCACGCCTGAATGGGACTACGGAGCGCGGGGCACACTTCTCGGCATCACCCGCGGCACGACGAAGTCGCACATCGTGCGCGCCGTCCTCGACGGCATCGCCCACCGGGGCGCCGACCTTCTTCACGCCGCCATCGACGACGCAGCCTCGCGTGGCGTCGTGGCGCCCGACGCGATACGCATCGACGGCGGCATGTCGCGCAATGCCGCGTTCGTTCGTTTTCTGGCTGATGCCACCGGAACGCGCGTCGAGGTGTCACCCGAAACTGAGTCGACGACGCTGGGTGCCGCGTTTCTCGCTGGATCGACAACCGGCCTGTGGTCGACGCTCGACGAGGCCGTGGCGACGTGGAAACCAGCGACGATCGTCACGCCCTCAAAGGACGCGGCGATGCGCTCTGAGTCGAGGCGAAATTGGCTCGATTCGGTGCGGATGGCTCGCGGCTGGATCCCCGACCTGAGCGCTCTCGACTTCTAAAGTTGCACCGCCCCTCTCCCGTCGGTGAACCTATGGATCGGCTGCTTTCGGGCAGCCCGAACATCGAGTCCCTTCCGTCGGGATTGGGCTCGGGACAGCACTGAGAAAGGACACCCCCGTGGCAGACACCACCACAACGGCGCCACCCAAACAACCGACATCCGCAGATGTCGCGCTCCTCTCCTTCGGCCTCGGTCTCGAGTTCGCAATGATCGACCTCTACACACGCGCCGCCAATGCGTCGAAGGACGAGATGAAGACCATCGCGGAACTGTTCGGCGCCCATCACCGCGCCGCAGCGCAGTCACTCACCGGGCTACTCGGTCGCAAGGCACCCACCGCTCGCAATGAAAAGTTCTACGCTGCTCAATCCGCAAAGGCCGGTGAGGGTTCCGCCAAGGAGCTCGCGACGCACATGGCGTCGCTCGAAAACGCCCTCGTGGCCACGCACATCAGTGTGTTGAGCCAACTCCGGGGTGTCGACGGCGCGAGCCTCGTCGCGTCGATCATCCCGATCGAGGCTCGTCAGGCCGCCGTTCTGGTTCAGATGTCCGGGTCATCGAGCCTCGACGACATCATGGCCCTCGACGCTGAAGCATCAATCGACCCCGAGACCTACCCCGCCTGATCGGAAGAGACCCAGACTTATGAACATCCCCGCGAACGACAACGCGTTCAACCGCAGGAAATTCCTCCAGTCGGGCGGCCTCGCCCTTGCGTCTGCTGCGATCCTTGCGGCATGCGGCAAGAACGACAAGGTTGCAACTTCTTACCCGCGTATCGGCAACTCGCCGACCACCACGGGCCTGCCCACGGCGCACGTCACCGATGCGGTGTTGCTGCGGACCGCATCGTCACTCGAGTGGTGCGCAATCGACGCCTACACCGCGGTGGCCGCTCTCGGACTGCTTCCCTCGGCAGCCACGTCGGTGGTCAAGCGTTTCCAAGCCGACCACAAGGCACATTCCGCGGCGTTGACACCGCTTATCAAGAAGGCCGGTGGCGAGCCCTTCGAGTGCGCAAACGAGCGCATCAACGAGCTGTACATCGGTCCGGCCGTCGAACTAATCACGGGCAACGAGTCGAAGGGCATTCCGGCCAGCGACACCCCCGTCGATGACCTCATCGTGCTGGCGCACGGTCTCGAGAATCTCGCCGCGGCGACGTACCAGTACTACGTGTCGCTGCTAGCCACCCCGGCACTGCGTGGCGCTGCGATGACGATCGGCCAAGACGAGGCGCGACACGCTGCGGTTCTCGCCCAGGTGATCATTCCCGACGGCAAAGGCATTGCTCCTTCGACCAACGAGACAACCGGAAAGCCCAACCCTGCGGCCGTTCCCGGCGCGTTCGGCAGCCTCGCGGCGGTCACCTTCTCCATCGGCAAGACGAGCGAAGCCGGAACCAAGACCCAGCTCAGCCTCGACACCCCGAGCCTGAACTCACTGGCGTACGAGTACGCCAGCTGTTAACGGGGCGTACGAGTACGCCAGCTGCTGATTGCGATTCGGGAGACATCTCCCGAGGACGGTTTCGGGTGCATCGTTACACTGCCCGTCGGTGAGTTGGCCGGGTGGCCGCGACACACGCAGGTGTGTCGAGGAAAGTCGGGACTCCTCAGGGCAAAGTGCTGGCGCGAGCCAGGTGGGGGCGACCTCACGGAAAGTGCAACAGAAAACAAACCGCCGTCGGGGGCAACTTCGGCGGCAAGGGTGAAACGGTGCGGTAAGAGCGCACCAGCGTCCGGGGCAACCCGTACGGCTTGGCAAACCCCACTTGGAGCAAGGTCACGCAGAGGACATGGGCGGCCCGCCCGCCTTCGGGCAGTCCTCGGGTAGACCGCATAGATGGATGGTCACCGAACCGCAAGGTTCACAGAATCCCGCTTACAGGCCAACTCACCACATTCGATCGATTCCCGGGCCGCTCGGCCCGGGAATCACTTTTCGGGGTGAACCGTCACATTGAAGGTGACGAGTGCGGGACGAACGTCGTGCAATCTGATCGTCGACATCGAAGCGCGGTCGAGTGCGGTACGCCACGACACCGCGATGTCGACCCCCAGTGCCCACGCAACCGCAGCCTTGATGGGCGAGACGTGGCTCACCACGACGACGTGACCACCATCGACCGACCGCACGAGGTCGTCGATCGCCGTCCGCACCCGAACGTCGAGCTCGGCCATCGACTCCCCGCCCGGTGGACGAAAGTGCGCATCGGTACGCCATTGCGCCCACACCTCGGGAGCGATCGACGCCATCGGCTGGCCGTCGTAGTCGCCGTAATCGAGTTCGATCCACCGGGTGTCGGTATCGACGTCGATGCCACAATGCTCCGAAATGGCCGCAGCGGTTTGTTGGGCCCGCCGCAAAGGACTCGCGATGATGCGGGTGATTGGAGCGACACGCACGAGCGCGGGGCCCAGCGTCGCGGCCTGGCTGAGGCCGACGGTGTCGAGATCATTGTCGACGTGGCCCTGCAGTAGCCCGCCGGCGTTTGCGTGGGTACGACCGTGTCGCACCAGAGTGAGCAGACGATCAGACAACTTCGACGAGCTCCCCCGTTGCGAGGAAACGCTTGCGTGCGCTGCGATCCGCAAGGCCGTGTCGACGAAAGATCCACACGAGGCCGACTGCGCCGATGATCTCGAGGGCGATATTGAATGCGCCGCGCTCGGCCACCGGCAAGCGCGCGTCACCGAAAGATGCGCCGGTGAATGGCCACCAGAAAACATCGGTGTTCGCGAACGCCCC
>JAGWWV010000113.1 GCA_018970175.1 Acidobacteriota bacterium
CGATGCGCGCGATTTCTTGCCGAATGGAGATCATCGCTTCGCAGAACCGATCGAGCTCGGCCAACGACTCGCTCTCCGTCGGCTCGACCATCAACGTGCCGCCCACCGGGAAGCTCATCGTCGGAGCATGGAAGCCGTAATCCATCAACCGTTTCGCGACGTCATCGACGGTGACTCCGGTTCGCTTCGTGATGTCGCGCACGTCGAGGATGCATTCGTGGGCGACGAGGCCCGACGCACCCGTGTAGAGCGTGGGGAAGTGGTCGCGCAGTCTTCGCGACACATAGTTCGCGCTGGCGATGGCTTGCGCCGTCGCCCGACGAAGACCGTCCGGGCCCATCATCCGCACGTACACCCACGAGATCGGAAGGATGCTCGCTGATCCGAAGCGGGCGGCCGAGACGGGGCCGACATCTGAATCTGTGGTGTCGAGCGGATCACTGGGCAGGAAGGCCGCGAGGTGATGGCGCACCGCGACTGGGCCGACTCCTGGACCGCCGCCGCCGTGGGGGATGCAGAAGGTCTTGTGCAGATTGAGGTGGCTCACGTCGGCACCGAACAGACCGGGCTTGGCCACGCCGACAAGGGCGTTCAGATTGGCACCGTCGACGTACACCTGCCCGCCATGGCGGTGGACCTCGTCGCAGATCTCGCCGACCGCCGCCTCGAACACTCCGTGGGTGGAGGGATACGTGATCATGAGTGCGGCGAGTCGGTCGCCGGCGCGCGCACACTTTTCGCGCAGGTCGGAGACGTCGACGTTCCCGTCGGCGTCGCAAGCGACGACCACGACCTCCATGCCGGCCATCACGGCACTGGCGGCGTTGGTGCCGTGGGCGCTCGAAGGAATGAGGCAGATGGTGCGCTGGTTGTCGCCACGGCTGTCGTGGTACCCGCGAATCGCGAGAAGGCCGGCGAACTCTCCCTGGCTGCCGGCGTTCGGCTGCAAGCTCACGGCGTCGTAGCCGGTGACGGCGCACATCATGCGCTCCACCTCGTTCACCAGTCGTTGGTAGCCCCGCAGATCGCGGGCGGCTTGATGCGGATGGATGTTGGAGAACTCGGGCCACGTCACGGGGATCATCTCGGTGGTGGCGTTCAATTTCATCGTGCACGAGCCGAGAGGAATCATCGTGCGATCAAGGGCGAGATCTTTGTCGGCGAGCCGCCGCAGGTAGCGCAGCATCTCGGTCTCCGTTCGATACCGGCGGAACACCGCTTGGTCGAGGAACACGTCGGATCGCAAGTGCTCGTCGGCGATCGCGAGTGTCATCGTCCGCTCGTCGACCTGGTCGGCGGTCACATTCGCGCCGAACGCCGCGAGCAGATCCACCACGAAACTCGTGTCGGTCGTCTCGTCAAAGCTGAACGCGAGAGTGCGGTCGTCGACATGGCGCATGACGATGTCCGAGCGCAAGGCCGCTGCTGCGATGCCGGCGGCATCGACACCAGTGACGGTGACCGTGTCGAAACGTGAACCGTTAGCCACGGATCCGACACGATGGTGTTCGAGCAGCGAGATCGCTGCTTGTGCGTACGAACTGATACGGCGAGCAATTGATTGCAGTCCGTCGCGACCGTGCCACGCCGCGTAGAAACCGGCGATATTGGCCAGCAGCGCTTGGGCAGTGCAGATGTTCGAGGTGGCCTTCTCTCGTCGAATGTGCTGTTCGCGAGTCTGCAGGGCAAGGCGCAACGCCGGGCGGCCGGCAGTGTCGGTGCTCACACCGACCAAACGGCCAGGCAGCGAGCGAGCAAACGATTCAGTCGCCGCGAGGAACGCAGCGTGCGGACCGCCGCAGCCCATCGGCACGCCGAAGCGCTGCGCGCTTCCGACGGCAATGTCGAATCCGAGTGACGCGGGCGTCGTCAGGAGGGTGCTGGCAAGAGGGTCGGTGACACACACGGCGATTGCTCCGCGCGCATGCGCGGCCTCCACCACGCGAGTCACCTCCAAATCGGGGGCGACGATGCCGCTCGACGAGGGGCGAGAGATGACCACGCAGAACGCGTCGACCGTCGACAGGGCGGCAAGCGGCAGCACCTCCACCGACACGCCGACCGGGGTGCAACGG
>JAGWWV010000114.1 GCA_018970175.1 Acidobacteriota bacterium
CGAACTGCAAGAAGCTCGGCTTGCTCGACCGCAACGACAAGTGGCTGCGCCGCCGTTTCGAGGAGATGGGCGTCATCCAGTTCGAGAACATGGAGAACACCGGCGAGGAGTACCTGCAGTTCGAGCTCGGCAAAGAAGTCGCCACGCCCGCCCACTGAACCCACCGTTAGTCGCGTCGCCGCCTCGCTCGCGCGGGGCGGCGGTCGCACGTAACAACTAGTCTTCGCCCATGCCGCGATTCGGTCAGGTCATCACCGCGATGGTGACGCCGTTCGCCAAGGACGGTTCGCTCAACCTTGACGGGGCCGTACGCCTGGCGAAGTGGCTGCAAGAGAACGGCAACGACGGGCTCGTGCTCGCCGGCACCACCGGCGAGTCTCCGGTGCTCACCGACGACGAGAAGCTGTCACTGTTCGAGACGGTGGCGAAAGCAGTAACCATTCCAGTAATTGCCGGGACAGGTTCGAACGACACCGCGCACTCGGTGCACTTGACGAAAGAGGCGTCGAAGCTCGGCGTGGCCGGCATTCTCGCAGTGTGCCCGTATTACAACCGTCCGTCACAGGTGGGCATCGAGGCGCACATCCGCGCGATGTGCGCAGCGACGTCGTTGCCGGTGGTGATCTATGACATCCCCGTGCGCACCGGGCGCAAGATCAATACGCCGACGCTGGCGAAGCTTGCCAACGAAGTGAAGAATGTTGCAGGCGTGAAAGATGCCGCCGGCAACCCGGGGGAGAGTGCGCGACTCATGACGATGGTGCCGTCGTCGTTCGAATTGATCTCTGGTGATGACGGGCTCACGCTGCCGCTCATGGCCGTGGGTTGCACCGCAGTGATCGGCGTGGCAACACACTGGAGCGCAGTCGACCATCAAGAAATGTTCGCCAAGTGGAACGCGGGTGACACTGCTGGCGCTCGCAAGGTGAACGCCCGACTCGTGGAAAGCTTCGCATTCGAAACTGGTGACGACAACCCCAATCCGCTGCCGTCGAAAGTGATGATGAACCATCTCGGGCTCGACGTGGGCGAGGCACGACTGCCGATGGGCCCGCCGCCGGCTGGTCTTGCCGAGCGTGCCGCAAAGGTGATGGCGAATCTTGTCGCTGCGCGGGCTGCCAAGTAATTCGGACCAGCAGTGCTCGTTGTTGCAGGACGTCTCCATCTGTTCTGACCCACTTCGGCAGGGTTCTGGCTGCATCGACACGGGCACAAAACGAATGACACGCGTGTGATTTCGTCGGCACTCGTTACTACGGAGTGCTAGGGCGAACGCCTAAATCACACCCAATTTTCTTGACTGTTTCGTGCATGCAGTTTCGCACGACTTTGGCGAGATGGGTATTGCGTGGCAAGTAGGCGATTTCGCGATGTCTTCGTAGCGTCCCCGTGTTGGAGAAAAGTTTTTCACTCTGGTCTCGTTATACGTGGCCGAAAAAGAGATTTTTCAACTTCGAGTGTGGGGTGGAGTTGGGGAAGAAGTTACAGGTACTTCCGTCATCGAGTCGTCGCGTGGCGCTTGTCGCCGCGTGGTCTGGCGTCGTCTTTGCAGCCGGTTTGCTGCTCGGCAGTGTGTCGTGGGCGTCGGCGAGAGCACCGGATTCTGCGGACAAAGCCCCAGTTTTTATAGGTCCACAGTTGCCCCGGGTGGGCAGACCTTACGTCGTTGTCGTCGCGCCTGACGGTGCTATCGAGTCGGCCGTCGCCTGGACGGGCCTTTCCAGGGAGTCGTTGACCCCGAACGCGCTCTCGTTGCGTGACGGTGAAGTTACCGCGAGTGCCGACACGTTCGTCACGTCGTCACAGTTGACTCGACTACTGAGCGGTTCGTCCACGGTTCAGATTCGAGCTGATGAGATTTACATCGCCCCGAATGCGGGCGTGGCGCTTCCTGGAGCACGGATCTCGCTCGATGCACGACGAGTGGTGATCGGCGGGGCTATCGACGTGAGCGCGTCGCTAGCCGGTTCGATCGTCGTCGA
>JAGWWV010000011.1 GCA_018970175.1 Acidobacteriota bacterium
TCGACGGGGTTGTCCTTGTGCTGACGCAGGTAGGGGGAGACCTCGTTTGCGAGTCGGTTCACCTCGGGGCCCGCCGTTCAGGCACCGGTGGCGTGGTAGCCACCGTCGACGTGGATCATCTCGCCCGTTGTGGAGGGGAAGAAGTCGGACATGAGCGCGACACACGTTTTGGCCACCGCGCTGCCGTCGTTCACGTCCCAGCCGAGTGGTGCCCGGGAGTCCCAGACATCCTCGAACTTGGCGAAGCCCGGAATCGACTTTGCAGCGAGGGTGCGAACGGGCCCAGCAGCAACGAGATTGCAGCGGATCCCGCGCGGTCCGAGCTCTCGTGCGAGGTACCGGTTCGTCGATTCAAATGCCGACTTTGCGACGCCCATCCAGTTGTACGCGGGCCAGGCAACGGTGTTGTCGAAGTCGAGGCCGACAATGGTGCCGCCATTGGTCATCAGCGGAACGAACGAATCGGCGAGCGTCTTCAGCGAAAATGCGGAGATCTGAATGGCAACGGACACGTCGTCCCACGTCGCGGCCATCAGATCGTCGCCGAGGCACGCGGCCGGCGCGAATCCGATCGCGTGCAGCACGGCGTCCACGCGGCCCAGGTGCTCTCGTGCGGCCTCACGTGCGGATACGACGTGCTCCGGATTCGTCACGTCGAACTCGAAAACCGGCGCCGGGTTGGGAAGTTTGCGTGCGGTGCGCTGCGTGAGCGAGAGACCGCGACCCGCCCCGGTGAGGACGACCTGCGCACCTTCTTCTTGTGCGAGACGTGCAACCCCGAATGCGAGCGACGCGTCGGTGAGGACGCCCGTGATCACGATGTTCTTGCCGTCGAGAATGCCCATGGGACCGACGGTAGTGCAGACCCGAGCCGTGGGTCGGGGCGCTCGTGTGCAATGCTCGGGTACATGAGTGGGTCGTCCACATCGATCGGCGTTCTGGGGGGAACCGGACCCGCAGGGACCGCCGTCGCCGCCCGGCTCGCGTCCGTCGGTTTCTCGGTCGTCATCGGGTCGCGGTCGGCAGAGCGCGCCGAGGAAAAGGCGCGCGAGATTCGTGACGCGTGGCCGAGCCTGTCTCTCGACCTGCGCGGAGGGACGAACCACGACGCTGCGTCGCGCGACGTCATCGTGCTCGCCACCCCGTGGGACTCGGCGGCGACAACGGCGAAGGAACACGAAGCCGACCTTGCAGGCAAGGTCGTGGTGAGCATGGCCAATGCACTCGTGCGGGTCGGGTCCGAGTTCCAGCCTCTCGTTCCGCCGCGGGGCAGTGTCGCAGCCCACGTGCAGGTGGCGGTGCCGCGCTGCCGAGTTGTTGCCGCGTTGCACCATCTTCCCGCCAAGGAACTGGGCCATCTCGGCGACCCGATCGACAGCGACGTGCTCATTTGCTCCGACGACAAGGACGCATTGCGAATTGTCAGCGACATCGTCGAGCGAATACCGGGTTGCCGACCGCTTGACGCAGGTGAACTGTCGAATGCGACGGCAATCGAGGCGTTCACCGCGGTCCTGTTGCAGTTGAACGTGCGCTACAAAACCCGCGTTGCACCGCGCCTCAACGGAATCAAGGGAGACCCCCGCAAGTGATGCGCCTGTACGACACGGCGCGACGTGAGATCGTGCCCTTCGAGCCCGGGCCGACGGTTCTCATGTACACCTGCGGCATCACGCCCTACGACGCCACGCACCTCGGGCACGCGGCGACGTTCCTGGCCTACGACGTGCTGCAGCGTCGGCTCCTCGACCTCGGGCACGAGGTGAAGTGCGTGCGGAACGTGACCGACGTCGACGATCCGCTCTTTGCGAAGGCGCGCGAAGTGGGTGTCCACTACCTCGACCTGGCGGCGGGGGAGGAGGCCCGTTTCGAGGCCGACATGGCGGCCCTCGAAATGCTGCCAATGCACAGCACGCCGCGCGCCTCGTCGGCGATCGCCGACATTCGCGGATTCATCGGAATGGTTCTCGACCGTGGCTTTGCCTACCAGGCGGGCGGCAACGTGTACTTCGACGTCGCGAAGTTTCCGGAGTTCGGGTCGGTTTCCCACTACACGGAAGACGAGATGGTCGCCTTTGCGCGCGAGCGTGGCGGCAACGTCGACGACCCCAACAAGCGCCACCCCCTCGATTTCGTTCTTTGGCAGACGAGCACGGGCGACGAACCCTCGTGGGACACCATGTGGGGCCCGGGTCGGCCCGGCTGGCACATCGAATGTTCGGCGTTGGCCCTGCGCGAGCTTGGTTCGACCATCGACCTCCATGGCGGGGGCTCGGACCTGATTTTTCCGCACCACGAGTGCGAGCGCGCCCAGTCCGAGGCCGCCACCGGCTTGCCGTTCGTTCGTCACTGGATGCACGTTGCGATGGTCTTCATGGACGGCCACAAGATGTCGAAGAGCCGCGGCAACCTCGTGTTCGTCGACACCCTGCGACGGCAGTGGGACCCACGTGTCATCCGTCTCGGCATCCTCGCCCACCACTACCGCACCGAGTGGGAATGGAACGACGGCATCATGCCCGCTGCAGCGCAGCGGCTGGCGGCCTGGCAGGGTGCGGGCGAAGCCGACGACCCTGCAGTACTCGATGACGTACGGGCCCGCCTCGATGACGATCTCGACACACCGGGTGCACTCGCGGTCATCGATGCGGCATCGCGGGCGGGTCGGGGTGTGACCGGCGCCGCGGCGCTGGTCGGCGTGCGACTGATTTAGCACGAAAAACTTGGAACGTTTTCTGCGAAAACGTTCACAGTCCGTTGACGAAAAATATCTACCGCTTTTCATCCGGGACACATACTCTTCCCGCCTATGGGTGACGGTATGGCGACAGATTCTGCGGAATTCCGCGGCGCCGGCGCACTGCAGCGCCGGGTTCGTCGCGTTGCGCGTCCCGTCATGAAATCGCTGTGGCGCTTCGATCTCGAAGGTTTCGATCGCCTTCCAACGACGGGCCCGGCAATTCTTTGTCCCAATCACGTCAGCTTTCTCGACAGTGCGTTTCTCATGATGTCGGTGCCGCGAGAAATCAGTTTCGTCGGAAAAGCCGAGTACATGGATTCATGGAAAACGCGCACGCTCTTCCCGGCGATGGGAATGATTCCGATCGATCGATCCGGTGGCGACAAAAGTGCCGCCGCTCTCGACGCAGCCGAGGCGGTTTTGCGTCGTGGTGAGTTGTTCGGCATCTTCCCCGAAGGCACACGCAGTCGCGACGGAATGCTCTACAAGGGTCGTACCGGAGCCGCTCGCCTTGCACTGAAGGTTGGTTGTCCGATCTTCCCCGTCGGCATCGTCGGCACTCGCGAAATCCAGCCGCCAGATGCGGTGGTTCCGAAGGTCAACTTTCCGCGGTTCAACATGCGCTGCTCGATCCGCATCGGTGCACCGATCGATGTCGCCCGTTACGCCGATCGCGATGCCGATCACATGGTGTTGCGCGAGATCACCGACGAGTTGATGTTCGAGATCCGTGAACTCACCGGCCAGCAATACCGCAACACCTACGCCACCAAGGGTGGCGACGTGGTGTCCGGCCAGGTCGTAAATGGCGAAAGCCCGGTGGCAGTCTCGCCGTAGACTTCCACCTCTATGTCGACGCTGACGGTCAAACTTCCCGACGGATCCGCACGCGAATTGCCCGCGGGCTCGACGTCGGCTGACCTTGCGGCATCGATCGGTTCGCGTCTCGCCAAGGCGGCCCTCGCCGCCGTCGTCGACGGTGCGGAAGCCGACCTCAACGTGCCGCTGGTCGACGGTGCGACCGTGGGCATCATCACCGCCGACAGCGATGCAGGCCGGCACGTGCTGCGCCACTCGACTGCGCACGTTCTCGCCCAGGCAGTCACGCAGTTGTTTCCGGGCGCGAAGTTTTCCATCGGACCGGCCATCGAAGACGGCTTCTACTACGACTTCGATCTTCCCGGGGGTCGCACGTTCTCCGAATCCGATCTCGCAGCCATCACCGAAAAGATGAAAGAGATCGTCAAGGCTGACCAGCCGTTCGTGCGTTCCGAGGTCGGCGTCGACGAGGCCCTGCGCCTGTTCTCCGAACAGCCCTACAAGTGCGAGATCATCCAGCGCGTCACGTCAGGGGCCGCCGACGGGGCCGACGCAGGCGAGGTGGGTGGTGGCGAAACCATCAGCGTGTACCGCAACACCGAATCGTTCGTCGACCTCTGCCGTGGTCCGCACGTGCCTTCCACGGGCAAATTGGGTCACTTCGCACTCATGAAAGTGGCTGGCGCACATTGGCGATCGTCGGAGAAGGGCCCGATGCTTCAGCGCATCTACGGCACCGCGTGGGAGTCGAAGGCCGCACTCGACGAGCACCTGCACCGTCTGGCCGAGGCGGAAAAACGCGACCACCGTCGGTTGGCTGTCGAGCAAGACCTTCTGTCCTTCCCGTCCGAACTCGGAGGCGGACTCGCCGTCTGGCACCCGAAGGGCGCAATCGTCCGCAAGTTGATGGAGGACTACAGCCGGGAGCGCCACCAGAAAGGCGGCTACCAGTTCGTCTTCACTCCGCACCTCGCCAACGCCAACCTCTTCCAGACGTCGGGACACCTCGATTTCTATCGTGACGGCATGTATCCGCCGATGGAGATGGACAACGGCGTCTACTACCCAAAGCCGATGAACTGCCCGATGCACTGCCTCATCTTTTCGGGGCGCGGGCGCAGTTACCGCGAACTGCCGATGCGACTCTTCGAGCTCGGCACGGTCTATCGCTACGAACGGGCCGGCACGTTGCACGGCCTCATGCGAATCCGCGGGTTCACCCAGGACGACAGCCACATCTACTGCACCGAAGACCAACTGCAGGACGAGATCGCCTCGCTCCTCGACTTCGTGATGAGTGTTCTGCGACGCTTCGGCTTCAAGGACTTCACCGCGAATCTGAGCACGAAGGACCCCGCGAAGTACGTCGGCGACGACGCCATCTGGGACAAAGCAACCGAAGCACTGCGTGCTGCGCTCGAGAAGTACGGCCTCGACTACAAGATCAAGGAAGGTGACGCCGCCTTCTACGGCCCGAAGATCGACATCGACGTTCGCGATGCCATCGGTCGCAAGTGGCAACTCTCGACGATCCAGTGCGACTTCAACCTTCCGCAGCGTTTCGACCTCGAATACGTCGGCGCAGACTCGCAGCGCCACCGTCCGATCATGCTGCACCGTGCCCTTTTCGGTTCCGTCGAGCGATTCTTCGGGGTGCTTCTCGAGCACTACGCAGGGGCATTGCCGACGTGGCTGGCGCCGGTCCAGGTGCGCATCCTCCCGGTCGCCTCGGCGCACGAGTCGTATGCGACTTCCGTTGCAGCTCGTCTCGAATCCGAGGGATTCCGCGTCGATGTGGTCCACGCCGACGACCAGCTGGGCAAGCGAATCCGCAACGCGAAACTCGAGAAGATTCCGTACGTGCTCGTCGTCGGCGACGACGACGCCGCGAACGGAACCGTCGGTGTGAACCCGCGGGGCGGGGACGTCGAGCGCGACGTTGGGGTCGACCGCTTCGTCGCTCGCGTCGCTGCGGACGTGGCAGAAGATGTCGATGCTTGATCACCTGTGGAACGGGTGGCGCGCTGCCTACGTCCAAAAATGGGGCGAGACGGCGGGTGACCCCGAACCATCGGTCAAGGGTTCGGTTTTCTCGCGCATTCTTGCCAGTGGCCTCGGCGATGAAGAAGCCCACATCGTGCGCCGTGGCACCTGTTGCTTCGTGATCCTCAACGCCTACCCGTATGCATCGGGTCACATGCTGGTGTTGCCGTACCGCGAGGTTGCAAATCTCGAGGACCTCTCGGCCGAGGAATCGATCGAGTTGTGGTCGTTGGTCACGCAGGGCGTGCAGGTGTTGAAGCGCGCGTATCAGCCGCAGGGCGTGAACGTCGGGATCAACCTCGGTCCGCCCGCGGGTGGCAGCATCTCCGAGCATCTCCACGTGCACGTGGTGCCACGGTGGGTTGGTGACGCCAACTTCATGACGGCGGTCGCGAACACCCGGACGCTTCCCGAGGCGCTCGGCGATTCCGCGGCCAAACTGCGTGCGGCGTGGCAGCGCCTCTAGGGTGGAGCCGTGGCTACCTCCGGACACGGCGATGAGATTCGTGACTCGCTTCCCGACGATCTCAACATCACGGCCTTCAGTGGGGCATACGAGTTCCCCGACAACAGCCGTCGACGAATTCCTGGTGTCATGTATCTCGTCCTCGCCGCCGCGTGCATCATCGTGCGGGTGTCGGGAGGCGTCGACTCGCCGCTGGTGAACGGTGGCTGGATCGCGGCCGCGTTACTTCTCGGTCTTGTCGGTCTCTTCAGCATCACGTCGGGTTGGCGAATGTCGATTGACGAGAAGCAGGCGTTGGTCCTGGCCACTCGCGCCGTCGGGTTCGCGGTCGGTCACGCGTCGGCCCAGCAGGTGTGGCACGGTGTTCGGAGTCGTCCCACGTGGCGGGTCTTCTGCTACAGCGCGGAAGAACCGCCCCTCAGGCGCGGTTTGGTTCTCGTCGATGCAGTCAACGGTTCGGTGCTCGAGAAGTTGACCGAGGCAAACCCCGACGGAGCAAAACCCACCGCTTGAAGCGAGGGGGGTTAGCCTTTCCCTTATGTTCGACGGAAACTGGAAGTCGCAAGTCGAGCGCGCCGTGCGCCCGATGGGCGAATCGTTGCGTCGGGCCGGCGTCACCCCCGATGTACTGACGGTCGTTGGTCTCCTGCTCGCGGTTGCCGCGGCGGTGGCCGTGGGCATGGGTGCGTTGCGCGCGGGTCTTCTCCTCGTCATTCTTGCTGCACTTCCCGACCTGCTCGACGGCGCCGTTGCAAAAGCAGGCAATCTGTCGAGCCAGCGCGGTGCGTTCTTCGACTCGGTCATCGACCGGGTGACCGACGGGTTCTTGCTGGGTGGCATCGCCTGGTTCCTCATCTCCCGCGACGGTGGACACATCGCGATCCTCCCGCTCGCGGTCATGGGAGTGTCCTCGACCATCAGTTACGAACGCGCCAAGGCGGAGTCTCTCGGCCTGCAGGCCAAGGGTGGCCTCATGGAGCGGGCCGAGCGCATCATCCTGCTCTGCATCGGTCTGTTGTTCGACTCCGCACTCGTGCCGATTCTCTGGGTGATGTTGGTTCTCACGTCGATCACCGCGATCCAACGTTTCTTCAAGGTGTGGAAGCAGGCGGCGGTGGCGCCAATCGCCGAAGTGCGCATCGAACAGCGTCAACTGCGTCGGGCCTCCCGGAAAGCGGCGCGCATGCAGCGACGGGCATCCGCCCGCCGGCGCGCTCGCTGAGAACCAACGTCGATGGCAACGCTGCGCGAGTCCGCCGCCGACAGTTTCACCGTCGGGTCGTACAAACTTGCGAGCCTCGTCGCCCAGGTGACGCCTGGCCCGCTCGCCTACGCCACCGCCCGACTCGTCGGCTACACGGCGTCGGCATCGCTGCAGTCGCGGCGCAGCATCATCGAGCGTCACATTCGGCGGGTGAAACCGGAGCTGTCCCGCCGTGAACTGCGTGCCGCGGTGCAGGGAGCATTCGACAGTTATGCGCGGTACTACGTCGAGAGCTTCCGCCTGCCCGGCCTTCCTGCACAGGTGGTGCACAACTCGTTCACGCTCGACGGCTTCGAGAGCGTGATCGAGGGACTCGGCAAGGGGAAGGGAGTCATCCTTGCCCTGCCTCACCTCGGCGGCTGGGAGTGGGCGGGGCGATGGCTGGCCGACCAGCGATACAAAGCAACCGTGGTCGTCGAACCGTTGCAGCCCCCGGAGCTCTTCGAATGGTTCACCAACCTGCGCACGAATCTCGGCATGAACGTCGTGCCGTTGGGTGATGGTGTCGCAACAACGATTCTCCACGCGTTGCGCGACAACCACATCGTCTGCCTGCTCTGTGATCGCGACCTGAAGGGTGACGGATTGCCCGTCGAGTTCTTCGGCGAAACCACCACGTTGCCCGCCGGTCCCGTCACTCTCGCCATACGGTCCGGCGCGCCGCTCATCACCGCCGCCGTCTACTTCACCGATCGTTACAACGGTCATCATGCGATCGTGCGACCGCCCATCGATCTCACCCGCACCGGTCGATTGCGAGACGACGTCGCCCGAGGCACGCAAAAGCTGGCCACCGAGCTCGAGTCGCTCATTCGGCGCGCTCCCGAGCAGTGGCACATGTTTCAGCCCAACTGGCCGAGCGACCCGGGATTCGACGAAATGCGGGCCGCGCAAGCCTGACACGTGCGGCAATGAGCGGTATCGTGACACCATGTCGCGCGTTCAAGTGGCCCTCAATGTCGGCGACCTTCAGGGCGCCATTGCCTTCTATTCGAACCTCTTCGGTGTCGCGCCGAACAAGGTGCGCGACGACTACGCGAACTTCGTCGTGAACGACCCGCCACTGAAACTCGTCCTCATCGCCAATGGTGGAGCTCCCGGCACTCTGAACCACATCGGTGTCGAGGTGCAGTCAACCGACGACGTCGTTGCCGCGGCCGAGGCCGCGCAATCGAAAGGGTTGACCACAACTCTGCAAGAGGCAACCAGTTGTTGCTATGCCTTGCAAGACAAGGTCTGGGTGCACGGGCCCGAAATCGCGTGGGAGATCTACACGGTCCTCGACGAACAAGGTGAGGCGGGTGGAATGTCGCAGCCGGCGGAGACCCGTCGACTCATCAACGTTGCGGCCGAGGGCGGTTCGTGCGGCATCGACGGCACCTGTTGCTGACATTGTCAGCCTCGTCGCGTTCGTACACTGCGGAGCTTCTCGGAGTTTGGGGCATCGTCACTGTCGTCGTTGGCTCGGGCATCATGGCCGAGCGCCTCAGTAGCGACGTTGCGCTCCAACTGTTGGCCAACACCATCGCCACGACCGGCGGGCTGGTGCTCTTCATCAGCCTCTTTGCTCCCGTGTCCGGGGCACATTTCAACCCGGTCGTGACCGTTGTGCGATGGGCGGCCGGGCGCATGCCGGGGCGAAACGTCGTCCCGTTCATCATGGCTCAGGTTGCGGGTGCCTGTCTGGGTGCCGTCACGGCGAATGCAATGTTCGGACTCGATGCGGTGAATGTCTCATCGAGAGTACGCGACGGCGGTCCGATCATCGCCGGGGAAATCGTGGCAACGGCAGTTCTGCTGCTGCTGATCGAGGGCTTCTTGCGATCCGATCGCGCCGGTCTCATTCCGTGGATGGTGGCGGCTTGGATCACCGCGGCCTACTGGTGCACGTCATCGACGAGCTTTGCCAACCCGGCTGTCAGTATCGGGAGATCGCTCTCCGATACCTTTGCGGGCATCGACCCCACGTCATTGCCGATGTTCTTCGTCGGTCAATTCGTCGGTGGGGCGGTTGGTTGTTTCGTGGCGAGATTGGTCTTCGACTGATCAGGAATACGCGTCGATCAATTGTCTGATCGCGTGGGCCTGGCCGCCCGAGGTCGATGACATCACGGCGACCGGCATGATGCCGGCCTCGAACCACGAAGCAAGACCGTCGCGGACCTTGCCGACGGGCCCGCTCAGCGTGCAGTCGTCGAGCCACGCATTGCTCATCGCCGAGGCGAGTTCATCGCGGCGACCCTCGGCGATCAGGTTCTCTACTGCGTCCATTTCCTCGACGTAGCCGGCCTCGCGCCAGTAGTTGCGGTAGTTCGGAAGAACCACGTAGCCCCGCATCGTCTTCCTGTTGATGGCCCGGGCGGCTTCGATGTCGTCGTCGATGACCGTCGGAATCATGTTCGTGCGCATGAATCCGTCGCGGAATTCGCCGTCGTGGCGCGCGAGCTGCGTCGGCATGTGTCGCAGCGACGCGTTGGCCCAGATGGCGCCCTCGGCGATGCGCGTCGCAAGCGAGAGCATCTTGTCGCGCATCGTGGCGAGATAGATCGGTGGAAGCTGTCCCGAGAACTGTTCCTGCTTCTTCATCGCATCGACGTACTTGCCGATGTCGGTGAGCGGTTTGCCGGCTTGGACTCCGAGGCGAGCCACCACCGGGCCGTGGCTGACGCCGATGCCGAAGCCGAATCGACCGCCGGACACTTCGTGGATGTGTGCCGCGGTGTTCGCAGCCTCGACCGGATGGTTGTAGTAGATCGGCTGAATCGAGGTGAAGTACCGGATGTCTCGCGTGCAGTGGGCGAGCGAGGTGCACAGGCCGAGGGTTCCGCCGAGGCTCGGGCAGGCAAGCGCGGGAAAACCGCACTGATCGAGAAGTGACGCAAGTTCGAGGATGGCCCCGCGTTTGGTGGGAGTCGCAACAACCGAAACGGCGGGAAGATTGTCTTCGAGCGGCATGGCGGCACCGTACCCGATCGTCGCTACGGTTGGGGCGTGCTGCGCATCGGCATGCTCTGTCCCTACAGCCTCACCATTCCTGGTGGGGTTCAGATGCAGGTACTCGGACTTGCGCGCGAGTTGCGCGCAATGGGCCATGAGGTCCGCGTGCTCGGTCCGTGTGATGGTGCTCCACCCGAACCCTTCGTCACGCCGCTCGGCAACAGCCTGCCGACGGCGGCAAACGGATCCGTTGCACCGCTCGCACCCGATGCGTCCGCGGCCCTGCGCACGATTCGCGCTTTGAACGACGAGGACTTCGACGTCATACATCTTCACGAGCCCCTCGCGCCGGGTGTGACGATGACGGCCCTGCTGCTGCGCCTCGCTCCGACGATCGGCACTTTTCACGCGGCCGGCGACTCCACGAGCTACCGCATGTTGAACCGCGCGGTTCGCTGGCTCGCCTCGCGCATCGACATTCGTGTCGCGGTGTCGAAGGATGCCGAGTTGCTCGCGAACCGGTACCTCGGCGGTGAGTACGAACTGCTGGGCAACGGGATCGAGCTCGGGCGTTACGGAGTCACGAGCCAGGACGGTCCGGTGGCAAAGGTCGCACAGCCGACGATTTTCTTCGTTGGTCGTCACGAGCCACGCAAGGGTCTCGATGTTCTGCTCGGTTCGCTTGCATTCCTTCCCGACGACGTGCGCGTGTGGGTGGCGTCGGACGGCCCCGACACCGAAGAGATGAAGGCGAAGTACGCATCCGAGTCGCGCATCTCGTGGCTCGGTCGGGTGTCCGATGCGGAGAAGATCCGACGCATGGCCGAGGCGACGGTGTTTTGTGCGCCGTCGCTTCACGGCGAGTCGTTCGGCGTGGTGTTGCTCGAGGCAATGGCGTCGGGAACTCCGGTCGTGGCGAGCGACATCGATGGTTACCAAAATGTCGCGACCCACGATGTCGATGCGCTGCTCGTCGAGCCGGGTGACGAACGTGCGCTCGCAGCCGCGCTCGCGAAGGTCATGACCAATCCGCGACTGTCCCAACGACTCATCGAAGCCGGCCATCGCCGGGTCGAGGCATCGTCGATGCGTTCTCTCGCCGAAAGTTACGTTCGGTTGTACGAGCGGGCGCTCGACATGGAGCGCAGCGGTCTCGGCGACGGTTACGCCACCGGATTCGGCAAGCGGGCGGAGGATCCCCGTCGGGTCGTGCGACCGAACCGTATGCTGACGCTTCTCGACAAACGCCGAATCGGGCGCCGCCGAACCTCATGAACACTCCCTTGTCAACGTCCCCCGACCAACAACTGCGTCGTGCCACGGCTCTGTCGTGGTCCGTGGTCGGTCTCGTGGTCGGGGCTGTCGTGGGCGTCGTCGTCGCGGGAATCATCGGCCTCGTACTCGGAGCCGTCGTCCTGGCGGTCGTGTGCGGTGTTCTCGGAATGCTTCTCGTGGCACGGTTCCTCGAGTCGACGCTCGACCTCACCATCTCCGGGGTCGCAGCCGTTCCCGCCGAGGTCGACGACGCGCCACGGCTCTTCAACCTCTTGCAGGGATTGTGCGGAACCGCAGGCGTGGCGATGCCGCACGTTGCCGTCGTCGATGCATCGGGCATCAACGCGATGGTGGCCGCCGACCCGTCACACGACAGACCGTCCGAGTTGATCGTGACGAAGGGTTTCGTTGATGGTCTCGAGCGAATCGAGATGGAGGGCGCGGTCGCCGTGTGTCTCGCGCGTCTGCGCTCGGGTCTCGCCGAGGCGCAAACGCTCTCGGTGGCTTTGTCGGTCGGCGCGCCGTGGTGGATTCTCGGTGTCGTTCGGCGACGGATCGTGTCGGATGCGAATTTCGATCAGGCCATCTTCGATGCGGACGTGAAGGGTGTCGGTATCACCCGGTATCCGCCCGGACTTGCTGCGGCGTTCCAGCGCATGCTCAGCGTCTCCACCCGTGTGGAAACCGCGGATTTCCGTACTGCACCGCTGTGGCTCGCCAATCCGGCGGGCGAGGCTGGCGCCACGCACGGCGCAGGCTCGAATGACACGTCGGGGGCCGCTGCCGGCTCTAGGGTTGATTCCGCAAACGAAGAGCGTCCGCCACTCGTCGAGCGGCTGGCCCTCCTTCGCGAAATCTGACCGATTGTCGAATAGCCCAGCATCTGGGAACAAGGGAGAAGACACCCATGAACGGAACCCCCAACCGCTCACGTCTCGCAGAACGCCATGTCCCGCGCCGTGCCACCGTCGGCGTGCGCGGTCTCGCAGTGGCCGTCATTGCCTCGTTGGCCCTCGCGGCCTGCGGTGGTGGCGGTGACGGCTCGAAAACCGAGAACATCCCCGAGCCCTCGTACGGCGACGTCGCGTTGCCGTCGACCCTGCCCGGACCGACGACAACATTGCCGGCCCCCGAGGTGATGCCACTGACCGGTCTGCCCATCGACGATGCCGCGGCGGCGACCCGCCCGGCTCTCGTGGCGAAAATCGACAATCACCCCGCGGCTCGCCCGCAGGCCGGCCTCAACCAGGCCGACATCGTGTACGAGGAGAACGTCGAACAACTCACGCGGTTCGCGGCGGTCTTCCACACGAACGCGCCCGCCAGTATCGGGCCGATCCGATCGGGTCGTACCCAAGACGTCGACCTCTTCAGCGCATACCTGAACCCGCTCTTCGTCTGGAGCGGCGGCAATGCAAAGACGACATCGCTCATCAACAAGTCGGTGCTCGTCAACATGGGTGCTCTCGTGGCCTACCAGCAGGGTGGCTACAAGCGCGACTCGGCGCGCAAGGCGCCGCACAACCTCTACGCCGATGCTTCCAAGATCTACCTGCTCACTCCGAAGGGTGCGACGCGCCCGCCGCAACAATTTCAGTACCGCACGGCCAGCGATGCGATGCCCACGACCGCCACCGCGTCGGCGGGTCTCAAGTTGTCGATGGACGGAGTTCAGGTGCAGTGGCTGTGGGACTCGGCGACGGGTGTCTACCTGCGTTCGGTCGGCAAGGACAAGCACATGGACGCAGACGGTTCGCAAGTGAACGCGAAGAACGTCGTGACATTGTTCATGCAGTACAAGACCAGCGCCGCCGACCCGCGCAGCCCCGAGGCGCAAAGCGTTGGAGAAGGCGAAGCATGGGTCTACACGAACGGATCGCTCGTGAAGGGCAAGTGGAAGCGTGCCAAGGAGACCGACGTCTTCGCACTCACCGACCTTGCTGGCGCGCCCATCAAGTTGACCCCGGGTCGCACGTGGATCGAACTTCCGCGCGTGAACAAAGGCGCCGATGTGCCCGCCGGCACCGACCCGACGAAGGTCAAGTTCCCCTGATCTGGGCGCACGGTGACGGCATTTTCCGCCGTCTCGGTACGATGAAATCATGACAGGCAACGTTTCCGGGACCTTCCGCGTCAAGCGTGGACTGGCCGAGATGATGAAGGGTGGCGTCATCATGGACGTCGTCACCCCCGAGCAGGCGCGCATCGCCGAAGACGCGGGTGCGTGCGCCGTCATGGCGCTCGAGCGCGTTCCCGCCGACATCCGTCGCGACGGTGGCGTGGCGAGAATGAGCGACCCCGAGATGATCGAAGGCATCAAGGCCGCCGTCAGCATTCCCGTGATGGCCAAGGCACGCATCGGTCATTTCGTCGAGGCGCAGATTCTGCAGTCACTCGGTGTCGACTTCGTCGACGAGTCCGAGGTGCTCACACCCGCCGACGAAACGCACCACATCGACAAGTTCGGCTTCGACGTTCCGTTCGTCTGCGGAGCGACGAATCTCGGTGAGGCATTGCGGCGTATCAGCGAGGGTGCGGCGATGATTCGCTCGAAGGGCGAAGCCGGTACCGGCAACATCGTCGAAGCCGTGCGGCACCTGCGCAACATCATCGGCGACATGCGCAAGATCACGCAGGCCGATTCCGCCGAGTTGTTCGAGTGGGCAAAGCGCCTTCAGGCCCCGCTTCCGCTCGTGCAGGAAATCGCCGAAACGGGTTGGTTGCCGGTGCCTCTGTTCTGCGCGGGTGGAATCGCAACGCCGGCCGATGCGGCGCTCGCCATGCAACTCGGCGCCGAAGCGGTGTTCGTCGGATCGGGCATTTTCAAGAGTGATGACCCGGCACCGCGTGCGAAGGCAATCGTCGAGGCAACAACGCACTTCCGCGATCCCGAGATCCTCGCGAAGGTCAGTCGCGGACTCGGTGCGCCGATGACCGGCATCGGCATGGACGAAATCAACCAACGCTACGCCGAGCGTGGATGGTGAACGCGAGGCCTCCAGGTGAACGCGACATTCGACCGGTCGAAGCTGACCGTCGGAGTGCTTGCGCTTCAGGGCGCCTTTAGCGCTCACGAACACGCGCTGCGACGAGTCGGGGTTTCGACACGCCAAGTTCGCCTGCCGCGCGACCTCGACGGTGTCGATGGTTTGGCGATGCCCGGGGGAGAGTCGACCACGATGTCGCAGCTGCTCGACTCGAGTGGCCTCTTCGACGAAGTTTCCCGGCGTCTCGAATCCGGTTTGCCGGTGCTGGGAACCTGCGCCGGTGTGATCCTTCTCGCTTCGGCCGTTCTCGACGGCCGAAGCGACCAGAAATCCTTCGGTGCGCTTCCCGTCACCGTTCGCCGAAACGCCTACGGCCGGCAGATCGACAGCTTCGAAACCGACCTCGACGTGACCGGGCTCGATCAGTCCTTCACGGCGGTGTTCATTCGTGCGCCAATCATCGAAAGCCTCCATGGTGACGTCGAGATTCTTGCCCGGCACGACAACCTGCCCGTTGCCGTGGCTCATCGCAACGTCGTCGGCGTCACGTTTCATCCCGAGCTCACCGACGACTTTCGTATTCACGGATTGTTCGTCGACCTCATCGTCAATTCTCTCGAAACCAACAGGAGATAGTCATGTCCGGCCATTCCAAATGGGCGACCATCAAGCACAAGAAGGCAGCAGTCGACAAGGCGCGCGGAAAGCTGTTTGCGAAGTTGGCGCGACAGATCGAAGTCGCCGCACGGGAAGGTGGTGGGGATCCCGACTCGAATGCTTCGCTGCGAACGATGATCCTGAAGGCCAAGGCGGGCCAGATGACGAACGATGCCATCGAGCGCGCGATCAAACGCGGCACGGGCGAACAGACGGGCGCCGCATACGAATCAATCACGTACGAGGGCTATGCGCCGGGGGGAGTGGCGTTGCTCGTCGACGTACTGACCGACAACCGGAACCGCACGAGCGGTGACGTGCGGGCAATCTTCTCGAAGCACGGCGGCGCGATGGCTGAACCCGGCGCTGTCGGATGGCAGTTTTCCCGTCGTGGGGTGATCATGATCGACGGTCGCGCGGGCGAGGACGATGTCATGGCGGCTGCCATCGAGGCCGGCGCCGACGACGTCGTGCGCGACGGCGGCGAATGGAGGGTCACAACCGAACCGTCAGCCGTCTTCGATGTGAAGGCCGCCGTCGAATCGGCCGGGCTGGTCGTCCTGTCGGCCGAAAGCACCATGGTGTCGTCCAATCTGGTTCCGGTCGACGACGTCGAAGATGCGCGTAAGGTGTTGCGCATCATGGACGCGCTGGAGGACAATGACGACGTGCAAGACGTGTACTCGAATTTCGACATGTCCGAGGAAACCATGACGGCGGCGTCGGTATGAGCGTCGGTGTCGGCGACAAAGCGCCCGACTTCACCCTGCCGGGCACCGGAGGCACGTCGTATTCGTTGTCGCAGTACGCGGGGCGTACTGTCGTGCTGGTTTTCTATCCCGGCGACGACACCCCCGTTTGCACGAAGCAGCTCAACTGCTACAACAACGAACTTGCCCAGTTCACCGACATCGGAGCTCAGGTGCTCGCGGTTTCGGCCCAAGACATGGCAAGTCACGAGAAGTTCGCGGCCAAACACGGCTTCCAATTCCCCTTGCTGTCCGACACCGACAAGGCCGTGGCGGGGCTCTACGGGACGCTCGGGCCACTCGGGTTCCCGCGTCGCAGCGTCTTCGTCATCGATTCGCAGGGAGTCATTCGCTACGCCCACCGGGCCATCGCAGGCCTGACCTTCCGCCCGGTGGACGAACTCGTACGGGCCATTCAGTCCGCGGCCTGATCCACGCGCCGCGGCCGGTGGCGGGCTAGGGTAGAACGTATGTTCGCCCCGTCGGACCCACGCTATGCCGGCGCGCCATCCGGCACGGGACAATGTGTTCTCGGCATCGACCCGGGTCTCACCAGGTGTGGGTATGCCGTCCTGATCCCGGGTACCTCCGGGTCTGCCCAGGTGCGGGCACTCGGGGTTCTGCGGACCGACCGGGATGACGACACTCCGAAGCGACTTGCCGATCTCGCCGTCGACATCGAGGCCCTGCTCGACGAGTTCGCCCCCACTGCGGTGGCTGTCGAGCGTGTGTTCTTCCAGAACAACGTCCGGACCGCGATCGGTGTCGCGCAGGCGAGCGGTGTCGTGCTCGCCGCTGCGGCGCGTCGCGGTTGCATCGTCGCCGAGTACACGCCGAGCCAAGTGAAAGACACCGTTGCGGGCTGGGGGGCGGCCGACAAGGGTCAAGTCCAACGAATGGTTCAGATGCGTCTCGGCCTTGCCGACGTACCAAAACCGCCCGACGCAGCCGATGCGGCAGCCATTGCGCTGTGTCACCTCGCCATGTCACCGGGGCTCTTGGCCGCGGCATCCGGATCGGCGGGTCGGCGATGATTGGATCACTTCGCGGAACGGTTCTCGAACGCATCACACCGTCCACCGTTCTCGTCGAAGTTGCCGGAGTCGGCTACCTCGTCACCGTCACGCCACGGGTGTTCGCGGAACTCGAGCCGACGACAACGTGTTTCCTCTACGTGCACCACCACATTCGCGAAGATGCCCAGACGCTCTACGGCTTCACCGGTCGCGACGAACGCGAATGCTTCAACATTCTTCTCGGAGCACACGGAATCGGACCCGCGATGGCGCTGGCCATTCTCGGTACGCACTCGCCCCGAGGTTTGCACCACATCATCATCACGTCCGATCTCGGAGCGCTCACGATGGTTCCCGGCGTCGGCAAGAAAACCGCCGAACGACTTCTCGTCGAGCTACGCGGCAAGTTCGACGCGTTCGATGTCGCACCGTCCAACGGGCCCTCGGGCAGGGGCGATGTCGTCGGTCGGTCGTCGCCGGTCGCAGATCTGCGCGAGGCACTGCTGGGCCTCGGCTACGGCAACGACGAGATCCGCGACGTGATGTCGGAGTTGACACCGGCCGACGGTGCCGCGCTCGACCAGATGTTGCGTGATGCGTTGGCCATTCTGGGGGCACGCCGTGCGTGACGAGTTCATCGACAAGAACCCCACCGGCGAGGCGCTCGTTTCGGCAGAGCTCGTTGCGGGGGAGTCCGACGAACAAGGCCTGCGTCCGCGACTCCTCGACGACTTCATTGGCCAGCGTGAGCTGAAAGAGCATCTCGGCATCGTTCTCACGGCGGCGCGTCAGCGCGGTCAGGCCACCGATCACGTGCTCCTTGCCGGCCCGCCGGGGCTGGGCAAAACGACGATGGCCGGCATCATCGCCCAGGAGATGGGCGTTCAGTTGCACGTGACGTCCGGTCCGGCTCTCGAACGTGCAGGCGACCTGGCGGCCATTCTCACCAAACTCGGCGAACGCGACGTCCTCTTCATCGACGAGATCCACCGACTGTCACGACCCGTCGAAGAGATCCTCTACCCGGCCATGGAGGATTTCCAGATCGACATCGTCGTCGGCAAAGGACCCGCTGCTTCCTCGATTCGACTCTCGCTGCCGCAGTTCACGCTCGTTGGTGCAACCACGCGCACGGGAATGATCACCGGACCGCTTCGTGATCGGTTCGGTCTCGTCAGTCGTCTCGACTTCTACGACGAAGACGAACTGTGCGCAATCGTCGTGCGAGCCGCTGCGATTCTCGGCATCCCTGCCGACCAAGCCGGCGCGGTTCAGATCGCGCGTCGCAGCCGTGGAACGCCACGCATCGCGAACAGACTGCTGCGTCGTGTGCGCGACTTCGCCGAGGTTCACGGCAAGGGTGTCGTCGACGAGTCGACCGCCATCGAGGCACTGGCCGTGTTCGGTGTCGACGAACGTGGTCTCGACAAGGTCGATCGCGCGGTGCTCTCCGCGCTGTGCCGCCAATTCGGGGGTGGTCCCGTTGGTCTCACGACGCTTGCGATCGCGGTCAGCGAGCAACCCGAAACGGTCGAGGACGTGTATGAGCCGTTCCTCATTCAGCAGGGATTCATCTCGCGCACTCCTCGCGGACGTATCGCGCTTCCCGCCGCCTACGAGCACCTCGGAATGCCTCCCGTAGCCTGACGGGGTGCAACTCTCCGATATCGACTATCACCTGCCGGAAGAGTTGATCGCCCAACATCCGGTCGAGCCACGCGACTCGGCGCGCTTGTTGGTTGCACTCGACGGAATCGAACATCGCCGAGTGTCCGATCTCGTCGACCATGTGGGTGAGGGCGACCTGTTGGTGGTCAACGAGACGAGGGTGCTGCCGGCCCGCCTCGATCTGCGCCGCGTGTCGGGTGGTCGTGTCGAGGTGCTGTTGCTCGAGGCGTGTGACGAGGTCGACGAACGTTGGGAGGCTCTCGTGCGTCCCGGCCGAAAGATGCGCGCCGGCGAGGTGCTGGTGACCGACGACGGCCGCCCATTCGCCGAGGTCGAAGGCCGCGCCGCAGCAGGGGACACCTTCGTGGTGCGAATCGTCGAGGGCGAATCCGCTGTCGATCGACGTGCGGCAATCGGGGCGGTCGGCAGCGTGCCCTTGCCGCCCTACATCACGGCCCCGCTCGGCAACCGTGAGCGGTACCAAACCGTTTACTCGAAACGTGAAGCATCGGCAGCGGCGCCGACGGCCGGCCTTCACTTCACGCCCGAATTGATGACGGCCATCGAGAACCGCGGGGCGCGTTTCGCCCCGGTCGAGTTGGTCGTTGGTCTCGACACCTTCAAACCCGTCGAGGAAGAGAACCCGCTCAACCACCGCATCCACACCGAGCGCTACAGCGTGCCCGAGTCGACGTGGGCCGCCGTGGGGGAGGCACGTCGGGTCGTTGCCGTCGGCACGACGTCGTGTCGCGCGCTCGAATCCGTCGCGGCAACCGGCCGGCTCGAGGGGCGCACCGACCTCTTCATCACGCCGGGTTTCCAGTGGCGGGTCGTTGACGTGATGATGACGAACTTTCACATGCCACGGACGACGCTGCTTCTCATGATCTCCTCTTTCGTCGGTGATTCGTGGCGTGACATCTACGCTGAGGCAGTGCGCGAGAAGTACCGGTTCCTCTCGTTCGGCGACGCCATGCTCCTCGCGCGGCGCGGGCGGTAGGTGCGGTGTTCCCGGTCGAATTCACCATCGAGGCATCGAGTGGGCGTGCCCGCGCGGGTCGCGCATCGACGGCGCGTGGCGAATACCAAACTCCGTGCTTCATGCCGGTCGGAACACGCGGTGCAATTCGCTACCTCAGCGCCGACGACTACGAGTCGGTCGGTGCGCGGATCGTCCTGGGTAACACGTACCACCTGATGCTGCGGCCCGGTGCCGAACTAATTGCCGACATGGGTGGTCTTGGCGCGTTTGCGGGTTGGGACGGACTCACGCTCACCGACTCGGGCGGTTTCCAGGTGTTTTCGCTCGGGCCGAAAATCGACGACGATGGCGTGACTTTCAAGTCGACCTACGACGGTGAGATGGTGCGGTTCACTCCCGAGCGCGCCGTCGACGTGCAGCAGTTGCTCGGCGCCGACATCCAGATGGTGCTCGACGTGTGCCCGGCACTTCCGTCGCCGCCCGATGTCATCGACCTCGCGTTGCGGCGAACGGGAGAATGGGCGCAGCGCGCGCGCGAGCATCACTCGCGGGTTGATCAATCGCTGTTCGGAATCGTCCAAGGTGGAATCTCGCCCGAGCTGCGTGAAATGAGCGCACTCCACACGGCGGGTCTCAACTTCGATGGTTACGGCATCGGCGGGTTGTCGGTGGGCGAAACGCGCGAAGAGATGATTCCCGCTCTGGCTGCGGCGACGGCGCACCTTCCCGAGAATCGCCCGCGCTATCTCATGGGGGTGGGCGACCCGGCCTCTCTCGTCGAGGCGGTTGCACTCGGAGTCGATCAGTTCGACTGTGTCCTCCAGACCCGCCTCGGTCGCCACGGCACCGCGCTCACCTCCGAGGGCAAGGTTCACATGAAGAACCTTCGCCACGCGAGGGACGAGTCACCCCTCGACGCCTCGTGTGTGTGCGCCGTCTGTCGGCGCCACAGCAGGGCGTACATCCGGCACCTGTTTCAGACCGGAGAGCCGACGGCCGCACGTCTCGTGTCGTACCACAACGTGGCATGGACGATTGCGTTGATGGCAGAAATGCGCACGGCGATCTTCGACGGCACGTTTCCGGCGTTGAGGGACCGCGTGCTGGGGGTCTGGGGGTAGCACTGGCTACGCTTTGCCCATGTTCCCAAGCCCCCTCGGTCTCGTCGCAGCGGAAAAGTCCTCGTCCAGCGGCGGCGCGGCGATTTTCCAGTTGTTCTTCTTCGGCCTCATCTTCGTGGCCATGTACTTCCTCCTCATTCGGCCGCAGCGTCGGCGTAGCCGTGAGGCGCAAGAGCTCACTCGCGCCCTTGCCGAGGGTGACGAGGTCCAGACGGCCTCTGGGATCGTCGGGTTCATCACGGGCTTCGACAAGGAAGACCAGGCCGGTGACGTCGCCTGGATCGAGATCGCGGAAAACGTCGAGATTCGGGTGATGCGCAGCGCAATCTCACGGCGGGTGAACGCATCGAACGCAGCCGCCTCCGACGCTGCGGCAAGCGAAAAAGACGACAAGAAGTAACCGGTATCCGTGCGTCGTCGCCTTGTTTTTTCTCTCGTCGGGATCATTCTCGTCGCGGTTGGGACCCTCACTGCCAACCTCATTGCCGGTAACCGACCGTCCCTTGGTCTCGACCTGCAGGGCGGTGCGTCGGTCACGCTCGAGCCCCAGGGTGACTACGACCCCGAGGCGTTGTCGGTCGCCGTCGAGATCATTCGCCAGCGTGTCGACTCGATCGGGGTCGCCGAGCCCGAAATCATCCGCCAAGGCGACACGGTTGTCGTCAACCTGCCGGGCGTGAAGGACCAGAAGCGCGCGCTCGAAATCGTCGGCCGCACGGGTGAAGTGTTGATGCGTCCGGTGTTGCAGTCCGGTGTGCCGAACGACAACCCGTCATCGACCACCGTGCCGGGAGGCGGTTCGACAACGATCCCCGGCGCCACTTCTACAACCGCCGTCGCCGCGACGTCGACCACCGGGGTTGCAACCACCGTTCCGGCGCCCGGCAGCGGGTTGCGGTTCGCGAGTGCCGCAACATCCACTTCGCTCGTCGAAGCGACCACTACGTCGCTCATCGAGGCAACATCCACCTCGGCGGTCGAAAGCCCGTCGCCGACGGTTGCCGGTGCTGCGGTCGATGTCACCTCCACCACGACGGCCGACATTCTGCTCGCAACCGGCGACACCACCACGACGACGGTCGCGCCGGCGACACCCGACATCTCGCTCACCAACGAACCCGACAAGATCGCGTTCCTGAACGGGCGAGACGGCTTCGTCTATTACGCCGGTCCCGCAGGTGCCGACGGCCAGGTGTTCAAGAACGACGCCGCGGCAGAAATCAGCGCGGGTGGATGGGTTGTCAACGTCGGTCTCAAGGATGGATCCGAAGGCGAGGGACGCTGGAACGCCCTTGCGAACGAATGTTTCAGCAAGTCGCAAACCTGTCCAACCGGTCAAATTGCCATCGTGCTCGACGGCGAGGTCATTTCTGCGCCGGTGGTGCAGACGAACAACTTCTCGGGAAGCGTCCAGATCTCGGGCAACTTCTCCGAGAGCGAGGCGCGTGACCTCGCAAAGATTCTCGAGTTCGGTGCAGTGCCCGTCCGCTTCAGCGCGCCGACCGCCCAAACGGTGTCCGCGACTCTCGGTCAGGACTCACTCGATGCCGCACTGGTGTCGGGCCTGGTCGGCGTCGCGCTGGTGCTCTTGTTCCTGGTCTTCTACTACCGCCGTCTCGCCTTCGTGGTGCTGGGCGGTCTTGCGGTGTCGGCGATGTTGCAGTGGAGCACCATCTCCTGGCTGTCGGCGCGCAACGGTCTTGCCTTGTCGTTGTCGGGAGTCACCGGCATCATCGTGTCGATCGGCGTCACGGTCGACTCCTACGTTGTCTTTTTCGAAAAACTGAAGGACGACGTGCTCGCGGGTCGTACCCTGCGGAACTCGGCAACGCGCAGCTTCCAGTCTGCCTGGCGCACGATTCTCGCGGCCGACACGGTGTCGCTACTCGGCGCAGTTGTGCTGTGGTTCCTCACGGTCGGCTCCGTTCGAGGCTTCGCCTTCTTCCTTGGCCTGTCGACTCTCTGCGACATGATCGTCGCATACTTCTTCACGCGACCGACGGTCATCTTGTTGGCACGGTCGAAGTTCATGAACAAGGGCAAGATGTTCGGAGTCAGTGCGCGTCGGGTGCTCGATGGTGAGACCTCGCCCGCAGGAGGTGCGCAGGCATGAGCGGACGTTGGCGTCGTCTTTACAACGGTGAAACCACGGTCGACTTCTCCGGTCGACGTTGGTGGGGCTTCGGGGTGTCAATCGCGCTTCTCGTCATCACCGTCGTTTCCCTTCTCTTTCAGGGGCTCAACCTCGGTATCGACTTCAAGGGCGGTGTGGCCTGGGAGGCTCCGGCAACCAAGGAACTCACCATCGACTCGGCGCGCGAGGTGCTCGAGTCGAACGGAGTCGAGACTGCGAACGCGAAAATCCAGACGCTCGGCAGCGGCGATGGTGAACGTATCCGCATCCAAGTCGGAGAACAGACCCCTGAAGTGCGCGATGCCGTGCAGGGCGATCTCGCCGCAAAATCGGGTGTCGACTCGCTCGAGGTGAGCGTGTCGAACGTCAGCTCGTCCTGGGGGCGAAGCATCACCGAGAAGGCCATTCGGGCGCTTCTCGTGTTCTTCCTTCTGGTCTCGCTCTACATCGCCTGGCGTTTCGAGTGGAAGATGGCAATTGCTGCAATTGCTGCAATGGTCCATGACGTAGCGATCTCAGTCGGCATCTACTCCCTCTTGGGATTCGAGGTCACACCGGCGACCGTCATTGCATTCCTCACGATCCTCGGCTTTTCGCTCTACGACACCATCGTCGTGTTCGACAAGGTGAAGGACAACGCCGACCGTTACGCCGCACAGCGGGTTTCCTATGCGGACATCACGAACGTTTCGATGAACCAGGTGTTGATGCGTTCGCTCAATACGTCGCTGGCCGCGGTGCTACCGGTGCTGTCGCTCCTCGTGCTCGGAGCCGGCGTGTTCGGCGCGGTGGCACTGCAGGAGTTCGCTCTCGCGCTCTTCGTCGGTCTGCTCACCGGCGCCTATTCGTCGATCTTCATCGCGACGCCGTTGCTCACGATCATGAAAGAGCGCGAGCCGAAGTACCGTCCTCTCGTCGGCCAAATGTCGCTTGGCACCGACATGTCGCGTCTGGCCACCACCGGGGCGCCGGTGTCGCGTCGTTCGGCCAGGGCCACGGTGCGAGACGACGATGGCGGAGTCGAGCGTCCCGAGCCGGAACTTGTCGGCTCCGCTGCCGAGCGTGCCGCAGCGGTGCTGACTCACCCGCCGCGACCCCGCAAGAAGCGGAAGCGGTAAGGGCCATGTCTCCGGCCGACCTTCAACGTCTCATCCGCGACATCCCCGACGTTCCCGCGCCGGGTGTCATGTTCCGCGACATCACGCCGCTTCTTGCCGACCCTGCCGGCTACGACGCGGCCGTGAATGCAATCGTCGGGCTGACACACGGCAAGCGAGTCGACAAGGTCATCGGTATCGAGGCGCGTGGCTTCATCATGGCTGCGCCCGTGGCGGTCCGTCTGAATGCCGGGTTCATCCCCGTCCGCAAGGCGGGCAAGCTTCCATGGGCGGTCGTGCGCGAGGAGTATTCGCTCGAGTACGGCACCGACCAACTCGAAATTCATCGCGATGCACTGAAGCCGAGCGATTCCGTCGTCATTGTCGACGATGTACTGGCAACCGGTGGCACGGCAAAGGCCGCGATTCGACTGGTTGAGGGTCTCGGTGCGACGGTCGCGGGTCTCGTTTTCCTCCTCGAATTGCCCGCCCTTGGTGGTCGTCAGACTCTGTCCGGTCACTCCGTCTCATCGGTGATCACGTACTAGCGGGGAACAATGGCGACCGGTGACCGCGTTCTTCCCTGGAGGCGGCAGGCGGCCGCGCCGAGCGACGAACTCGCGCCGCTGCTCGTGGCCTACCGGTCGCGCCATCCGAAGGCGTCGGTCTCACTCATCAATCGTGCGTACCTCACGGCGCGTCGTGCACACCAACACCAGGTGCGAGGAAGCGGCGAGTCCTACATCAATCATCCCATCGCGGTCGCCAAGATCGTCGCCGACATCGGCCTCGACGACGTTTCGCTGGCCGCGGCTCTGCTTCACGACGCGGTCGAAGACACCGAGATCACCCTCAACGAAGTCGAGGCCGAATTCGGCTCCGAAGTGGCCTCGATCGTCGACGGTGTCACGAAGCTCGAGCGACTGCAGTTCGACTCGAAAGAGGCGCAGCAAGCGGCCACCATGCGCAAGATGCTCGTCGCCATGGCGAAGGACATCCGCGTTCTCGTCATCAAACTCGCCGACCGCCTGCACAACATGCGCACGATCGCCGGAATGCCCGTGGAAAAACAGCAACGCATCGCCCACGAAACCCTCGACATCTACGCTCCGTTGGCGCACCGGTTGGGAATGCAGGAGATCAAGCAGCAACTCGAGGATCTCTCCTTTTCGGCCATTTACCCGAAGCGTTTCGCCGAGCTTGATCACTTGGTTGCCACTCGATCACCCGAGCGCGACGTCTACCTGGCCAAGACGATCGGCGAGGTGCAATCGCGGCTCGGCGAACTGAACGTGCGAGCCGACGTCACCGGACGCGGCAAACACCTGTGGAGCATCTACGAAAAGATGGTCGAAAAGGGCCGTGAGTTCGACGAAATTTTCGACCTCGTGGCGATCCGCATCATCGTCGACTCCGTGAAGGACTGTTATGCGGCGTTGGGCTGTATTCATGGGCGATGGAAGCCGGTCGTTGGCCGGTTCAAGGACTACATCGCGATGCCGAAGTTCAACCTCTACCAATCGCTGCACACGACCGTCATCGGCCCCGAGGGCAAACCGCTCGAGGTGCAGATCCGAACCCGCGAGATGCACAATCGAGCCGAGTGGGGCGTGGCTGCGCACTATTCGTACAAGGACGGTTCCGCACCGGGCGACATCGATTGGCTCAACCGCATCATCGAGACCCAGGCCGACATTCTCGATCCGACGCAGTTCATGGAAGGATTGAAGGCCGACCTCGTTCAGGACGAACTCTTCGTGTTCACTCCGAAGGGTGATGTCGTCCCGCTTCCGCTCGACTCGACCCCGGTCGATTTTGCCTATGCGGTCCACACCGAGGTGGGTCACGCGTGCGTCGGCGCCAAGGTGAACGGTCGCCTGGTGACCTTGAATCACCTGCTGCGGTCGGGTGACACGTGCGAAATCTTCACGGCAAAGAACGTCGACGCGGGGCCCTCCCGCGACTGGTTGGATTTCGTGGCCAGTCCGCGTGCCCGCAACAAGATCCGTCAGTGGTTCTCGCGCGAACATCGCGACGAGATGATCGAAACCGGACGCGACGAACTCACGGCCGCGTTTCGTCGTGCGGGGCTTGCGCTGGGCGGAATCTGGGCGTCCGATGCCTTGGCGGCCGTCATCGGTGAACACGGACACAAGGACATCGATTCGTTTCTCGCCGAAATCGGGGAGGGCACGGTGTTGTCGTCCGACGTTGCACGACGTGTGATCGAAACACTGAGCGGCGAAAACCACCCCGAACACATGGCAGGAGGTCTGCGCATCGATCGTCCGCAACGTGTCGGGGGCGGAACCATCCGTGTCGAAGGTACCGATGACGTCATCGTGCGACTGTCGACGTGTTGTAACCCGGTGCCGGGCGACGAAGTGACGGGTTTTCTGACGAAGGAGCGCGGGGTCGCGGTCCATCGGTCGGATTGTCCTGAAGCCGCAGCCTTGGTCCGGCATCCGACGAATCGGATCGTCGACGTTGAGTGGGCGGAAAGCGGCGGGCTATCGACGTTCCGTGCGTCAGTCGAGGTGGCGGCCCTCGACCGCACGCGCCTGCTCCGTGACGTCGCGAACGCGTTGTCCGACCAGCACGTGAACATCGTCGCCTGTTCGACCGTGACCGGTGCGGACCGCGTTGCCCGCATGCGGTTCGATTTCGAATTGGCGAATGCGGCACATCTCGACTCGGTGATGCGGACCATCAAGAACATCGATGCGGTCTTCGAGGTCCGCAGCGTGGGGGAGTCCTTGAATTCAGGGCCGAATCCTCGGGGCGACGACTAACCTTCGGATGTGCCTGAATTCCAGACGACGCCGGGGACGCGCGACATTCTGCCCCCCGACGCGGCTCGCTGGAGGCGGTTCGTCGACGTCTTTGCCGGTGTCGTCGAGTCGGCGGGATACGAGCAGATCATCCTGCCGATGTTCGAAGACCTCGGCGTCTTCCAACGACTCGGAGATGCCACCGACGTCGTGACGAAAGAGATGTACGACTTTGTCGACAAAGGCGGACGGCACGTCGCTCTGCGTCCCGAACAGACCGCCGGTGTGTGTCGGGCGTTCGTGCAGCACCACCCGAATCTCCCGTGGAAGGTGTGGTACTCGGGTCCCAACTTCCGCTACGAAAAGGCCCAACAGGGGCGATACCGGCAGTTTGACCAGGTCGGGGTCGAGGTACTCGGTGTCGACGACCCGCTGCTCGACGTCGAGGTGATTGCGCTCGCGCACGGTTTCTACCGTGCCCTCGGCTTGCGCAACGTCGAGCTGCACGTCAACTCGCTCGGTGACACGGGTGACCGGGCTCGTTACGTTGCGGCGCTCGAGTCGTACTTTCGTGCGCACGAGATCGACCTCACCAAGGAAAGTCGTGCGACCCTCGAGCGCAATCCGCTTCGCGTCCTCGACTCGAAGCGTGCCGAGGATCGCGACGTCATCTCGCAGGCGCCATCGATCAGCGAGTTCTTCAGCCCCGAAGCCGCGTCACACTTTGCCGCCGTTCAAGACGGCCTGTCCCTGCTCGGGATCGACTTTGTCGTGAACGACCGGCTCGTTCGTGGGCTCGACTACTACCGCAGCACGACATTCGAGTTCGTCTCGACCGCGCTCGATGCGGCCCAGACCGCCGTCGGCGGAGGTGGCCGCTACGACGGGCTCGTCGAAGACCTCGGTGGTCCGTCAACCCCCGGCATCGGTTTTGCAATCGGCCTCGACCGCACGCTGCTGGCCTGCGATGCCGAGTCCGTGTTCGGGATCGACTCCTCGGGTACCGATGTCTTCGTCGTCGATGCGACCGGAGGGCGCTCGGCGCTTTTGTTGACAGCCGAACTGCGCAATGCAGGTCTTCGTGCCGACCGTGCATTCGGTGCGAAGAGCATGAAGTCGCAGATGAAGTCTGCCAACAAGAGTCGTGCGACCGTCGCCGTTATCATCGGCGAAGACGAACTCGCCCGCGGCGTTGCAACCGTGCGTCCGATGGACGGCGGCGAACAGTCGGAATGCCCCCTCGGTCAGGTCGTTGCGACCGTCACCGACATCGTGAAGAAAGCCAAGTGATGACCAACTCCGCCACCTCCCTGCGAACCCACCTGTGCGGTGAACTGCGCACCACTCACATCGGCTCGACGGTGTCGGTGTGCGGATGGCTGGCGCGTCGTCGCGAACACGGCGAGCACCTCGCGTTCTTCGACATCCGCGATCACTCCGGGGTCATCCAGTGCGTAGTCGATCGCACCGTCGATGTGCGTTCGGAATACGTCGTTCGAATCACCGGAGTCGTTCGGCAGCGCCCCGAGGGTACGGCGAATGACACCCTGCCGACCGGCGAGGTCGAAATCGGGGACTGTCAGGTCGAAGTGCTCAACATCGCCGAGCCGCCGCCGTTCCCCGTCGACTCACGTGCCGACGACGTCGACGAAAACGTTCGCCTGCGCCACCGCTACATCGACATTCGTCGCGAGCGCATGCAGCGCAACGTCCGGCTGCGGGCCAAGGTCAACTCTGCGATCCGTCGCGCCATGGAGGAACAGGCATTCGTCGAAGTCGAGACCCCGTTCCTCATGCCCTCGACCCCCGAGGGCGCCCGCGAGTTCCTCGTTCCCTCGCGCAAGGAACCGGGCTCGTTCTATGCACTGCCACAGTCACCCCAGCTGTGGAAGCAGCTGCTGATGGTGGCGGGTGTCGATCGCTACTACCAGATCGCACGTTGCCTGCGCGACGAAGACCTGCGTGCCGACCGCCAGTACGAATTCATGCAACTCGACGCCGAGATGAGCTTCGTCACGCAGCCCGACGTTCTGGCGGCGATCGGGCGCGCCGTCACCGCAGCGGCCAAGGCGGCCACCGGAGAAGACATTCCGCCGATCGAACAGATCACGTGGCGCGAGGCAATGGAGCGCTTCGGCGTCGACAAACCCGACCTGCGTTTCGGCATGGAACTCGTCGAACTCACCGACGTGTTCGCAAAGACCGAGTTCAAGGCTTTCGCTTCCGCCGCTGCAATCAAGGGAATCCGTGTCGACGCAGCGACGTACCCGGAGCAGGCGGCATGGGGGCGAGGACGCCTCGACGCCATCACCGACCGCGCGAAGCAACTCGGCGCAAAGGGTCTGGTATGGCTGAAGGTGGCGGCCGATGGCTCCTTCGAGTCGCCCGTGGCCAAATTCATCTCTGCCCCGGAAACGGCTGAAATCATCGGACGGTTCGGTGCGGTCGCAGGAGACATGATTCTCATCGTCGCCGACGAGTGGTCAACCACGTGCGAAGTTCTCGGCCAGTTGCGCAACGACATCGGTCGTCCGCCGGTCCACGAAGGGCCGTACCGCTACGTGTGGGTCGTCGAGTTTCCGCTGTTCGTCGGTCTTGATCCGACGACCGGCAAGCCGCGTCCCGGACACCACCCGTTCTGTCACCCGCACCCCGACGACCTCGCCTTGCTCGACACCGACCCGCTGCGCGTGCGCGCCCTTGCTTACGACCTTGTTCTCAACGGTTGGGAGCTCGGGTCGGGTTCGATTCGAATCCACGACCCCGCAATGCAGCGCACGGTCTTCAACAAGCTCGGCATCAGTGACGAAGAAGCCGACCGTCGTTTCGGCTTCTTTCTCCAGCCCTTCCGGTACGGAGCACCACCCCACGGCGGCTTCGCCTTCGGTATCGACCGCCTCACCGCGATCCTCGCCGGCGAAGAAAACATCCGTGAGGTCATCGCGTTTCCGAAGACGCAATCCGGACTCGACCCGATGACAAACGCTCCGACCAAAGTCGACCCGGCACAACTCGCCGAGCTCGGCATCCGCGTCCTTCCGCCGGCGACGAAGTAGGGCGCCACGGGCGACGATCTGTTCTCCGCCTCGGTGAACGAGCAGCTGCGCCGACAGGCGCCGCTCGCAGCGAGGTTGCGGCCGCGACACGTCGACGACGTGGTCGGCCAACGGCATCTCGTCGGTCGTGGGGGACCGTTGCGCGCCCTCATCGAAACCGATCGTCTGACGTCCGTCGTCTTTTGGGGGCCTCCGGGTACCGGTAAAACCACTCTTGCCGAAGTCGTCGCTGCAACGACCAAGGCGGATTTCGTGCGTCTCTCCGCGGTGACGTCGGGAGTGAAGGACGTACGCGAAGCGCTTGCGACGGCGCGGGATCGGCTCGGTCAACACGGCCGTCGGACCATCGTGTTCATCGACGAGATTCACCGCTTCAATACGTCGCAACAGGATGCGCTGCTGCCCGCCGTCGAGGACGGCACCATCGTGCTCATCGGGGCGACGACGGAGAATCCCTATTTCGAGGTGAACGCCCCGCTTCTCAGCAGGTCGACGCTCTTCCGGTTGGAGCCGTTGTCGAGGGACGATCTCGGGGTTCTCGTCGAACGGGGTCTCGATGCAGAAGGCATGACGATCGAATCCGAGGCGCGCGCCCATCTGTTGTCCGTTGCCCAGGGCGACGGGCGACAGATCCTCACCTCGCTCGAGGTTGCCTGCGCGCTCGCCCGCGCCAGGGTTGCGGGCGATGGCGCCAGGTCGGCCACCGAGGTCACATTGACCGACGTCGAGGCCGCCATCAGTTCGAGTGCCCTGCGGTACGGCCGCGACGATCACTACGACGTCATTTCGGCGTTCATCAAGAGCGTGCGGGGCTCGAGCGTCGACGGCGCCATTCACTGGTTGGCACGCATGCTGGTCGCGGGGGAGGACCCGCGATTCATCGCCCGTCGGTTGGTCATCCTCGCAAGCGAAGACATCGGTATGGCCGATCCGACGTCGCTCGTCGTGGCGACGGCGTGCGCACAGGCGGTTGAATTCGTGGGGATGCCCGAGGCGCAGCTGAACCTCGCCCAGGCGACGATTCATCTGTGTCGCGCCCCGAAGAGCAACTCCGCCGCAATGGCCATCTGGACTGCGATGGACGACGTCCGGCGCGGTGACATCGGTGCCGTTCCGGCGTTCCTCCGCGACGCCCACTACTCGGGTGCGGAGAAACTCGGCCACGGAACCGACTACGTGTCGCCGCATGTCGCCACCACCGACACGCCTGCAGCGTCCGCAAAGGATCATCTGCCCGATGAGCTCCGTGACCGCACCTACTACCGTGACTGACATGTTCGCGGCGGATTCCGGTACCGACACTGCACTCGTCGTCGTGCTGGTTCTGTGCGCCGTCGCATTCGCCGCCCTCGTGTTGGTTCTCTATCGAGTGCTCGTCGCACTTGCGGACCTTCGTTCCGACCTCGAGGTCATCGAGGCCGAGATGTTGCCGATGCTGAACGAACTGCGGGATGCGACGCGCGAAACCCGCGGCATCATCGACGAGGCCCGCGGCGACCTCAAGCGTTTCGACAAGGTCCTCGGTTCGGCCGAATCGATCAGCGAAGCCGTCGCCGACACGTCCCGAGTCGCTCGCACCGTCCTGTCGGCGCCGGTCATCAAAGTGGCCGCTGCGGCAACAGGAACACGCCGGGCATTTTCGGTTCTGCGTCGTCGTCGGTAGCGTGTCGCCATGCGTCGGCTCACATGGTTTCTCATGGGATTCGTCGTCGCGCTCGTCGGCGGTGGATATGCAAAGCGTCGCGTCCGTGCGGCGGCGACATCCATCACGCCCGTCAAGGTGGCCCAACGTGTCAAGCACCGGGTCACCGACGCCGTGGCCGAGGGCAAGGCGGCGATGCGGGCCCGCGAACACGAACTGTCTTAGGCTGTCCGCCGATGTCATCGCCGCAACGCCCCCGCACCGCCGACGAGGTACGTGAAGCTTTCCGTTCCTTCTTTGCGGAGCGCGGACACACGAGAGTCGAATCGGCAAGCCTGATTCCGCACGATCCGACGGTCCTCTTCACCGTCGCGGGGATGGTTCCGTTCAAGCCGTACTTCGTCGGAGACGAGGTACCGCCGTATTCGCGCGCCGTGACCGTGCAGAAGTGCGCGCGTGCCGGTGGCAAGCACAACGACCTCGACGACGTCGGTCGCACCAAACGACATCTCGTTTTTTTCGAAATGCTCGGGAACTTCAGCTTCGGTGACTACTTCAAGGAAGACGCGATTCCGTGGTCCTGGAATCTCGTCACCGAGATCTTCGGGTTCGACGGCGATCAACTGTGGATCACGGTTCACGAAAGTGACGATGAGGCCGAGGCGATCTGGCACGAGAAGGTCGGAGTCCCGATGAACCGCATCCAGCGGCTCGGCGACAAGGACAATTTCTGGCAGATGGGCGAGACGGGCCCGTGCGGTCCGTGCTCCGAGATCCACATCGACCGCGGGCCCGACTTCGGACCCGACGGTGGTCCCCTGAACGATCCGCGTGGCGACCGGTTCCTCGAGTTCTGGAACCTCGTCTTCATGCAGTACAACCAGGCACCCGACGGTTCGAGGACGTTGCTCCCGAAACCGTCGATCGACACCGGCGCAGGCCTCGAGCGCATCGTCACCCTCATGCAGGGCAAGGATTCGGTGTGGGAGAGCGACGTTCTCTATCCGCTCATCGAGACCGCGCAGTCGGTGACCGGCAGGCCCTATCGGGTCGCCGACTACGACGATCGTGCCAGCTTCAGCCTGCGCGTCCTCGCCGAACATGCACGGTCGTCGACGATGCTGGTCAACGACGGAGTGTTCCCCTCGAACGAGAACCGCGGCTACGTGCTGCGCCGCATCATTCGGCGCGCGGTGCGTCACGCCTATCTTCTCGGCACCGAGAAGTTGGTGATGCCCAGGTTGGTGTCGACGGCCATCGACGTGATGGAAAAGGCGTACCCCGACCTGTCGAAGAACCGTGATTTCATCGTCGACGTACTGACCCGCGAAGAAGAGCGGTTCCGCCAGACGCTCAAAACCGGCACCCAGATTCTCGATTCCGAACTCGACCGCAGCAGCGGCCGGCTGTCGGGTGAGGCCGCGTTCCTTCTCCACGACACCTACGGCTTTCCGCTCGAACTCACACAGGAGATCGCGTCCGAACGATCGGTCGACGTCGACCTCGACGGATTCGAGCGCGAAATGTCGGGTCAGCGAGAGCGCGCAAAGCAGGCCCGCAAGGGCGGGCAGGTGTCCGACGAGAAACTGGCCGAGTACCGCGGTGTTCTCGATGCGGCCGGAGTCACCACCTTCACCGGATACACCGACACGGAAAATCTCGCGAAGATCGTGGCGGTGCTCGATGGCGACGAAGACGGAACGTTCGAAGTGTTCCTCGACGTCACCCCTTTCTACGCGGAAAGTGGCGGCCAGGTGGGCGACACCGGGTCGTTGCGCTCCGACTCGTTGGAACTCGACGTCGTCGACACGACGTTTGCTCTGCCCGGCCTGCGTCGGCACGTGTGCCGTCCCGTGCGCGGTTTGCCGCGAGCGGGCGAAACAGTGACAGCCCGTATCGACAACGAACGGCGCTCCCGTATCCGCCGCCATCACACCGCAACCCATGTTCTCCACTGGGCTCTGCGCAAGGTGCTCGGCGAACACGTCAAACAGGCGGGTTCATTGGTCGAAGACGACAGGCTGCGATTCGACTTCAGTCATTTCGCTGCCGTGACCGACGACGAGCTGCTCGAAGTCGAGCGTCTCGCGAACACCGAAGTTCTCGCCAATTCCGGGGTTCAGGCCTACGAGACGTCGAAGGACGAGGCAACCGCCGCCGGAGCGATTGCTTTCTTCGGCGACAAGTACGGCGACACGGTGCGTGTGCTGCGGGCGGGACGTTCGTTCGAACTGTGCGGTGGTACCCACGTGTCGGCGACCGGCGACATCGGCGCGATCAAGATCGTCGCCGAAAGTTCCATCGGGTCGAACCTCCGCCGTATCGAAGCTGTGGTGGGCGAGGCCTCGGTCGCGCACATGCAGCAGCAAGCCCTCACCATGGCGCGTGCCGCAGGGTTGCTCGGTGCTCCGGCAGACGCCCTCGAATCGGCAGTCGTCCGCAAGATCGAGGAGCTGAAGGCGGCGAACGACGAGATCAAGGCGTTGCGCGCGCGAGTGGCGGCAACCCGTGCGCGGGAAATCGCCGAGTCGGCCGTCAACGGCGGGGTCGTCGAGCGTGTCGACGGACTCTCGCCCGGTGAGTTGCGCGACCTCGCGCTCGCGGTGCGTGCCATCGACGGCATTCGCGCCGTCGTTCTCGCGGGTGTCACCGACACCGGTGGAGTCGCGCTCGTCGGCGCCACCGGCGCGGGCGTGTCGGGTGGAGCGGGTCCGCTCATCGCCTCGGCCGCGAAGGCCGTCGGTGGTGGAGGCGGTGGCAAGGGCGACATCGCCACGGCAGGTGGAAAGAACCCCGACGGTCTTCCCGATGCGTTGCGACTCGCTCACGACGCCGTGAGGGCGGCTCTTGCCTGAGGCCGGCGAGCACGGCGCGCCCGATCGCGTGCGCGTCGGTCGCGTGCTCGGACTCGACCTCGGATCAAAACGTGTCGGCATCGCGGTCAGCGACCGCAGTGGTTTGATTGCGACACCCTTCAGCGTGTTGCAGCGCAGCGGCAGCGAACGTCGTGATCACGCCGCGATCGCGAAACTGGTCGAAGACGAGGAATGCGAGCGTATCGTGGTCGGGCTACCACTGTCCCTCGACGGGTCGATGGGTCGGGCGGCCAAATCTGCCGTCGCCGAAGCCGGGCGGCTGGCTACGGTTGTGAGCGTGCCGGTCGAAACATACGACGAGCGCCTCACGACGGTGTCCGCTGAACGGGCCCTCATGGAGGCGAAGATGCGAGCCGATGCGCGTCGTCGTGTCGTCGACAAAGTGGCAGCTGCAGTGATGCTGCAGTCCTGGATCGACCGACAAGCCAACCGCTGAATGTCCGATCCGTTCGGTCCGTTGCAGGGAAGGCAGCAACCCGTCGAGGAACCCGGCGACTGGGTGCCCGACCCGTGGGACCACGTCGAGGCGGCGACCGACGGGGACCTCGTCGAGCAGAGGCGTTTCCGGCGTCCGAACAAGTGGATCGTGCGCTCGGCGCTCGGCGTCGTCCTCACCCTCGTCGTCATCGCCGGTTCGGTCGGCTGGTGGTACCTGCGCCAGGTCAACCCTCCGGGTGAAGCGAGCAGCCCGTACAACTTCACCGTGCTCGAGGGTGACACGATCGACTCGGTGGCGCAGCGTCTCCAGGCCGACGGATTCATCACCTCCGCCGGCGTCTTTCGTTGGTACGTCGACCGCAAGGGTGGCATCGACTTCGTCCCGGGCTACTACCAGTTGAGGCTGCGCGACCACATGGGAAATCTGATGGCTGCGCTCAATACGCCGCCGGCGCAGACCTTCGTGAACGTCACGTTCCCCGAGGGTTACACGCTCGAACAGATCGCGAATCGCCTCGCCGACAAGGTTCCGCGACTCGATGCCACGACTTTCCTCCAGCAGGCATCGTCCGGAGTCGTGGTGTCGGACTTCGGCCCCCAAACCGCGGTCAGCGGACCCACCGCTCTCGAGGGTTTGTTGTTCCCCGACACGTACCAGATCTCCGGTGACGATTCCTCGACGAGGGTCATCGAACGGATGGTCGGCTTGATGGAGCGTGTCGGTCGCCAGGAGGGCCTCGACAAGTCCGAAGAAAAGGTCGGACTCTCTCCGTACGAAGTTCTCGTCGTTGCATCCATGATCGAACGCGAGGCGAAGGTTCCCGAGGATCGCGCGAAGATTGCGAGGGTCATCTACAACCGTCTGCGACGCGACATGTTGTTGCAGATCGACGCCACGCTGCGGTACGGCCAGCCCGACGACCTGTCGATTGCGGAACTCATCCAGATCGACAATCCGTACAACACCTACACGCGCAAGGGGCTCCCGCCGACAGCCATTGCCAACCCCGGCCGGGCATCCATCCGTGCAGCGTTGAATCCCGCGCCAAATCCGCCACTTTCCGACCCGATGTGCAAGGACCTGAAGAAGTCGCAGCGCTGCGAGTACGTCTACTACGTGATTGCCGACAAGGAGGGCGGACACGTGTTTGCGGCAACCCTCGAGCAACACGAAGCAAACGTGGCGGCGGCCCGTGCGGCGGGACTCATCGGTTGATGGACGATCGCGACATGAACACCACGCTCACGTCGACGAAACGTATTGCATGTGTCGTCGGCAATCCCGTACGGCACAGTCTGTCGCCGGCCATTCACAACGCTGCCTTCGCCGCGGCGAACACCGACGCCGTGTACGTGGCATTGGAGATCGACGACGATTCGTTGTCGTCGACGATTGCGACGCTGCGCACCGTCGGTTTCGTCGGCGCTTCGGTGACGATGCCCCACAAGGAATCCGCGCTCGCCCTGTGCGATGAATCAAGCGACACCGCCCGGATACTCGGGTCGGTCAACACGCTCATACCGCTCGAAGGTGGCCGGCTGAGGGGCGAGAGCACCGACGGCGCGGGGTGCGTCGGGGCGCTGCGTCAGGCCGGCTCCGATCCCCGAGGACGGCGCTGTGTCGTCGTTGGCGCCGGGGCGACGGCGCGGGCTTGTGTCGTCGGTCTCGCGCAGGCTGGCGCCGAATGGATCGGCGTTCTCAACCGGACTCCCGAACGAGCGGTGTCGGCGGCGGCTCTCGCGCCGGGGATTGCACACGTCGCCACTGCGGACGACATCGACAACTGCGACGTCATCGTGCACACCACGCCGGCGGGAATGGGGGCCAACGTCGACCGTGCTTTCGACGTCTCGCGCCTCGACGCTCGTCACACCGTTCTTGATGCCGTCTACCAGCCGCTCGAGACGGTGCTGCTGGCCGCCGCACGGGCATCCGGCGCGCGTTGCATCGACGGACTGTGGATGCTCGTCCACCAGGCGGTCGAACAACAGCGTCTCTGGACGGGAAACGTGCCGGATCCGGACGTGATGCGACACGCTGCCGAACTCGAGTTGGCTCGACGACGCGAAATGCGCCGCGAATAGACATGACACCGCGGATAGCCTGCAGGTCGTGTTGCGCTATCTGACCGCCGGCGAGTCCCATGGTCAGGCGCTCGTTGTCATCGTCGAGGGCCTTCCGGCCGGACTGGCGGTCACCGAAGCCGACATTCAGGCAGAGCTCGGGCGACGCCGGCTCGGCTTCGGGCGCGGTCCGCGACAGCGATTCGAGGTCGACGAAATTCTGCTCCTCGGCGGCATCCGTCATGGCCGAACCCTCGGATCGCCGGTGGCGATCGAGATCAAGAACACGGAATGGTTCCGCAGCGACAAGTGGCACAAGGAAATGTCGCCGGCGCCCGGCAAAACCGAGGACCCGCTGACTCAGCCGCGACCCGGTCACGCCGACCTGGCGGGCATGCAGAAGTACGGGTTCGACGACGCCCGCGACGTGCTCGAGCGCGCAAGTGCCCGAGAAACTGCCGCGCGTGTCGCCGCCGGAGCGCTTGCCAAGTTGCTGTTGCGCACCATCGGGGTCGAGGTCATCTCGCACGTGATCCAAATGGGTGACGCGCGCGCGTCGTTGACGACGAGACCCACCGTGGCCGACCTCGCGAAGGTCGACGAGAGCCCGGTGCGGTGTTTCGACGCGGCATCAGAAGCGGCAATGGTGAAGGCGGTCGAGGATGCGGCGCGCGAGGGCGACAGCCTGGGTGGCATCGTCGAAGTGATCGCTTACGGGGTTCCCGTCGGTCTGGGAAGTCACGTCCACTGGGACCGCAAGATCGATGCACATCTCGCGCAGGCCATCATGAGCATCCAAGCCGTGAAGGGCGTCGAAATCGGCGACGGCTTCGAAGTCGCCGGACGGCGCGGAAGCCAGGCGCACGACCCGATCGAGTGGGACGAGTCCACGAAGTCGTACCGACGTCTTTCAGCGCTGGCCGGCGGTACCGAAGGCGGCATGACGACGGGTGAACCCGTCATCGTTCGTGCGGCGATGAAGCCGTTGGCCACCCTCAATCGACCGACTCTCCAAACCGTCGACACGGTCACGAAGGAATCGACCGTCAGCTTCAAAGAGCGCACCGACGTCACCGCGGTGCCCGCGATGGGCGTCGTTGCGGAAACCATGGTGGCTCTCGTTCTTGCGGCCGAGGCACAGCGCAAGTTCGGTGGCGACTCGGTCGACGAATTCACGCGCAACTGCGCGGCCTTTCTCGGGACCCTGTAGCCGTGACCGCACCGCACCTCGTGCTGGTCGGTCTCATGGGGGTGGGGAAGTCCTCCGTCGGCAGGGCACTGGCTCGCGACACCAAGCGACCGTTCGTCGACACGGATTCCGTGATCGAAACCTCCGAGGGTCGCTCGATCGCAGAGATCTTCCGCACCGACGGAGAACCAGCGTTCCGCGAGCTCGAGCGGCGAACACTCGAACGAGTACTCGCATCCGCCGAGCCGACGGTCATCGCCACTGGTGGTGGGGTGGTCGAAACCGCTGCATGTCGCGACATGCTCGCGGTGGCCCGTGCGGCGGGTGTTCGTGTCGTGTGGCTCAGCGCTTCGATAGCCACCATGGCCGAACGAACCGGGCGTTCCAACAACCGGCCTCTCCTCGAGGGCGACCGCGAGGCCACGCTCACCAAGCTCGCCGAGAAACGCCAGCCGCTGTACCGGGCGGTCAGCGACGTCCAAATCGACACCGACGGCAAGTCGCTTCAACGTATTGTTCGTGAGGTCATGAGTGCCCGGGCCCGACCCTCGACCGACGATGCGTCGCATCGTGTGCGCGTCTCTCTCGCCGATCGGTCGTACGACGTGGTCGTCGGGGCGGGCGCCATCCGCGAGCTCTCCTCGTTGATTCCGTCCGATGTGAAGCGAGCGGTCATCGTGTCCCAGGTGGGAATTCCTTCGATTCCAGAAATCGATCTGCCGACGCAGCTCGTGCACATCGGTGATGGTGAGAATGCAAAGACCCTGTCGACGATCGAGGATCTCTGTCGCCGGTTCGCGGCCTTTGGCCTGACTCGCAACGATCTCGTCATTGGGGTCGGCGGGGGACTCGTCACCGATGTCGCCGGGTTCGCAGCCGCGTCGTGGCACCGCGGGACCCGTGTGTTGCACGTTGCCACGACGCTCCTTGCAATGGTCGATGCTGCGATCGGCGGCAAGACCGGGGTCAATCTGCCCGAAGGAAAGAACCTCGTCGGCGCGTTCTGGCAACCATCGGGAGTCATCTGCGACACGAATTGGCTCGCCTCGCTTCCCGAGCGTGAATTGCGGTGTGGCTGGGGAGAAGTGGCGAAGTACCACTTCCTCACCGGTGACGACCTGCTCTCGATCCCCACCGACACGCGCATCGCGAGATGCGCGCGGATCAAGGCCGACATCGTTGCCGAAGACGAACGCGAAGGTGGCCGCCGGGCACTTTTGAACTACGGACACACATTCGGCCATGCCATCGAAACCGTCACGGGACACAGGTTCGCCCACGGTGAGGCGGTTGCAATCGGAATGATCTGCGCCGCGCATCTTGCGCGGTTGATCGGTCGTATCGACGACTCCCGTGTCGACGAGCACTACCGGGTGCTCGCGGAATACGGTCTCGAATCCGTCCTGCCCGTCGGTCTCGACCACGCGGCACTCGTCGACGTGATGCGGCGCGACAAGAAAGCGACGGCGGGCCTCGTCTTCATTCTCGACGGACCGTCCGGCCTCGAGTCGGTCGCCGACGTCGACCCATCACACGTCGTCGAGGCGCTTGCTGCAGCATCTGGGGTACGGTGACGAGCATGCCCTCACGGCGCATCCTCCTGTTGAACGGGCCGAATCTCAACCTGCTCGGCAGTCGCGAACCCGCGATCTACGGCTCGGCGACGCTCGCCGACCACGTCGCCAACGTCGAGGCGGCCTGCGCGGGTCTCGGCTGGGCAGTCCAGCATTTGCAATCGAACAGCGAGGCCGAGCTCGTCGGCGCGATCCACGCCGCGCGCGGCAGCGCCGACGGGATCATCATCAATCCGGGTGCCTTCACCCACTACTCGTGGGCAATCCACGATGCGCTGGCTGCGTTCGACGGTCCGGTGATCGAAGTGCACCTTTCGCAGCCCCTCTCGAGGGAATCGTGGCGGCACACGAGCGTGGTGGCCCCGGTCGCAATCGGCACGATCGCCGGATTCGGTGGGGTCGGTTACGCGCTGGCCGTCGAGGCGCTGTCGCGTCACTTCGCCGCCGCAAAGACTCTGTAGGTGTTCGCGTGCTGAGCGCATTGCTCGTCGACGGACGTGACCGTGGTTTCGCCGAACGGCTCGTCGCCATCGGTGCAACCGGTGCAGTCGTTACGTCGCACACGAACGTGCGGTGGCTCACGGGGTTCACCGGTAGCTCCGGAACCCTCGTCGTGTCGACGGAGGAAGGCGCTCCGATGACGCTCGTGACCGACGGTCGGTATGCCGAGCAGGCGGCGCGAGAGACCGCCGGGTCGCGGGCCAACGTTCGCGTCGTCGAATGTCGGTCGCAGGTCGACGTCCGCGCGGCGGTTGCATCGGCGGTCATTGCCGTGTGCGGGTCGAGCGGCCCGGTGGGACTCGAGAGATCCGACATCAGCCTGGCCGATTACGAGGCACTCGATGCGGCGTGCGGGGTGGCGGGGTCGCATCTCACGCGTTCTCGGGTCCTCGACGCTTCTCCGATCCTCGCCGACCTTCGCCGATCGAAGTCGAGCGCCGAGATCGAGCGCATCACCCGCGCCGCGTCGATCGCCGACGCGGCGTTGGCCGAGATCGGTGACGTCATCGGAGCAGGGTCCACCGAAATCGACGTTCGCGACGCACTCGAATCCGCCATGCGCCGACACGGAGCCGACGACGTGAGTTTTGCAACGATCGTCGCGTCGGGGGAGAACGCTGCATTGCCGCATCACCGTCCGTCGGCGCGGCGACTGCGGTCGGGTGAAGCAGTGGTCGTCGACTTCGGGGCACTCGTCGACGGTTATCACTCCGACATGACGCGAACCTTCGTCGTCGAAGGTGCGAATGCAGCCGAAATGCTCGAGCGACACGCAGTCGTTCGTGCCGCGTGCGAAGCCGGGGTGGCCACCGTCGCACCCGGGGTCGTGGCGCACGAAATCGATGCGGCATGCCGCCGAGTTCTCGCATCCGCGGGTCTCGAAAACGAACTCACGCACGGCGTCGGCCACGGAGTCGGCTTGCTCATTCACGAGGCCCCGTGGCTGAATGCGAGTTCGTACGACGTGCTGCGGCCCGGGGACGTGGTGACCGTCGAGCCCGGGGCGTATCGTGTGGGCGTCGGGGGAGCCCGGGTCGAGGAACTTCTCCTCGTGACAGACTCCGGCCACCTCGTACTCAGCAACAGCCCGAAGGAACCCACATGCCCGCCATCTCCACCAACGACTTCAAGAACGGAATGACCCTCGAACTCGACAACGGTCTCTTCACCGTCGTCGAGTTCCAGCACGTGAAGCCGGGCAAGGGAGGCGCGTTCGTGCGTACCAAGCTGCGCAACCTTCGCAACGGAAACCTGCTCGAAAAGACCTTCAACGCCGGCATCAAGGTCGAACAGGCGATTCTCGACAAGCGCGACATGCAGTACCTCTACAAAGACGGTGACGACTTCGTCTTCATGGACACCGAGTCCTACGACCAGATGACCGTCGCGCCGGCGGCTCTCGGCGACACCGCCGATTACCTCGTCGAGTCGGCGATGGTCATCATGGCCATCTACAACGGCGACATTGTCGGCGTCGAAATTCCGGCAAGCGTCGAGTTGGAGATCACCCAGACCGAGCCCGGCATCCAGGGTGACCGCGTCTCGGGCGCCCGCAAGCCGGCAACGCTGCAAACCGGCAAGGTCATTCAGGTCCCGCTGTTCATCAACATCGGTGACCGCGTCAAGGTCGACACCCGCTCCGGCGACTACATCACCCGCGTCTAGATGTCGACGCTCGATGCCGCAGAGGCCCGCGAGCGCGCGCTCGTCCTTTTGTACGAATCCGAATCGCGCACGTGTTCCGTCGCCGACGTCGTCGCCTCCGAGGTGGTCGCGCCGCCGGCGATGGCCGTCGATCTCGCCGCCGGAGTCGAGGCCGGGCTCGATCGCTACGACGCCCTCATCTCGTCGAAGGCCCGGGGCTGGCGCCTCGAGCGGATGCCGATGATCGACAGGGCGATCCTGCGACTCGCGCTCCACGAATTGGCCTCCGCCACCTCGACGCCGACCGCCGTCATCTTGAACGAGGCGGTGGAACTGGCCAAGCGGTACTCGACCGAGGACTCCGGGCGGTTCGTCAACGGTGTCCTGGCCGCATTGGTCTCCGAAGTTCGATGACTGCTATCGTCTGACCCAACAACACGACCGTCAAACGGGTCCCGTGAGGCCCGAACGGAAGGACACATGGCAAGCAACAACGACGCAGCATGCGTGCTGCCCGCGGATCAGGTGAGGCGCGCGATCAAGCGCATTGCACACGAGATTCTCGAAAATGTTGCCGGTGGCGGTCGTGATCCCTTCGTGGTGATGGGCCTCGCGCGTGGTGGGGTCTGGATTGCCGACGCCCTGCGCGCCGAGATCGCCACGATCGACCCGGGGGTGTCGGTGGCCTGCGGTTCCCTCGACGTCAGCATGTACCGCGACGACCTTGCGCTGCGACCGACACTGCCGGCCAGCACTTCGCACGTGCCGTGCTCGCTCGACGGCATCGAGGTTGTCCTCGTCGACGACGTTCTCTACACCGGCCGCACCGTGCGGGCCGCACTCGATGCGCTCATCGAATACGGCAGGCCGAAGGCGGTTCGTCTCGCGGTTCTCGTCGACAGGGGGCACCGCGAATTGCCGATACGCCCCGACTTCGTCGGCAAGAACCTGCCAACGCACCTATCGGACGAAGTGTCGGCCACCCCGGACGGGGTGTTCGTGAAGAACGGGACGCGGACGTGAGGCACCTCATCTCGCTCGACGAATTGGCGGGCGACGACATCGTCGGCCTGCTGTCCACGGCCGATCACATGGCCGAGGTCCTGACGCGACCGCAGCCCAAGGTTCCGGCGCTGCGAACAAAAACCGTGTGCAGTCTGTTTTTCGAGGACAGCACCCGTACGCGCCTGTCCTTCGAGACCGCTGCAAAACGGCTGTCGGCCGAGACGCTCACGTTCACCGCGGCGTCGTCGAGCGTGAACAAGGGCGAGAGTCTCCGCGACACGGTCGAGACGCTCGCCGCGATGGGTGTCGACGTTTTCGTGGTGCGCCACAAGACGGCCGGCCTACCGCTTGCGATCACGCGTTGGTGTGACGCGCGTGTGGTGAACGCCGGTGACGGTGCGCATCAACATCCGACACAGGGTCTCCTCGACGCGTTCACGCTCTCCCGGGCGATGAAGCGCGGCAACGACCTGAGTGGCGTGCGGGTGGCGATGGTCGGCGATATTCGGCACAGTCGCGTGGCGCGCAGCACCGTTCGTGCGCTCCATGTGCTTGGCGCGTCGGTCGTTCTCGTGGCACCGGCGTCGTTGTTGCCGGCCGCGTTCGTCGGTTCCGAGACGATTCCCGACGGCTGGCCCGTCACCGTGAGCCACAGCCTCGACGAAGTGATTGGCGACATCGACGTGCTCTACTTGTTGCGGATGCAGCGCGAGCGCATGGACAACGCATTCATCTCGTCGCCCGGTGAATACTCGGCGCACTTCGGTCTCACCGACCGTCGCCTCGCTCGGATGCGCCGTGGGTCGTGGCTGATGCACCCGGGCCCCATGAACCACGGCATCGAGGTCGCGGTCGATCTCGATTCTCTCGACGCCCATGGCGTCACGAACCTCATCACGCGGCAGGTCACGAATGGCATCGCCGTGCGGATGTCGGTTCTCTTCACCCTTTTCGGCAGCGCAGCGGAGGCATTCGATGGGCAATAACGGCGGTCCGGTGCTCGTCACCGGCGGAACGGTTCTCAACAGGTCGGGCGAGTCCCGGGCCGACGTGTTGATCACGGACGGTCGGGTGGAACGGGTCGCACCAAATCTGGATTCATCGCTGCCCGCGGAGAGTGCCGGTGGTCCGCGACGTCTCGTCGCCGACGGTTGTGTGGTGTCATCGTCGTTCGTCGACCTGCACACCCACATGCGGGAACCCGGGAGGGAAGAGTCCGAGACCATCGCGACCGCCTCCCGCGCCGCGGCGCTCGGCGGATTCGGCGCCTGTGTTGCCATGCCGAACACCGACCCGGCGCAGGACAACGTTGCGGTGGTGGAGTTCGTCCGCCTGCAGGGCGAGCGTGCGGGGCTCGTCACCGTGGCCCCGTCGGGGTGCATCACGGTCGGGCGCAACGGAACGCAGCTCGCACCGTTCCACTCGATGGCGGCGGCGGGGGTGCGACTGTTCACCGACGACGGAAACGGCGTCCAGGATCCCCTCATCATGCGCCGCGCACTCGAGTACGCCCGGGAACTGGGCGTCACGCTCGCGCAGCATTGCGAAGTGTCGCGTCTCACGGAAGGCGCCGTCATGCACGAAGGCTGTTGTTCGTCGCGTTTGGGTCTGCCCGGCTGGCCCGCCATCGCGGAGGTGTTGATGTTGCAGCGCGACATCGAACTCGTCCGCGAAACGGGTGCGTCAATGCATTTTCTCCATCTCTCGACCGCACGTAGTGTGGAAATCGTGCGACAGGCAAAGAACGAGGGACTGCCCGTCACGGCGGAAGTCACGCCGCATCACATCAGCCTCACCGACGAGAAACTCGCCACATTCAGCACGCTCTTCAAGGTCAACCCACCGCTGCGGACGATGGAAGACGTCGAGTCGCTCCGCGCCGGTTTGGCCGACGGAACCATCGATGCACTCGCCACCGACCACGCACCCCACGCAGCGCATCTGAAGGACCAGGATCTCTCCGCCGCGCCCCCGGGAATGCTCGGGCTGCAGACCGCGCTCGGCGTCGCCCTTGCCTACTCCGGATGCGCGACGCGTCGGGTTGTCGAGGCGATGTCGTGGTCGCCCGCAGCGATCGCCGGACTCGACGATCACGGCCGCGACATCGAGGCAGGTTCACCGGCCAACGTCGTCGTGTTCTCGACCGAGGGCTCGTGGCGCCAGACCCCCGAATCGATCGTCAGCAAGAGCATCAACAGTCCGTATTTCGATGTCGACCTGAAGGGTGGTGTGCGCCACGTCGTGCACCGCGGTGAGGTCGTCGTTGCGGGGGGAGTTCTGCGATGAGCGACATCGTCGAAGGCGCTCTCGTGCTTTCCAATGGCGAGGTGTTCGAAGGTGAAATCATCGGCGCCGTTCCGGGTGACGGTGTGGCGGCCGGAGAAGTGGTGTTCAACACGGCGATCACCGGTTACCAGGAGATAGTGACCGACCCCTCGTATGCGGGACAGATCATCACCTTCACCCAACCGCACATCGGCAACTACGGCATCACCGCGCTCGACAACGAGGCACGCAAACCCTTCGCCCGCGGAATCGTGGTGCGCGAACTTGCGCGTCGTCACAGCAACTGGCGTGCCGAGGATTCTCTCTCGGCGAGTCTCGTGCGATGGGGTGTTCCGGGTATCGCGGGGATCGATACCCGCCGCCTCACCCGCGTGCTGCGTGATACGGGAGCAATGGCGGGTGCCTTCGGGACGGCCGACGTTGCGACGTTGCGCGACCGGGCTTCGCGTGAACCCGGCACCTCGGGTGTCGACCTCGTCGGCGTCGTGACCATCGATGCCGCGTACCAATTCGGTTCGGGTCGGTTCAACGTCGTCGCCTTCGACTTCGGCATCAAGTCGACGATCCTCACCTGCCTTGCCGAAATTGCGACGGTGCGCGTTGTCCCGGCATCCACGACGTCAGACGAAGTGTTGGCGATGAAACCCGACGGCGTGTTCCTCAGCAACGGTCCGGGTGACCCCGAGATGGTCGCCGACGCACCCGCGACGATTCGCCGCATCATCGACGCCGGTGTGCCCCTCTTTGGAATCTGCCTCGGCCACCAGCTTCTCAGCCGCGCAATGGGGGCGCGCACCTACAAACTTCCCTTCGGTCACCACGGCGCGAACCATCCCGTGCGCAACCTCGCAACGGGCAGCGTCGAGATCACCAGCCAGAACCACAACTTCTGCGTCGACACCGCGCCGATCGATGGCCTGGTGGATGTCACCCACGTCAACCTGAACGATGAAACCAACGAGGGGATGCGTGTGAGGGGCGCTCGCGCCTTCAGCGTGCAGTACCACCCCGAAGCGGGTCCCGGCCCGCACGACAGTCGCTATCTCTTTGCCCAATTCTCCGAACTGATGGATGGTCGCTGATGCCCCGCCGCAACGATCTCTCCAGCATCCTCATCATCGGCTCGGGTCCGATCGTCATCGGTCAGGCCTGCGAGTTCGACTACTCGGGTACCCAGGCGTGCCGCGTGCTGAAGGACGAGGGTTACCGCGTGATTCTCGCCAACTCGAATCCGGCAACGATCATGACCGACCCCGATTTTGCCGATCGCACCTACATCGAGCCCCTGACGCCCGAGGTGCTCGAGCGCATCATCGAACGCGAACGCCCCGACGCCGTGCTGCCGACGCTCGGTGGGCAAACCGGTCTCAACCTTGCGATGGAGTTGTTCCGGCGCGGCAAGGTCGGTGTGCCCGGTACGCCCGAACTGATCGGAGCCAACGCGGAGGCCATCGAAACCGCGGAGAACCGCGAGCGGTTCAAGGAGGCGATGATCGAGATCGGTCTCTCGGTGCCGCGCAGCGGAATCGCCCACGACGTGGAGGGTGCCCGTCGGGTGCTCGACGAGATCGGCCTGCCGGTCATCATCCGACCGGCGTACATCCTGGGTGGCCGCGGAACGGGAATTGCCAATACTAAGGAAGAGTTCGAACACGTCGCCGCAAACGGCATCGCCGCGAGCCCGATCGGAGAGATCCTCATCGAGTCGTCGATCGTCGGCTGGAAGGAATACGAACTCGAGGTCATGCGCGACCGCGCCGACAATTGCGTCATCATTTGCTCGATCGAGAACCTCGATGCGATGGGCGTCCACACGGGTGACTCCATCACGGTCGCACCGATCCAGACGCTGTCCGATGTCGAGTACCAGAAGATGCGTGATGCGGCGTTCGCCTGCATCCGACGTGTCGGTGTCGAAACGGGTGGCAGCAACGTTCAGTTTGCGGTGAATCCGGCAACGGGTGAACAGGTCGTCATCGAGATGAACCCCCGCGTGTCTCGTTCGTCGGCGCTCGCTTCGAAGGCGACCGGGTTTCCGATCGCAAAGATCGCGGCGAAGCTCGCCGTCGGCTACACGCTCGACGAAATCCCGAACGACATCACCCGCAAGACCCCGGCGAGCTTCGAGCCGACGATCGACTACGTCGTGACCAAGATTCCCCGCTGGGCCTTCGAGAAACTGCCGGGTACGTCGGGCGTTCTTGGTACCCAGATGCAGAGCGTGGGCGAGGCGATGTCGATCGGCCGCACCTTCACCGAGAGCGTGCAGAAGGGTCTGCGCTCCCTCGAGCAGGGTCGTCTCGGGCTGAATGCCGACCCCGCCGAGGCGAACTACGCCTCCATCAGCGACACCGACCTGCTGGCGCGCTGCGCGGTTCCGACACCCGAACGCATCTTCCACGTCGGCGAAGCGATTCGTCGCGGTCTGCCGATGCACGACGTGCAAGCCAAGTGTCTCTACGACCCATGGTTCCTCGATCAGTTTCTCGCGATCATCGAAGAGCGTCATGCCATCGAATCGCACCGCGGTTCCGACCCCCGTACGTTGCCCAAATCGTTGTGGCGTCGCGCCAAGCGGTACGGGTTCTCCGACGGCCAGCTTGCCCACCTGCTCGGTTCGACCGAACGCGACGTGCGTGCCGCGCGGCTCGGTGCCGGAGTGCGGGCGACGTTCAAGACGGTCGACACCTGCAGTGCCGAGTTCGAGGCGTCGACGCCGTACCACTACTCGTCGTACGAGGACGAAAGCGAGGTGCGTGACTCTCCCCGCCGGCGCGTCATCATCCTGGGCAGTGGCCCGAACAGAATCGGACAGGGGATCGAGTTCGACTACTGCTGCGTGCACGCGAGTTTCGCGCTGCGTGATGCCGGCTTCGAGACCGTGATGGTCAACTGCAACCCCGAGACAGTCTCGACCGACTACGACACCAGCGACAGGCTCTACTTCGAACCACTGACATACGAAGACGTGATGAACGTGATCGAGGCAGAGACCGAAGCGAGCGGTGGTGTCGAACCCAAGCTCATCGTCACGCTCGGCGGACAGACGCCGCTCAAGCTGGCATCTCAATTGCCCGCACACCTGGTAGCCGGAACGTCGCCTGATTCGATCGACCTCGCCGAGGACCGTGAACGCTGGAACGTGCTGTGCGCCAGCCTGTCCATTCCCCAACCTCCCGGCGGTACCGCCGTCACATTCGACGAAGCGCGAACGATCGCACGGCGTGTCGGATTCCCGGTGCTCGTGCGGCCGAGCTACGTGCTCGGCGGTCGCGCGATGCAGATCGTCCACGACGAGGCCCATCTCGAACGCGCCATGCGTGAGCTGGCCCGTGACGGATCCCTCGGCCGCGAGGGCGGTCTGTCCGCCGAACGCCCGGTTCTCGTCGACCGCTTTCTCGAAGATGCAACCGAGGTCGACGTCGACGCGGTGCGTGACCACACGGGTGAGGTTCTGATCGGCGGCGTGATGGAGCACGTCGAGGAAGCCGGTGTGCACTCGGGGGACAGTGCGTGCGCAATTCCCCCGCAGAACCTTCCCGCATGGGTCGTCGAGGTGATCTCTTCGTACGCCACGTCTCTCGCCAACGCTCTCGGCGTGGTGGGCCTCCTGAACGTGCAGTTCGCGGTGTCGGGAACCACGGTGTACGTCATCGAGGCCAACCCGCGCGCCAGCCGTACCGTTCCGTTCGTCGCCAAGGCGACGGGAGTTCCGCTCGCCAAGGTCGCAACGCGCGTGATGCTCGGTGCAACGCTCGCCGAACTGCGCACCGAAGGGCTTCTCGTCGAACCCGTCACCGGTCATGTCTCGGTGAAAGAGGCGGTGCTGCCGTTCAACCGATTCCCCGATGTCGACACCGCGCTCGGGCCCGAGATGCGTTCGACCGGTGAGGTCATGGGAATCGACGCAACCTTCGGCGCGGCATTCGTTAAAGCCGAAACCGCGGCCGGCACGATCCTGCCGACCGAGGGTCTCGTGTTCCTGTCGCTTGCCGACAAGGACAAACCCGCGGGACTCGTCGTTGCAAAACGACTGCGGGCTCTCGGTCTCGGTATCGCTGCAACGTCGGGCACGGCCGACTATCTCTCACGCTTCGGCATCGTCGTCGATGAAATCGTCGCCAAGGTCTCGGAGGAATCCGACATCGCAAAGACCGCGGTCGGCCTCATCGAGGCGGGACGTGTGGCCTTTGTCGTCAACACGCCGCGGGGAAGCGGCTCGCGCTCCGACGGTCAGGCAATTCGTATGGCTGCAAATGTGAACCGGGTCTCGTCGGTGACCACCATCGAGGCCGCGCTTGCGGCGTTCAATGGTCTGCTCGAGCAGCGTCACAGTGATCTGAGCGTTCGCTCGATCCAGGAGTACCACCGCAGCGGGGTCAAATAGATGCGCCATCGCCGGCTGCGCGCCAGGGTCACCCAACCGATTCGTATCGGTTCGGTCACCCTGTCCCAGCCGGTGATGACCGCGTCGGGCACGGCGGGTCACGCGGCGGAGATGGCCCCGTACATGGACCTCGCAGAACTCGGCGCGGTCGTCGTGAAGTCGCTCTACCACTCGCCATGGCCGGGAAATCCCGCACCTCGCGTTCATCCGATGCCCGCCGGAATGATCAACTCGGTCGGTCTTCAGGGTCCCGGCATCGAGGCGTGGATCGACCACGATCTTCCGGTACTCGAATCAACGGGCGCGACGGTGGTTGCAAGCATCTGGGGACGCTCGGTCGACGACTACGCCCGCGCCGCGGCGATGCTGGCGCCGGTGGCGTCGCGAGTCGCAGCGCTCGAGGTGAATCTCTCGTGTCCGAACCTCGAGGGTCGTGGCGGCATCATCGCCCACGACGTCGATGTCAGCACGGCGGTCGTCGCGGCGTGCGCCGTCGCGGGTGTGCCGTTGTGGGCCAAGCTCAGCCCGAACACCGATCGAATCGTTGAAGTGGCCGCGGCCGTCGTCGATGCCGGCGCCGAGGCGCTGACGCTCATCAACACCGTCGTTGGTCTCGCCGTCGATGTCGAGACCGCCCGACCCGCACTCGGCAACGGCGGCGGGGGAGTCTCCGGCGCGGCAATCCACGCGGTTGCACTGCGCGCCGTCCACGACGTGCGCAAGGAACTGCCGCACGTTCCGATCGTCGGCGTCGGGGGCATCATGTCGGGACGCGATGCGATTGCGATGATGCAAGCCGGGGCAAACGCGGTGCAGGTCGGTACGGCGTCGTTCCTGCGTCCCGATGCCGCAATGCGCGTGCTGAACGAAATGCACCGCTGGATGCACGAACACCGCGAGTCGTCGTGGAGTGACGTCACTTCCCGGCTCCATCGCTGATGTTTCGGTAATGTGACACCATGCAGGACGAAAGGCACGACGAACTGCACCAGGCCTCGCCCTTGGTCTTCATCGTGTCCGGGCCCGGTGGCGTGGGAAAGGGAACCATCGTCGAGGCGCTGGTTGCCCGCGACGAGCGCCTGTGGCTCAGTCGGTCGTGGACCACTCGTGCGCGGCGAGACGGCGAACGCCACGACGCCTACCACTTCGTGTCACGCGACGAGTTCGAGGGCCGCATCGCCGCGGCGGGTTTTCTCGAATGGACCTCGTTTCTCGGTCAGTACTACGGGACGCCATTGCCCGACGCCGTCCCCGGGCGTGACATCGTTCTCGAGATCGAGGTCGACGGCGCACGTCAGGTGAAGCTGATCCACCCTGATGCCGTCCTCGTCTTTCTCCTTCCGCCGTCGCGGCTCGAACAGCAGCGCCGTCTCAGGGGTAGGGGAGACGCCGAGGACAAAGTCGAGGCCCGGCTTCGCAAGGCCGAAGAAGAAGAGCCCGTCGGCATCGCCATGGCTGACCACGTGGTCGTCAACGACGACCTTGAATTGACCCTCCAGGAGCTGTCGCGGATCGTCCACCACGAGCGCAAGAAGCGGTCAAATTAGGTCGTTTCGTCGCTAGCCTTCAAAGCCATGCGCGCCAACGACTCCATGATCACCCCCCCGGTCGAGAACCTGCTCAATCGCACCGATTCGAAGTTCGCCCTGGTCACTCTCGGAGCCCGTCGTGCGCGCCAGATCAACTCCTACTTCAATCAACTCGGTGACGGTCTCGGCAACTCGATCCCGCCCCAGGTCAGTTCGGTTGCCCGCAAGCCGCTCAGCATCGCTTTCGAGGAAATCGCCGCCGACAAGATCGTGAAGACCGAACTGCCCGACGACGTCTACTACGACGCGGTCGACGGCAACTCGTATCTCAACGATTGGGCGACTCCGGCCAACGGTGAAGAGTCAGAAGTGGCCGACGCGGCGGCCGAAGTCGCCGACGAGTCAGCCGAGTAGGCCGACGCTTTTCTTCGCATGACAATCGCCGGCGATCTCTCGGGGCGATTCATCGTCGTCGGTGTCTCGGGCGGTATCGCCGCCTACAAGGCCGTCGAAGTGTGTCGTCAGCTCGTCGATGCGGGAGCGCACGTGGCGCCCATCATGACCCCCGACGCCGAACGCTTCATCGGCAAGACCACGCTGAGTGCGCTCTGTTCCGAACCGGTGCACACGTCGCTGTGGGACGACGCCAGTCCGATTCCCCATACCAGGCTCGGCCAGCGCGCCGATCTCATCGTCGTTGCTCCCGCTACCGCGCGCGTCATCGCTGCGTACGCGGCCGGAATGTCCGACGATCTCCTGACCGCAACTCTCATCGCCACGGTCGCGCCGGTCGTCGTGTGTCCCGCCATGCACACCGAGATGTGGGAGCACCCCGCCGTTCAACACAACATCACGACCCTTCGGTCGCGCGGGGTGCACATCGTCGATCCCGAAGACGGCAGGCTCGCTGGTGGTGACATCGGCCGCGGGCGGCTTGCGTCGCCCGAGTCGATCCTTGCGGCGGTGCGACGCATCCTTGCGCCGACACCGTCCGCGCTCGCGGGTCGACACGTCGTCGTGTCCGCGGGTGGCACTCGCGAACCCATCGACGCGGTGCGCGTCATCGCCAACCGGTCAAGCGGCAAACAGGGCCACGCCATCGCCATCGAAGCCGCACGGCGCGGGGCGAAGGTCACGCTCGTCACCACCGCCGACTTCGCGCCGGTGTCGGGCGTCAGTGTCGTGTCCGTCGAAACCGCCGCCGAGATGAAATCGGCCATCGATGCATCGGCCTCGACTGCCGACGTCGTCATCATGACGGCCGCGGTCGCCGACTTCCGTCCGGTACCGGTCGCCGAGGGCAAGTGGAAAAAGGAGGACGGCGTCCCGCCGATCGTCCTCGAGCCGACGCCCGACATCCTCGCGGGTCTCGGGGCGGCCAAGCGGTCGGGCCAGGTTCTCGTCGGCTTCGCCGCCGAGACGGCGAATCTCGTGGAAAATGCCAAGGGCAAGCTGGACCGGAAGAACCTCGACATCGTCGTCGCCAACGATGTTTCACAGCCGAAAGTGGGCTTCGGACACCACACCAACGCCGTCACCATCGTCACGAAGGCCGGGACCAGAGAGGTGCCGTTGGCCGACAAACACAGTGTCGCGGCACACGTTTTGGATAGTGTCGAGCAGTCACTTCACCCCACACAGGAGCACCCGTGAGCAAGTACACGTTCACCTCGGAAAGCGTCACCGAAGGCCACCCCGACAAGATGGCAGATCAGGTCTCCGACGCGGTTCTCGACGCCATTCTCGCCAAGGACCCGAATGCGCGCGTCGCCTGCGAGACGCTTCTCACCACCGGCCTGTGTGTCGTTGCGGGTGAAATCACCACCGACGCCTACGTCGACATTCCGCGTATCGCCCGCGACACCATCGCAGGCATCGGATACGACAACGCTCTCTTTGGTTTCGATAGCAAGACCTGTGGCGTCGTCGTCACGCTCGATGCGCAAAGCCCCGACATTGCCCAGGGAGTCGACAAGTCCGAGGAAGTCCGCAAGGGCAAGAGCGGCGAAGACATCCTGAACAGCCAAGGTGCCGGAGACCAGGGCATGATGTTCGGCTACGCCTGCGACGAGACCACCGATCTCATGCCGCTTCCCATTTGGCTCGCGCATCGCATGGCCGAGCGCCTCACCGAGGTCCGCAAGTCGGGCGCCATCCCGTACCTGCGCCCCGACGGCAAGACCCAGGTCACTTTCGACTACGAAAACGGCAAGCCGGTTCGACTGAAGACCGTTCTCATTTCCACTCAGCACGGTGCCGAGGCCGACCGTGACACCGTCATTCGTCCCGACCTCATCGAGCAAGTCATCCGACCGGTCATTCCGGCTCAGTTCGTGAACGACAACTACGAGGTCTTCATCAACCCGACGGGCAAGTTCGTCCTCGGTGGACCTCACGCCGACACCGGTCTCACCGGCCGCAAGATCATCGTCGACACCTACGGTGGCATGGGCCGTCACGGTGGCGGTGCGTTCTCCGGCAAGGACCCGTCGAAGGTCGACCGCTCGGCCGCCTATGCGGCGCGTTGGGTTGCCAAGCACGTCGTCGCCTCTGGCGCGGCCACGCGTTGTGAAGTTCAGGTGGCCTACGCCATCGGCGTCGCGCACCCGGTCAGCATCCTCGTCGAAACGTTCGGCACCGAGAAAGTCTCGCCCGAATCCATCGAGGCAGCGGTTCGCCAGGTGTTCGACCTGCGTCCCGCGGCCATCGTGCGCGACCTCGACCTCAAGCGTCCGATCTACAAGAAGACCGCCGCCTACGGTCACTTCGGTCGCAACCTTCCCGAGTTCTCGTGGGAGCAGTTGAGCCGTCTCGACGCGCTGAAGGCAGCGCTCAAACTCTGACCGTCGCCGTTCGCGTCGTCCCCGATGTCAGCGGGATCGACAAGACCTTCGA
>JAGWWV010000048.1 GCA_018970175.1 Acidobacteriota bacterium
GACGTTCGCTCCGGCAATGCCGAGAAGCCCCGCGATGTCGCCGATGCCGAACACCAGGCAGATCGTGATGATCATCAGCGTCGACGAAATGGAGTACTCGACCCATCTGAAACGGTTCTGCTCGGCCGCGATCTCGGCTTCGTAGGCCCGACGGCCGACGCTCGCCACGATGAAGTGGAAGAGGGCGGAAAGAAAGAGGAACAACGCTCCCGCCCAAGCCACCGAGACGTCGAAACTGCGTTCGAGACGCGCGACATCGAGTCGGTTGTTTGGTGCGTCGTTCCAGAAGAACGTGGTGACGGGCAGGGCGAAGTCGTTTGAGATGAGAAGGATGACGACACCCTGCACGAGATGAAGCACCGTCGCGATGACGTTGAGGCGGTAAAGACGAGAAGAGGCACCTGTCATGGTTGGCATTTTAAATCAGTTTGCGCCGTCGAGGACGGATACGAATCCGCTCGGTTCGTGCGGGCCGATGACGAGGTGTTCGAACACACCCGTGCCGGACTTGCCGTTCGACTCGACACGACAAAGATTCTGCAGATGGATCATCGTCGGGTCGCCGGGGTTCGCATCGGCAACGACGAAGTTGTCGCGCGTTTCGGCGAACTCACCCTTCCACTCACCATGACCCCACTCGGGGTGCGTGTATCCGATGCCGCGCATGAAGAACCTCAGGAGCGGCGTGTAGGTGACGACGAGCGGTTCTGCACGCCACCGTTCGAGGGTGACGGTTGCTGATTCCAGCCACCTCGTGCCCTTTGCCCACGTCGGCACGATGCTCACCGCCGTGACGCGGTCGACCTTCGTTTCATCGAGTACCGATTCGGTGGTGGTTGATGCGTGGTCGACGCGCGCCGTCACCGCACCGCTGCGGTGCCACGACCGACCGTTTGCATAGTCGTTAATCGCAGCATGCGTGTAGAGGTCGTCGAACGTGGTGGGCGCCCACAGCCAAAAGAACTGCGGGGCCTTCTTCGGTCCGTTTGCGCTGCGGGCCGCATTCCGTACGCCCCACGAGCGGTCGCGACATCCGGTGACGGGTCCGACGTCGGCGAGTTCGATGCGTTGGTCGTCGATTTCGATCCAGCCCGACCATTCACCGAACTGGGTCATCCGCGTGTAGTCCATCTGCGGACGGCCGTTCTCGAGATGCTTGAACGACGGCTCTTCGAGAAGGGCCGAGGTGGCACGCCACGTGATGTCGGCCGATACACCGAATCGCTTGTCGACAACGATGCGATGTTCGAGCATCGGACGCACGATGTGGATGCTGATGGCCCCGACTTCCAGGTTCGTACGGTCTCGGTCGCAGTGTCGCGAGGCACGCACGCTGTGTTGCTCTCCCGCAACCGACACGCAGAATGCGGCGTCCATCACCTGTTTGTTGGGGTACACGCCGAATGCGAGGGCGAAGAAGATGTCGCCCTTCGCATCGTGCCCATTGAAGAAGTAGCGGTCGTACACACCCGGCGCATCGCTGAAGACGTGCATGAGCGGTGCGGAACTCTGGTGCACCGGAAAGTCGTCGAAGGGGTGGAGCATGCTCGCCACTGTATGCCCGCGTGAACCCCCGTCGTTCCGGGCGTGGATTCGTTTACAGGCCGTATTCAGAGACGTCGACGGGACGGCGTTCGTCGATCGAGCGGTGTGCCGCCGCACCGACGACAACCGACCACAGCCCCGCAGTGGTGTCGACTTCGACCGGGCCGTCGCCACGAATGGCGTCGATGAAGCGGCGCAGTTCGACGTAGCTCGCTCCGTGGTGGAACCCGACGTGGCCCACCTCTTCCGCGGTGACGGGGATGGTGGTGACCGACCTGTCGGCGCGTCGGCCGAGGTGAAGATTCCCGTCTCCCGGAACCGCGGCCTCGAGCTTGCCCGAATCACCGACGGCGACGATCTCTTGTTCGTTCCGGCCACCCTCGGCGAACATGCTGAGGTCGAGCATCGCGCGGACGCCGTTGTCGTAGTCGATGACAACGTAGGCGTTGTCGAGGATGTCAGACCGTTCGCCTCCGTACACCTCGTCGAGATGGTTCACGTCCTGTCCGCCCGATGCGTAGACACGTGCGGGGCGCGAGCCGATCGCAAGGTTCATGAGATCGAAGAAATGGCAGCACTTTTCGACCAGCGTTCCACCTGTGTTGCGCGTGAAACGGTTCCAGTTGTCCACCTTCACGAGAAATGGGAACCGGTGTTCGCGAATCGCCAGCATCTTCAGGTTGCCGATGTCACCGGCGCGAAGTGATTCGAGCAGTCGAGCGATGGGCGGCATGTAGCGGTATTCGAGGCCGACCCAGGTGACTGCGCCACGACTCTCGGCGCCGGCGACAACCGTCTTGCAGTCATCGACCGTGGTGCACATCGGCTTCTCCACGAGAACGTGAACGTCGGTGGCGAGTACGTCGTCAAGCACCGCCCTGTGGGTGTGGTTTGGTGATGCGACGACGACCGCATCAACGAGACCCGACGCGAACAGTTCGCGATGGTCGCGGAATGCGACGACACCGTTCCACGAATCACCAAGGGTGAGTTCGGCCCACCGCAGGGGTTCGTCGTTGGGATCGGACACGGCGGTCACCACCACGTCGGTCATCGGAAGAAGGTTGCGCAGGTGTTCACAACCCATCATTCCGGTGCCCACGACACCGAAGCGCACTGCCGTCATGTTCCGAGACTAGGCGCGTCGCGCGTGACGCCGCGGTCGACCGATGCGCACCGACACACCCGGAGAAAACATGACGTGCGGGTCGCCGTCCGGTGCGGGAAGTCCCGCCGCCTGCACGACGTTCTGGTCGATCGACTCGAGTTCGGCTCGCTGCAACGGCCAGGGTTCGTGATCGACCGGTGCATACATGAGGCCGCCGAACACGCCGCGCGAATACAGCCCCCAGCGAGCCGACAAGAACACGGAGAGATCGTCGGGTTCGTCGATTGGCTCGCCGATCCTCACCACGGTGTGCGACCGGGCGCGAACCGGCCAACGTCGTTCAACGTCGGAGCGGAGAACACCGCCCTCGATCCGGTTCGAGGCGCGACCCCAGCAGTACGGAAGCAGATAAGTGGTGCGGGCGACGACCGCCGGAATGAGGCGGTTCACGTCGAGTGAAAAGAACCAGACACCGGGTATCCCGTCGCGGCGCACGTAGGTGCGAACGTTGATTTCCGGGAACGAGCCGAAGTAGGGAACCGCGGGAAGTCGCGGCACGCCGATTCCGCGCATGGAGAAAGGAATGAGGCCGACCCACGCCATGCCGTCGAAGGTGTCGACCTCGAGGCCCGGGGGAAGCAGTCCCTGGACAACCGCGGGGTCGTATCGCCAGTGGATGTAGGCGAGGTCGCGCCACTGCTGCACCATCACTGCACGACGCACTGGGTCGGGACACGACTGGTTCACGCGTTCACCATAAATGCCGATTCACGCGCATGGCTAACCTGAGTCCATGGATGACAACCTCGTGTCCGATGCCACGCGTCGTCTCGGTGACGAGGTGGAAATCGGGCCCATCGGTTTCGGCTGCTGGCGATTCACGGGGTCGTCCGATGCCGACAACGCGGTGTTGATCAACGCGGCGCTCGACCTCGGCATGAACCTCATCGACACCGCCGACGTGTACGGCCTCGACTGGGGTGGCACCGGATTCGGTTCGTCCGAGGAAGCGCTCGGGCGCGTGCTTGCCACCGACCGGCCGTTGCGCGACCGGATGGTTCTTGCCACGAAGGGCGGGATCATTCCCGGGGTTCCCTACGACTCGTCGGGCTCGTATCTCATCTCCGCCTGCGAAGCGTCGTTGCGTCGCCTGGGCGTCGACTACGTCGATCTCTACCAAGTCCATCGGCCCGATATGTTCACCCACCCCGAAGAGGTGGCCGTTGCATTCGCGTCGTTGCGTGACCGCGGTTTGGTGTCGATGTTCGGTGTCTCCAACTACACACCCGCCCAAACGATGGCTCTCTCGGCCTACGTCGAGGAACCATTGGTATCGACCCAACCCGAGTTCTCGTGCGCGTCACTCGCTCCGATGCGCGACGGAACCTTCGACCTCTGCATGGAAGAAGGACTCACTCCCCTCGCCTGGAGCCCGCTCGCCGGCGGTCGACTCGCCACCGGACAGGGTGTGCGTGACGAATTGTTGACGGTGCTCGATGAACTGGCCGGACGCGAAGGCGTCTCGCGCGCGGCGATCGCGGTTGCCTTCGTGCTGTCGCACCCGGCCGACGCAGTTGCGCTGGTCGGAACCCAGAACGTTCAGCGTCTCACCGATCTCGCCGCAGCAGCCCGTGTTCGACTTTCCCGCACCGACGTCTACCGCGTCATCGTCGCGAGCGACGGCGTTCCACTGCCGTGACCAGCGCGCGCCCGGCCGCCGAGTTCTCGTGGTTCGGCGCACTCTGCGACGACGACTACGAACAGCTGGGGGTTGTGCGCAGTGATCTTCGCAGTAGTTGGGAACACTGTCGCGACATCGTGCTCTCTGCGGAACGCGGCGGTTTCGACAACATTTTGTTGCCGTCGGGCTACGCGCTCGGCATCGACACGGTGTCGTTCGCGTCGTCGATTGCACCACTGACGTCACGGATGAAGCTGCTCGTTGCGGTGCGTTGCGGCGAGGTGTGGGCGCCACAGCTTGCTCGCCAACTCGCCACTCTCAACCTCACCCTCGGCGGTCGCCTGACCATCAACATCATTTCCTCCGACATGCCGGGCGAAACGCTCGACGGGGCCGCTCGCTACCGACGCACGCTCGAGGTGATGACCGCTGTGCGGACTCTGATGCGCGGTGAACGCCTCGACCTGGACGGCGAGTTTCATTCGCTTCATCTCGACCCACCACGCATCACCATCGAGAACCCCGTCGACCCCTCGTTCTACTTCGGTGGACTGAGCAACGAGGCGCGTGACGTTGCCGCCGCCGGTGCCGACGTGTATCTGATGTGGCCCGACACCGAAGACATGATCGCCGAGACGATCGACGACCTGCGTTCGCGCGTGGCACGCCACGGTCGATCGCTGCGCTTCGGCTACCGATGCCACGTGGTGGTGCGCGAATCAGAGGCCGCCGCACTGCGTGCCGCCGAACACCTGGTGGCCGCCGTCGACGACGAAGAAGGCGCACGCATCCGCGCGCGGTCACTCGATTCGCAGAGCACGGGCGTACGGCGCCAGGCCGAACTGCGTGAGTCGGCGGCCGGTGACGGCTTCGCCGAACCGCACCTGTGGACGGGGATCGGTCGGGCCCGCAGTGGGTGCGGTGCCGCGATCGTCGGCACACCGCGCCAGGTTGCCGACAAGATCAACCGTTACCGCGACATGGGTATCGACGCGTTCATCTTGTCCGGTTACCCACACCGTGATGAGTGTGATCGTTTTTCCCGTGACGTCCTGCCACTCTTGGGGAATGGGTGAGGGGCGATTGACGTGACGACTCTCGTCGGCGACCTCGACCTGCAGCGCTATCGCATGTCGCTCGACGACCCGACGCATGCCGAGTACTACGGGGAAGTTGCGGCATCCCGTGACAACGGCTGGATCCAACGCTGGCTGTGCGGGTACGTGGTGTTCGGCCACGACGACGTCACCGCACTGCTGCGCGAACGCCGGCTGCACCAGGCCGCAGGCAAGGTTCCCGCATTGCTCGCCGGTATCGAAAACCCGGTCAGCTCGTTGCCGGCCGACGACATTCTTCTTGCCGAGGGAGAAAAGCACCTGAGATTGCGCCGCCTCGTCGCCGAGGCCTTCTCCCCGAAGTCGATCGACGGTCTGCGACCCGCGATCCGCGATCACGTCACCCGACTCGTCGACGACTCACTCGCGATCGCGCCGCGTGATGCGAACGGTCGCCACGTCGTCGAGTTCCAGTCGATGATCGACGAACTTCCCGTCGCTGTCATCGGCGACATGCTCGGCACCGGTCGCGACGACTTCCCCCTTTACAGCAAGTGGGCCGAATCGCACTTCCAAGTTCTCAAGTCGTCGGCCGTGGGTGACACCGAGCGCGACGCGCGTCTCGCACGCGACGCAGCGGAATTCGACCGCTACTGCGTCGGACTCATTGATTCGCGCCGACGCAACCTCACCGACGACCTCTTGAGCAAGTTGATCACCGCTGAGGAATCGGGTGACCGCCTGTCGACGGGTGAACTCGTCTCGCTGATCCGCAGCTTCATCGCAGCCGGCATCGACACCACCCGCAATCAACTCGGGTCGATGATGGCGCTGATCCTCGACACCCCCGGAGCTTGGGCTCGTCTGCGCACCGCTCCCGAACTGGTTGCCGGTGCTGTCGAGGAATCGTTGCGACTGCTCAACCCAATCCGCATGGCCATGCGACTCGTGCACGAGACATTCGAATACCGCGGTGTCACGTTCCCGGCGGGAACGTTGATCGGTATCGGTCTTTCGGGAGCAAGCCGGGACGGGCACCACTTCACCAACCCCGACACGTTCTCGCCCGAGCGCGGCAACGCCCGGGACCACATGGCGTTTTCGTTCGGCGTGCATCATTGTCTCGGCGCGGCACTTGCGCGTGCCGAACTGCAAGAGACGCTGTCGGTGCTGGTCGATCGTTGGCAAACCGTCGAAGCCGCCGGACCGATCGAGTGGAAACACGCAAAGTTGCCCGTTTGGGGTCCGGCATCGATGACCCTTGCGGTTCGCCCCGTCTGACACCGCCATCCCATCGCGAAAAAACTTCCTTTTCGCGTGCCGTGAAAAGATGACTCCGAGACGTTGGACGCGACGAGTCCTTCGGGGGGGAACGGAATGCTGCGACTCAGCACGGCGCAACAACACGATGCGAGCGACGGACTCACACCGTTCCAGCGTGCCGCCAAGAACAAGATGATTCTTGGCCTCTTCATTCCGTTGCAGAACGGCGCATGGACACCTTCTCTCTACCCGCGGTCAACCGACTGGACCTTCGAGTACAACGCCGAGTGCACCGTACGCGCCGAGGAATTGGGTTTCGATCTCGTGTTCGGACTCGCACAGTGGCACGGGGCCGGCGGTCTCGGCGGCGAGATGCGATTCCGTGAAAACACCCAGGATCCACTGCTCGTCACGGCGGGCCTTGCGGCGCTCACAAAGAACATCATGCTCATCTCGACGGTTCACGTTCTCTACGGCTGGACGCCCCTTCTGCTGGCGAAGTACGCCGCGACACTCGATCACATGTCGAGGGGACGTTGGGGCATCAACATGGTCACCGGTATCAAGCCCGAAGACTTTGCGATGTTCGGGCTCGAACCGATCGAGCACGACCTACGCTACGAGATGGCCAACGAGTTGCTCGAAGTCATGAAGCGGCTCTGGTCATCGGCGGAGAATGTCGACCACGACGGACGCTTCTACAAAATGTCGAAGGGGTTCGTGTCACCGAAACCCGTGAATGGCCGGCCCATCATCGTGAATGCATCGAGCAGCGGCGCAGGGGTCGACTTCGCTGCCAAACACTCCGACTTGCTCTTCATCACCCGGCCAGCCGGGGCCGACATCTACGGCTTGTTGAAGGAACACAACCGATCGATCAAGGCTCGCGCCGCCGAGTCCGGATACGAGGTGAAGACCATCATCAATCCCCACGTCATCTGTGCCGACACCGAAGCAGAGGCAAAGAAGCGCCGTCAGGCTTTCATTGACAACGCCGATCCGGTGGCGCTCGAGAACTTCTTCAAATTCATCACGGGTGGTGACACCGTTTCGTGGAAGGGTGCGATGCGCGACGACCTGGCGGTCGGGGGAAACATGCAGATGGTCGGGACACCGGAGCAAGTGGTCGAGAAGATGTTGAAACTGCACGACTGCGGTATCGACGGCATCCAGGTGAACTTCTACGACTACCTCCCCGATCTCGAGTACTTCGGTGAACGGGTCTTGCCGCTCATGAAGCAAGCCGGACTGCGGAACTGAGACGTCGATGCCTCGCACGATCGACGCAAAGAAGTTGCGTTCGTGGCTGAATGACGGCGACGAGCTGGCTTTGCTCGATATCAGTGATGGCGGTCCGTTCTCACGTGGGCACATTCTCGTTGCGACCGGCGCGCCAAGGGCGAGCTTCGAGACAACCATTCCACGGCTGGTGCCACGCCGATCAACACGGGTCGTGCTCACCGACGGCGATGGGTCGACACTCGCCGAAGCCGCGTCACTCCTCGAGTCGTGCGGCTACAGCAATGTGAACGTGCTCGCCAACGGAAACCAAGGTTGGGCGGCTGCGGGCTTTCGGCTGTTTTCCGGCAGCAACATCGTCTCGAAGGTATTCGGCGAAATCGTCGAGGAACGACTGCACACCCCTCACATCGATGCACCCACGCTCACGTCATGGATGGCCGAGGGTCAACCGTACGTGTTGTTCGACGTGCGACCTCTTGCCGAGTACCGCACGGTCAGCATTCCCGGAGCCACGAATTGCCCCGGTATGGAAACCATCTTTCGCATTCCGTCGACACTTGACGACCCGACAATTCCCGTTGTCGTCAATTGCGCCGGACGAACGCGTTCGATCATCGGTGCACAAAGCCTCCGCGAATTCGGCCTGCCAAATCCCGTTTTTGCGCTTGAAAACGGCACCATGGGCTGGCAACTTCACGACTTCACTCCCGACCACGGTCAGTCGAACATCGTCACCGAACCCGTCGGAGACGGCCTTTCTTCTGCGCGTTCAACGGCCAAGACGCTCGCCGAACGGAACGCCGTCCGCTTCATCGACATGCCAACCCTCGACTCGTGGTTGGCGGACGAGAGCCGAACCACCTATGTCTTCGACGTCAGGCTCGCCGAGGCTTTTTCTCTCGCACGGCTTCCGGGCAGCGTCAACGCACCGGGTGGGCAGTTGATTCAGTCGACCGATACCTTCGCTGCCGTGCGCCACGCCCGCATCGTCGTGGTCGACGAACACGAAGTACAGGCCGTCATGACGGCTCATTGGCTGGGTCGCATGGGTTGGGATGTTGCGGTATTGGCCAACCCACTCGATCATCTGACGGAGCACGGCCCCGATACCCGTGCAACCCTTGTGCAACCCGACCCGCAAGTTCACAGCATCGGGGCCGACGAACTGGTCGCGCTGACCGAGTCGGGCTCGTGCGTGATTGTCGACGTTGGTGAGAGTTACTGGTACCGGCAAGGCCGTATCCCGGGCTCGCACTACGCCATGCGCAGCCAACTCGCAGACGCACTGTCACAGTTTTCACGGGACCAGACGATCGTCTTTTGCTGCTCAACCGGCAACGTTGCTCCGTTCGCCGCCGGCGACGCACGACGACTCGGATTCGGGAAGGTGCGCACTCTCGTGGGCGGTCGCCCCGCATGGCGACGCGCCGGGGGCACCTTCGAAACGATCGGCGATGGCGATGATCCGCGCCTTCTCACACCAACCGACGACATGTGGTATCCGCCATGGGCTCGGGCCGAGGGGGCCCGCGAGGCAATGGCGGAGTACCTGTCGTGGGAGGTCGGACTGGCCGAGCAACTGCGTGCCGAGGAATACCTGCGTTTTTCCCCCGAGTTCGATTTTCCTCGTTGATCCGAACCGTTTGTTTCCCAAAATGAAACAAATTTCATTAATGGTTTCGCCGCGATACAAAAAGACTCCGACTAGTTTCGTCTTGGAGAACGTCTTAGGTGGGACCTCGTGGAGCCTTGGCAACTTGACGCGACAACGACCGCGAAACTCATTGTCAAGGGCGAGTTCTCGGCGGTCGAGTGTGTTGAATCGCACATCGCACGCATCGACCAACTGAACCCCCGGCTGAATGCCATCGTGCGGCGTACCGACGACGATGCCCGGCAAAAAGCGCTCGACGTCGATGCGGGTAGATCGCTCGGCGCACTCGCTGGTGCAGTGCTCACAACGAAAATCAACACCGACCACATCCCGTACCCCAGCGACAACGGCATCAAAGCACTCGCACAGCACCGCCCCGTCGAAACGCACCCCTGTCTGCAGGGTCTTCTCTCGGAAGGCCTCGTCATGCTGGGCCGCACGAACTCACCCGCATTCGCCATGCGTTTCCACACCTCGAACGACCTGCACGGCGAAACCCTGAATCCATTCGATCGCAACGTCAGCTGCGGCGGTTCAAGCGGAGGCGCCGGCGTCGCAGTTGCGACCGGAATGTGTCAGGTGGCGCAGGGCAACGACGTCGCAGGATCGGTTCGCTGGCCGGCAACTTTGAACGGAATCATCGGACTACGCCCGACAATCGGTCGCATGCCGACCGGCGGGACGAATCCTTCCGTACCACGCGGGTGGAGCGCGACAAACATGTCGACGAACGGTCCGCTTGCACGCACCATGGCCGACATCCGCACGGCGTACCACGCGATGACACGCCAGAACTGGAACGACCCCAACTGGGTTCCCGCTGAGCACGAATTCCATCACGACAAGCGACCAATCCGAGTCGCGCTGGTGACCGACGACGGCGCGAACATCGACCCCGAGGTTCTCGCCGCAGTCCGCCGCACCGGAGCCGCACTTGCCGATGCGGGTTACGAAATCGACGAAGTGACACCCCCCATGGTTGAGACTTTCTTCTCGCTGTGGCAGCGACTCGGCGCCTTTGACATTGCTCTCGGCTTGGCGTCGATGTTGAAAGACATCGACGACAGTGGTCTCGACATCGCGGTGTCGGATTGGGTGTCGGGTATCCCGACCCCGACACCGCAGAATTTCATGGCTGCCCTCAACGATCGCGACTTCGTCATGCGGGCGTGGACTCGATTCCTTGCCGAATACCCGATCGTGGTGACGCCCCTCATGGCGCGGCCCTTCATCGAACGCGGCTACGACACCGCGCATCCGGGCGCGATGGATGAGCTCACCCACATCGGTCGCTGGGGCATGAACCTGTCGGCCGTCGCCATGCCCGCTCTCGCCTTCCCCACCGGCAATGTCCATGGTGTGCCGATCGGAGTGCAGATCTTTTCTCGATCATGGCGAGAAGACCTGTTGCTCGATGTGGGTGATGCTCTCGAAGCGCGGTTCGGTGCAGTGGCGCCCGTCAACTGTCGCTGGGCGCAGTAGTTTCGCCCCCGAGGGGGTGGCCCAGTGCCCGCATTCGAGAACGACGAACGCCAAACGATCACCGACGCCAAGGGGCGGGTTGGTCATCGCCAACACGTTGCGAACAGCGCCCGTTACACGGAAGCAATCCACACAGTGCGGCCCGGAGTCTGGGTGGTCACGGCGAACGGACTGTCGAACCAGGTGTTCATTGACGCCCCGGAAGGCATCATCGCGATCGACACCGGTGAATGCGTGGAGGAAATGCGCGCGGCGATTGCACACCTGCGAACGGTTTCCGACCGCCCGTTCGCAGCGGTTGCCTACACCCACTTCCACTACGTGGGTGGCACCGCCGCGGTGTTCGACGCCGCAGGGCGCACGCTTCCCGTTTATGCCCATGAGCGTGTCGCCGCCAACCGTGCCCGAACCTCATCCGAGGTGTCCGCGGCGTACAACCGCGGCCTTGTCGAACAGTTCGGTACGTCACTTCCCCTCGACGGTCCGGATGGACTCATCAATGTCGGCCTCGGCCTGTCGTTCAAGAACCCCAACCACGCACCGAACACACCCGGCTACGTCGCGCCGACCGCAACCTTCGGCGAACGCGCGTCGCTCTCGATCGCCGGACTGCGCTGCGAGGTTCAACACGCACCCTCCGATGCCGACGACTCGGTCACCTATTGGTTCCCCACGTTGGGCGTGGCGGTGCACAACGCGCTGTGGCCGGTTCTCTTCAACGTCTTTGCCATTCGTGGCGAGGAGTACCGCGACCCGCGCATTCTTCTCGCGGGCCTCGACCACCTCATCTCGCTGAACGCCGACCACCTCGTGCCCACGCACGGACCGGTCATGTCGGGTGCCGACGAGATCCGTGAACGCGCTACGAGGTACCGCGACTCGATCCAGCTCATCTGGGATCAAACGGTGCGCTGGACGAACCGCGGTCTCACCGGTCCGGAACTCGCCGCCAAGATCCGACTTCCCGACGTCTTCGGTGACGACTACATCACGACCGAGCTCTACGGCGTTCTCGAACACCACGTACGCCAGGTGCGCAGCGGACTCTTCGGGTTCTTCGACGGCGACGAAGCGAACCTGTTTCCCCTCGACCGACATCAACACTCCGCGAAGATGATCACCGCGATGGGTGGCCGGGACACTGTGCGCGACACGGTACGCGGTGCCCTCGACAATGACACGCGTTGGGCCCTCGAACTTGCCTCGTACCTTGCGCACTCCAACGAGGCGGAACAACTCGACCGCAATCTGCTGGCGGCGGCGCTGCGCACCGTCGCCCAGCGCACCACGGCGGCCAACATCCGCAACTGGTGTCTCACGCGTGCACGCCAGTACGACGGCTCGCTCGACATGTCACGCCACAACCA
>JAGWWV010000115.1 GCA_018970175.1 Acidobacteriota bacterium
GCTGCGTATTGGTTCGACACCTTCGCTGCCGCCCCGGAACTGAAGTCCCACGGCCCGCCGTAGACGTCGAGCGTGTCGACGAAGCCGAAGTTCTCCTTGCCGGCGGCGAGTCCGCGTTCGGGCGCCTCGATGCAGGCACCCCCGTGGCCAACCGGCGGACACGGCGCATCGAGAAGACGGGGTGGCATCAACGGAAACAGGGCGAAGCCGATGATTGCAAGGCCGGTGGTGATGGCGAGCGTGTTGCGCCACTGCGGAAACACGTCGGGCCGCTTGATGTACAACACGATGAAGACACCGATCGTCACGACGAAGTGCGCCGTGCCGTAGTAGGTGTTCATCAACTGAATGAACCACCGGTGCGGGAGAAACACGTCTTGTACCGACTCTTCGTGGAACAGGCCGATCCATCTCTCGAAGCGAATCACCCGTATCGCGTTGTTGAACGCGTGAACCGGAATGTCCTGACCGTTCACGACGTCGGAGCCGAATTGATTGCGGGTGAAGGTGTAGATGGAATAAAAGAGGCCGATGATCAGCGTTTCTTTCCACCACCGGCGCTGGTGGACCCGGCCGACGGGGCTGAGGTCCACCTCCCGTGTGATGTCGCCTTCCTTCCCCACGCCATAGAAGGTTAGGCACGCAGCCAAGTAACGTCAGCACTCATGAGCAGCCCTTTCCTCGACCAAATCGGCACCGACACCATCGAGCGGGTGCTTGCCAAGGGACGCAGCACCGGCGCCGAGTTCGCCGAGATCTTCGTCGAGGACAAGCGTTCAACGTCGGCCGGCTTCGACGACGGCAAGGTCGAACAGGTCACCTCGGGTCGTGACCGAGGTGCGGGAATCCGCGTCGTTCACGGCGAAACCACGGGTTTCGCCCACACTGCCGATCTGTCCGAAGCGGGTCTGCTCGCCGCCGCCGAGGCAGCCGCCGTTGCCGCACGTCAGGGTACGGGTGGTGTCGTGAAGGTGGCGCTCGGCGCCGCCGTCAGCCAGAAGGTGAACAACATCGTCGAGTTCCCCGACACCGTCGCCAAGTCACGCAAGGTGGAACTTCTTCAGCGTGCAAACGATGCCGCACGCAGCGTCGACGGCTCGATCGTGCAGGTCTCGGCCGGATATGGCGACAGTGTGCGCCACATCCTCGTCGCCAATAGCGACGGCGTTCTCGCCGCCGACCAACAGGTGCGCACGCTTTTCCGCGTCAGCGCAGTCGCCACCGGCGATGCCGGCATGCAAACCGGTTACGACTCGATGGGACGCACGATCGGCTTCGAGCTCTTCGACATGGAAGACGTCGAGGCCCTTGCGATCGGTGCCGCACGACAGGCCGTGACGAAGCTGCGCGCACGTCCCGCGCCGTCGGGGTCGATGCCCGTCGTCATCAAGCGGGGCAGCGGTGGCGTTCTCTTCCACGAGGCGTGCGGTCACGGTCTCGAAGCCGACCTCGTCGGCAAGGGCGCCAGCGTCTACCGCGGCAAGGTGGGCGAACTCGTCGCGTCACCTCTTGTCACCCTCATTGACGACGGCACGATGACCACCGAGTGGGGTTGCATCGGCATCGACGACGAAGGCCACCGCAGCCAGTCGAACACGCTCATCAAGGACGGCGTGCTCACCGACTACATGTGGGACTACCTGCGCGCGCGCAAGGAAGGACGTCCGCAAAGTGGAAACGGCCGTCGTCAGAGCTACATGCACCTGCCGATGGTGCGCATGACCAACACGTTCGTCATCAACGGCGAAACCGACCCCGACGACATCGTGCGCGACACGAAGAACGGTGTCTACATCGCCAAGTTGGGTGGCGGCAGCGTCAACACCGCAACGGGCGACTTCGTGTTCGGCATGACCGAGGCCTATCTCATCGAGAATGGCGAGATCACCGAACCGCTGCGCGAGGGCAACCTCATCGGCAACGGCCCGCAGGTGTTGCG
>JAGWWV010000049.1 GCA_018970175.1 Acidobacteriota bacterium
AGTTCGGAAGCGCTGAATCAGCCGAGAAGGATCTCGGAGAGCAACCAGAGGATCAACCACAACACGCCACCCGAGATGAGTGCGTTCTTGTGGCTCTCGTAGGGCCACAGCAACTTGTTGGTTGCCGCGGTGCCGCCGAGAAGGCCCAGGCAGTTCAGTTCGAGGATCGCCACGATGGCGATGGCGATGATGAAGAAGGTCCACGCGTTGCCGCTGGTGGCACCGGAGAAGGCACCGCTGTAGAAGTGGGCTGCACCGACCATGAAGAACAGCATCGAGAACGAGAAGATGAAGTTCTGGCGCGAGGCAAGCAGAGCGCGACGACCTGCGCCGGCTGCGGCGGGATCGGCGTCCTTGCCACCCAGCACGTTGACCGCGTTGGCGAGCACGACGCGCTGGTTCTTCCAGATGACCATCCAGACGTTGGCGGCCATGAGGATGCCGAGAACCATGCCGACGCTGATCGCCACGTTGTGACCGATTCCGAAGAGCGACGTACCGGACATGAAGTCCTTGAAGTAGTTCTCGATGAGACCGGTGATCAAGAGGCCCGTGACCAGAGTGGCGATGGCCGCCCAGCGGAACCACCACAACGCACGGCGGGCCACCTTGTCGATGGCGATGTTGCGGGCCTTGCCCTCGTCGCCGTAGGCCGCGAAGGCCGGAACCTGCACGAGATTGAAGTAATAGAGAAGGCCGATCCAACAGATGCCGGCCACGACGTGCAACCAACGGAAAGCAAAGTTTCCGAGATAGTCGCGCGTGAGGAGTTCCAGTGCTTGCATGTTCATTGCTCCCTTGATGTTTGGGACGATTCGATTTGATTGAGAAAGTACCAGCCCGTCGCGGCACGTGTGCGGACCGACCGATTCCCGCGAGAGCCGAAACCCACGAAAGGAGAGCCTTTCGGTGCGGGCAGTAGGGTGAAAGCGCCATGGCGCACGAATTCATCTACACCTGTTACAAGCTCGGCCGGTTCTACCCGCCCGATCGCACCGTCCTCGAGAACATCTCCCTCTCCTTCTACCCGGGGGCGAAAATCGGCGTCATTGGGTCGAACGGCAGCGGCAAGTCGAGCCTCCTGCGGATCATGGCCGGCAAGGACGATGGCTACTCGGGCGAGGCCCGCCTCACCCCCGGTTTCTCGGTCGGACTCCTCGAACAAGAGCCGCACCTCGACCCCGCCAAGGACGTGCTCGGCAACGTGATGGACGGCGTCGCGCCGGTCCGCGATCTCGTTGCCCGCTACGAGGAAGTCATGGCGATGTGGGGCGACCCCGACGCCGATTACGAAAAGGTCGGTGCATTGCAGGCCGAACTCGAGGACAAGATCGCCGCAGCCGATGCGTGGAGCCTCGACCGCAACGTCGAAATCGCGATGGACGCGCTGCGGTGCCCACCCAACGACGCCGACGTCACGACGTTGTCCGGCGGAGAACGTCGCCGTGTGGCGTTGTGTCGTCTGCTCCTCAGCCGGCCCGATCTGTTGCTCCTCGACGAACCGACCAACCACCTCGATGCCGAGAGCGTGCTGTGGCTCGAACGATTCTTGTCCGAATACCCGGGCACCGTGGTCGCGATCACGCACGACCGGTACTTCCTCGACAACGTCGCGAAGTGGATTCTCGAACTCGACCGCGGTCGTGGCTACCCCTTCGAGGGCAACTACACGAGCTGGCTCGAACAGAAGCAGGCGCGTCTCGCCCAGGAAGAGAAGTCGAACGAGGCACGTGCCCGCACGCTGCAGCGAGAACTCGAGTGGGTGAAAATGTCGCCGAAGGCCCGGCAAGCCAAGGGCAAGGCGCGCCTCTCCGCATACGAGAAACTCCATGCCGAGGCAGAGGCCGCCGAACGCGGCCCCGACCGCCTCGAGATCGCGATCCCGGCGGGACCCCGCCTTGGCGACACCGTCATTGAAGTGAAGGAACTCTCCAAGGGATTCGGCGACCGCCTGCTCATCGACAATTTGTCGTTCTCGTTGCCCCCGGCAGGCATCGTCGGCATCATCGGCCCGAACGGCGCAGGTAAGACGACGCTCTTCCGTATGCTCGCGGGCCTCGAGGCCCCCGACTCGGGCACCGTCGCCGTCGGCGACACCGTGCAACTGAGCTACGTCGACCAGAACCGCGACGACCTCGACCCGAAGGCGACCGTCTACGAAGAAATCACCGGTGGCGTCGAACACATGAAGGTCGGTGGTCGCGAGGTGCACGGTCGTGCCTACGTCGCCAGCTTCAACTTCAAGGGAAGCGACCAGCAAAAACTCGTCGGAGACCTGTCCGGCGGCGAGCGCAACCGAGTGCACCTCGCAAAACTGTTGAAGCGCGGCGGCAACGTCCTGCTTCTCGACGAGCCGACGAACGACCTCGATGTCGACACGTTGCGCGCGCTCGAGACGGCCCTCGAAAGCTTCCCCGGCTGCGCGGTCGTCATCAGCCACGACCGCTGGTTCCTCGACCGCATCGCCACGCACGTTCTTGCCTTCGAAGGAGACAGCCAAGTCCGCTGGTTCGAGGGGAACTTCAGCGAGTACGAGTCGTGGCGACGCAAGGAAATCGGTGCGTCGGTCGACCAGCCCCATCGCATCAAGTACAAGCCACTCAACCGATGAACGTACCGACGAGCCTCCGCGTCATTCGATGGCTGTGCGCCGTCGTGTTCGTGTGCGGAATCGCCGGCATCATCGTGTCGTCGATCAACGGCAACAATGAGGGTTGGGTCGTCACCATCGGACTCACCACGACGCTCGCGGCGATCATTCTGATCATCGCCTCGACGGTCGCATCCCGCCAGCGGATCGGCGCATTCAACGAAGTCGCCGCCGAAAAACTCGAAGCACTCATCGAGACCGAGGTCGGACGCGGCGCAAACGAGGAATCTCTCCGCAACATCGTCCGCCGGGCCGTGGAACTCGGAAGACAGTCCTCGTGATCGACCCCACCGTCGTTGCCGACGACCACAAACTTGCCTCCTACCTGGCGCGCGAGGCGGGCGAACGCCTGCATGCCTTGCGCACCCAGCTCTTTGCCGAGAACTCTTCGCCGTGGCATGTGATGGACGCGGGCGACGCCGCGGGTCACCGCTACTTGATGGACGCCCTCACCGAACACCGACCGGACGATGCGGTGTTGTCGGAAGAAGGTGCCGACAACGCCAAACGACTCTCCGCCGACCGGGTGTGGATCATCGACCCGCTCGACGGCACGAACGAGTACGGCGAGCGCGGTCGCTCGGACTGGGCCATCCACGTTGCGTTGTGGGAGCGGGGCGACCTGGTCGCCGGCGCCGTTGCACTGCCCGCACTCGGTGTCACGCTCGACACGCATCCCGATTCCAAGCCGATGCTGACACCGAAGCCCGCCCGCAAGGTTCGCCTCATCACGTCACGCAACCGTGCGCCGTACTCGGCGATACTCGTCGCCAACGCAATCGACTGCGACGCAATTCGACTCGGCTCGGCCGGCGCGAAGGCGATGGCGGTCGTCCTTGGCGAAGCCGACATCTACGTCCACGATGGCGGCCAGCACCAGTGGGATTCCGCCGCACCCGTTGCCGTTGCGCGAGCTGCAGGTCTTCACACGAGCCGCATCGACGGCACGCCCCTCGTCTACAACCAGCGCGACACCTGGCTGCCCGACCTTCTCATCTGTCGTCCGGAACTCGCCGAACCGGTGATGAGGGCGCTCTGGGACAACGAAGGCTGATCCGCCTCAGTCGAGATAGTGCGCGGTGTGTTCCCCGAGACGGGGCACGGGCCCGGGTCGCAGCGAGTACCCGTCGAAGTCGACCGGGTTGTTCACCGCCTCGTACGGCTCTTCGCCGTCGCGCGGTGTCATGGAAACGAACGCGCCTGCAGCACGCGCCTGGGGATCGGCGATGACATCGGGAATCGAGTTGATTGGTGCCCACCACACGTCGTGACGGTCGAAGCGCTCGACCCACTCGCCCATCGGTCGTTCGGCAAAGAGTTCGTCGAGGGTGGCGATGAGTTCGGTGTTGTTCGCGAGTCGCAGCTTCGCGGTGTCGAATTGCGGCACCCGCAGCCTGTCGGAGTCGACGGCCGCAACGAGCGCCGGCCAGTGGCGATCACCCTCGAGTGCGAGCATCCAGAACGCCTTGCCGTCGCCGGCGAAGTAGTTGAGCATGAGCGGAGCACGTCCGTTCTCGCGCGGGCGCGTGCTTTCGCGTTTTCCGAAACGCAACTGGATACCGATGTCCCAGCCGATGTTGTACACGCCGTTGCGCAAGAGACTCGTCGACACAAGACGACCCTCACCGGTTCGCTGCGCATCGAACAATGCGGCGGACACACCGGCCACCAATGACATTCCGGTGACGTGATCGCCCTGCCCGCTGCGGTTCGCCGGTGGATTCGCCCCGGGGGGAACCAGCGTGTGTGCGAGACCCGAACGTGCCCAGTAGCCGCCGATGTCGTAACCCGGACGGTGCGCGTCGGGACCTTCGAGGCCGTAACCGGTGATGATCCCGTAGACGATTCGCGGAAACGCCTTCCTCACGGTGTCGGGATCGAGACCGAGGCGTGCGAGAGCCGCGAGCCGGACGTTCGTGACGAATGCGTCGGCGGTTGCGAGAAGGGATTGCATGCGTTCGCGACCGTCGGCTGTCTGCAGGTCGATGACGACCGACTTCTTGCCCCGGTTGTCGATCTCGAACGGTGGCACCGCGGGCTGATCATTTTGTCCGAGCGCGCCGAAGATGTTGCGCTGCGGGTCGCCTGCCGGCGGTTCGACCTTGATGACTTCGGCCCCCCAATCGGCAAGCACGCCGGCACACGCGGGTCCTGCCACCCACACACCCAGTTCGACGACACGAACCCCGGTGAGCGGCCCTCCCCGCGACATCGCCGGTTCAGCTCTCGAGAATCGTGACGGTGCCGAGGTCGCCGTTCACTTCGATGGTCGCACCGTCGGGGATGCGTCGCGTCGCATTGACGACCGACACGACGCACGGGATACCGAGTTCACGGCTGACGATGATGGAGTGACTGTTGAGCGCGCCGACGTCGACCACGACGCCACCGGCGGGAATGAAGAGCGGTGTCCACGACGGATCGGTGTTGGGCGCGATCAGGATGTCGCCCTCTTCGAGAGCCGACGGGTCGGCAGGATCGAGAATGACCCGTGCGCGTCCCCGAGCGATGCCCGAGCATCCGGCGTTGCCCTGAAGGACATCGCCGGTCTTCACACGGTCGACCTTCACCTCCGTCCGCTTGGGTAGATCTTCGATTTCGGGCACGCGCTTGTCGCCCTCGACGAAGTACGGGGTTTCGAGCTCCCACAGCGACCGCCACTGCGTCTCACGCTCGGCGAGTTTGGCGGTGAACGACTTGGGATCGGCAACGAAGGCATCGAGTTCTTCGTTCAACAGCATGAAGATCTGCTTTTCGTGCGCGAGTGCGCCGGTTGCGGTGTGGCGACGACCGAGTTCACGCATCGCGACACGCGCCTCGTTCATGACGCGGATGCAGTTGGTCTTGCTTCGCTCGCGCCACGCGTTGAACCGACGGCCCGACGTCGCGGCCAGTTGAACCATTGTCGTGGCTTCGTCGTTGCCCTTCACCCGCTCGAGCGCCTCGGCGAGTGCCGCGGCCGAGTCGGCGACGGTGCGTGCCGCGGCCTTTGACGGATCGCCGTCGGGGCCGACCTGACGCATCGCATCGATGAGGGCAAGAGCGAGAGCCGGCTTGGTCTCCCAGACGTCGGAGTAGAGGTCCCATTCGTTCGGCCCGCGTGAACCGAACTCGTAGAGGAAATCCTCGAAGCCCTGCTGGAACTCGGGCGAGTTCTGGGGCAGACGCGACAGCGCCCACATGGCGTGACTCGGTGCGGCGGAATCGACGTCACCCGCGCCCGCGATGATGCGCACGAGAAGGTCGGGAACGATCTGACCGAGAACGGTCGGGCCGGTGGCGGTGTTCGTCGAGGTCATGACGTGGTCGTCGAACATGCGACGATGCACGGGAATGAGCGAACGCGCGTAGTCGACGAGCTGTGCGTCGGTTGCCTCGGCAAGATTCGGTCGCTTGGCGCGCGCCTCTTTCGCCACACGCTTCGACTCTTCGAGCTCCGGGTATTCGGTGATCGTGAGTGCCCAGTTGGCCCGATCGACGAGTTGCTTGGCGACCGTTTCGTTCGGGTCGTCGGGGTGCGGAACATACGGTGGCGTGTCGGGACGTGTTCCGAAGAAGGCGAGGTCGATCGGCTCGGCACCAACCCCGGCACGAACACCGAACAGTCGCACGACCGAGGCGTTCACGTAGAAGAAGCCGTTGAAGAACCCGCACACAGGGTTGAAACCCTCGGCGTGTACTTCGCCTTCGAGCACCGAACCGTTGCGCACGTTGCCGTCGCGCCAGCCCTCCATGGTTCCCGGGATGAAGGCAAGACTTGCGCCGAGCGGGCTGATGGGGTCGGGCAGCACGTCGCTCGCGTTCGAGCGGGTGTAGACGGGAAAGCGTTTGCTGGCGCGGGTGTCGGTGATCCAGTGCGACATGGAGGCTCCGTGACGTGTGGGGGGCTATTCGGCGAGAACTGTAACCACTCCGGTCGACCCGTTCACTTCGAGACGAGCCCCATCCGGAATTCGCCGCGTTGCGTCGGTTGCCGAGATGACACAGGGAATGCCGAGTTCTCGGCTGACGATGATCGCGTGGCTGAGCGGCGCACCGACATCGACGACGACCGCGGCGGCCGGCACGAAGAGCGGCGTCCACGACGGATCGGTGATGGGCGCTACCAAGATGTCGCCGGGTTCGAGGGCGGTTGGATCGTTCGAATCGAGAACGACACGCGCCCTGCCCGTGGCGAGGCCCGGACAACCCGGCATGCCCTGCAGGCTCTCACCCACCGCGAGTCGACTGACCGCCGATGCCGAGCGGCTCTCCCAGGTGTCCGGGCTCGCGGGCGCTCCGACGAACACGAACTGCGGGGACTTGGACGCGAGCGACTCGTAGGTTGCGCGCCGCTCGCGCACGACCGACCGCCAGGTTGCCGCGTCCGCCGACTGCGCCGCAAGGAGATCTTCCATTTCTTCGGCCTGAACGAAGCCGAAGTCCTCGACCTCGTCGAAGAAACCCTTGATGACCATCCGACGACCGATCTCGCGCATCGGCATGCGGCACTCGTGGATCAACCTGATGTTGTTCGTCTTCGTTCGCTCGCGCGCCGGAATCCACGCCTGCGAAGCAGAAATTGCAACCGACAACTGGCCGTGAACCGCAGGATCGCCCGCGACGAGTGCAAGCAACGTCTCGGCCGCGGCGGCGCGCTCGCGCGCACGGTCGACACTGTGCGTTGCGGGATCAGCCGCCGACGGTGCGAGACGCATGCGCTCGATCGCCGACAGTGCAAGTTCGGGACGCGTCTCCCAGGTTGGTGAGCGCGCCTCCCATTCGTTCGGTCCGCGTGAGCCGAAGTTCACCACGAAGTCGTCGAACATGGCGACGAATTGTTGGACCTCGGACGAACCGTCGGATCGGAGTTTGTTGAGAAGTCCCGACGTGCCGGCGTCGAACGCCGCCGTCAACCGCGAAGACTTCGCGACGAGCCGACCCATCGCCCACATCGCGTGACTCGGCTCGGCCGAATCGACGTCGCCGAATCCGGATATGAGAGGCATGATCAGGTCGGGGCGACCGACCGCAGTCGCGATCGCGGAGATCATTCCCACCGGCACTGTGGCCATGTACGTGGTGTAGATGTGCTGGGAGAACAACCATTCGTGCCAGCCGATCAGTTCGAGATAACGGGCCCATAGTTCTGCATCGTTCAGCGTCGTGAGATCGGGACGCGAACGACGCAGAGCAATCGTTCGGGACTTGTGGTCGGTGATCTCGCTCAGTTGGTCGACCGAGAAGAACGCGAGAATCGACGCGAAGGTCCCGCCGATCTTCTCGGTGAGATCGGGGCGTACGTCACCCGGAGCTTCGACGTAGGCCGGAATTCCCGGCTGCGCGCCGAAGAACTGAGCGTCCATGTCCTGCCACGACAAACCGGGGGCTCGCTCACCGAACAGCCGGATGAGCGAAGCGTTCAAGTAGCAGTAACCGCCCACGACACCGAGTTGGCAAAAAACGTCGGACGGGAACTCGGCGAGTTCGAACGCGCCCATCCGTTCCCACGCCGTGCGCCAACCCCGCTCCGCACGCCACAACCCCGTGCCACTCGTCAACGGAGTCACCGGGTCGGGGAACACCTCCCCGACGTTCGCCCGCGTGTAAATCGGAAACCGATCGGAGAGATCGGTGTCCGTGACGTAATAACGGTCGGTTTGGCCCACAGCTGCACCCCCAGACTCGGCAACCTAGTCCCTTTGTCACACTCGCAATTTCGGGCACAACGGGAGCAAGCCGACGGGGGACGTGCAAACTGACGAGATGGCTCAGAGCCCCGCCAACAACGTCGCTGACCTCTTGTGGGGCGCGTTCTCCGAACGCGGGCCGTGGGAGCTCGACCGCGACACGATCACCTGGGCCGACCACGCCGCGGTCCTGCGCCGCGAGGCTCGTAACGAGATTCCCCGACTCACCACCCCCGGTCGCATCCCGCCCATCGGTCGGCTGCTCACCGTCGTCGCCGTTCTGGGACGCGCCTTGGTTCCCTGGCTGGTGAAGAAGAAGCTTCGTCGGTTCTCCACACCGGAAGAAAGCCGCGCTGTGCTCTCTCTGCGTCTTCGTCGCGCCGTCGAAACCCTGGGGCCCACGTACATCAAGTTGGCCCAGATCATCTCGAGCGGCGAGGGCCTCTTTCCCGGCGAATTAGTGAATGAATTCAAGCGCTGTCGCGACCAGGTCCCCGCCGAACCCTTCGATGTCGTCCAGCGCACCATCGAATCCGACCTCGGCGCGCGCCTCACCGACGTCTTCCTGCACATCGACACCACTCCCCTCGCCGCCGCATCCATCGCACAAGTTCACGCCGCCACGCTCGTCAGCGGCGAGCCCGTCGTCGTGAAGGTGCAACGACCCGACATCGGAGAACTCGTTCGACGCGACCTTCGTGTGATGTCGTGGATCGCGCCGTTCCTCATCGGTCGCATTCCCATCGCCGCCCTCGCGAACCCGCCGGCGCTCGTCGAACTTTTTGCCGAAACGATCGTCGAAGAGCTCGACTTCCGCATGGAAGCGTCGAACATGGTCGACGTCGCGGCGATGCTGCACAACCTGAAACAAGAGCGGTACATCGTCCCCCGGCCGCATCCGAAGCTGGTGACCCGTCGCACGCTCGTGATGGAACGTCTCAACGGATTCAATTTCGACGACGTCGAGGGCATGAAGGCCGCGGGCATCGACACCGAAGACATCGTGCGCACCGGCATGATCGCCTTCATGGAGGGCGCCATGATCGAGGGCATCTTCCACGGCGACCTCCACGGAGGCAACCTCTTCGTGATGACCGACGGGCGCACCGCGCTCCTCGACTTCGGCATCGTCGGTCGCCTCACCGGACCTCGCCGCATCGCCTTCCTGCGCCTCATGCTGGGCGCCACCACGAACGACGTGAAGGGTCAGGTTGCCGCACTGCGCGACCTCGGCGCACTTCCCGCCGATGTCGACATCGACCAGGTGATCAAGGACCTGCGTCTCGACCAGCCCACGATCGATCCCACGGGGCTCTCCGGCGAGGAACTCGTGAAGGAAGTGCAACGCATCGTGAAGTCGCTGCTCGGCTACGGCGCGAGCATGCCGAAAGAGCTGATGCTCTACGTGAAGAACATGGTCTTCCTCGACGGCGCCATCGCACGGCTCGCACCCGACCTCGACATCCTCGCCGAGGTCGCGACGATCTCGATGGTGTTCGCCGAACGCCACGGCGAGCGCATCGGACGCGAACTCGGGTTCAACCCCGATGCGTTCGAAGTCAATCTCGACAGCGTGAAGGCGAGCCTCGGCCTCGAGGCGAGCGTGAACCGGCTCACCTACCGCGAACTTCAGGAACGCCGAAACCTGATCAACAAGCGGATGCGCGACCACATCCGCGCCTGACGAGTCACGTAGACGACCGCTCGTCTCAGATGACGACGACCGGTGTTCCGATTTTCGCGAACTTCCACAGAAACTCGGCGTCGTCCTTCGCCTGTCGCTGACAGCCGCCCGACAGGCGCGTGCCGAGTTCTTCCTCGGTTTGGTAGACCGTGCCGTCGTCGCGATGGACGGGAATTTGGTGGAAGCCGATGGCTCCGATGTCGGTCTTCATCCAGCGAACCATCAACTTGAGGAACGCCTTGCCGTTCCACGCAGTCGTGATTTCGGACTTGCTGTACACCTTGTGCGTACCGGGCAACTCGTTGTTGTAGCGACTGCCCGACACGAGCCACGAGCGGATGATCGTGCCGTCCTTGTCGACGGCCCACACACGCTGGCCCGATCTGTCGTAGACGAGACGCCGACCGTCTCCCGAATCCGGGGGCAGAGGCGGTGCATCCGCACCGGTTGACGCGACCGACGAGAGCGGAAAGCCCATCGAGTCCTTCGCCCCGGGTGCCGGAGGTGGCGTGCGCACCACGTTCAACTTCTCTTCGGGCCAGATGCCGAGGACGATCGCCGATTCTCGGCCAACTTCACCGTCGACGAAGAGTGCCTTCTCCGTCTGCAGCGCAACGACCGCCGTACGCGTCGGACCGTCGAAGGTTCCCGAGGCGGCCCCTACCAACCGATTTTGGCGGATCAGTGCCTTTTGCAGACACAACACCGACGCCCCGGTGTCACCCGTGCGCAACGTCTTTGGCGCAATCGTGCAGTCGTCTGGAACTTCCTCTTCGCCGACGAGATCGGCGACCTCGCCAACGGTGTCGGCAACTTGCGATGTCGGGGTGGCCGGTGCGCTCACAACGGTCGTCGTTGTCGTGACCGTGGTGACCGACGCGGTTCCCGACCCACCGTTCGACGAGGCCCCGATGGCCAGCCATGCGACGCCCACCGCAACGATGACGGCGAGCATGAGGTACTGCTTCGTTCTCAGGTCGCGGGAGGGGTCCATTTCGTTGCCAAATCTAATTGTCTGCTACGAAATTGGCGATGCGTCTCGTCGTTGCTCGTTGCAGTGTGAAATATGAGGGTCGTCTCGAGTCGCGCCTCGACGAGGCGACACGCTTGATCATGGTCAAGGCCGACGGATGTGTCGCGGTTCACGCCGATGGCGGCGCCTACAAACCTCTCAACTGGATGAACGCACCGAACGTCATCGAAGAACGCGAGGGCGAGTGGGTCGTGTCGAATGCGAAGGGCGAGACCCTCACCATCTCTCTTCACGAGGTGTTCCTCGACACCGTGCACGAACTCGGGGAAGATCCGGGCCTCAGCAAGGACGGGGTCGAGGCTCACCTGCAGGAGCTTCTTGCCGCCCTTCCCGACGCGATCGAAGAAGGCCTCACCCTCATCCGCCGCGAACACCAAACCGCCATCGGCCCGGTCGACCTCTTGTGTCGCGACCGCAACGGACGGACCGTCGCAATCGAGGTGAAGCGTCGCGGTGAAATCGACGGCGTCGAACAACTTGCCCGCTACCTCGAATACCTGTCGAAGGACTCGTCACTCGGCGAGGTCCGCGGAATCTTCGTCGCACAGGTCATCAAGCCGCAGGCAAAGACGCTCGCAACGACGCGCGGCCTGGCTTGTGTCGAGGTCGACTACGACGCGCTCCGCGGACGCCGACCCGACGAACTCACGCTCTTCTGAAAGTCAGCGGTAGCGGACGAGACCCTGGTCGAGGACGACACGATTGCCGACCGCGGTGGTGAACACCGCCTCACCCGGTGCGGTGTTCCAGATGGAGATCGTCAATGCCTCGCCGGCGATGACGGGCGAAGCGAACCGACCTTCGATGTGGGAGAAGCGGGATGCATCGTTGTCGCAAAGTGCCGAAAGCAACGCACGCCCTGTGAACCCGTAGGTGCAGAGTCCGTGGAGGATGGGACGGTCGAA
>JAGWWV010000012.1 GCA_018970175.1 Acidobacteriota bacterium
TTGCTCCGATGACGATGACGTTGCGAAGTCCTTCGACGCCATCGATCTCGGCCAGAAGCTGGGGAACGATCGTGGATTCCATGTCGCTGCTGATGCCGCTGCCGCGCGTTCGGAACATCGAATCCATCTCGTCGAAGAACACGATGACCGGCCAACCCTCTTCACTCTTTTCGCGCGCTCGCTGGAAGATGAGGCGAATCTGACGTTCGGTTTCACCGACGTACTTGTTCAAGAGTTCGGGGCCCTTCACGTTGATGAAGTAGCTGCGGCCTTTGGAGTCGCCCTGTTTTGCCGCGACCTTTTTGGCGAGGCTGTTGGCGACGGCTTTGGCGATGAGTGTCTTGCCGCAGCCGGGTGGGCCGTAGAGAAGGACACCCTTCGGCGCCGGCAGTCGGTGTTCGGCGAACAAGTCGCCGTAGAGAAACGGAAGTTCGACCGCATCTGCGATGAGCTCGATCTGGGAGTCGAGACCACCAATGTCGGCGTAGTCGATGTCGGGGACCTCTTCGAGAAGAAGATCCTCGACATCTGGCTGTGGGAGCTTTTCCAGTAGGAGGTTCGACCGCGGATCGAGGCGCAGCAGGTCGCCCGATCGCAGGTGGGCACCGCGCAGCGCGTCGGCCAATTCGCAGATACGTTCGTCGTCACCACGAACAGTCACCACGGCACGCACGCCGTCGTCGCAGATTTCCTTCAGCGACACCACTTCTCCCGATCCTTCGGGTGAACGGGCCATGACGACGTTGAGGCTCTCGTTCAGAACAACTTCCGCCCCACGCGCAACGGTGTCGAATTCGATGTCGGGATGAAGATGGACGCGCATCTTGCGTCCGCTGGTGAGAATGTCGACGGTCTCATCGTCGTTCTTCCCGACGATCACCCCGTAGGCCGAAGGTGGCTGGGAAAGCTTGTCGACCTCTTCGCGCAGCTGAGCGATGTGTTCGCGCGCCTCGCGCAGGGTGTACGACAACTTCTCGTTCTGGGCATTCTTGTGGGCCAACTGGCTCTTCGTCTCGAGGAGTTGCGCTTCGAGACGGGCGTCACGCCCTGCGTCCTGGCCGCTGTCTTCTGCCTGCCCACTCGACATTCCGTACCTCCGACACGACGAGATGCCCTTTCTTCTCTCTATCACCTCCGGCCAGCGGGTACGCCACCACCCTGCGGAAAGGTGGTGGTTGTCCCGTGCAAAAGGTGACCTTCGGGGTCTGGTTGTGTAGAGTCAGGGCGCGTGATTGTCCGGTCTCGGGCGGTTTCGTTTTCACGGCAGCGACTCATACGAGCGACGAAGGAGCAATCAATGAAGGTCTGGATCGATCAGGATCTGTGCACGGGCGACGGCCTCTGCGAAGAGATCGCGCCGGATGTCTTCACCCTCCTCGACGATGGTCTCGCCTACGTGAAAGAGGGCAGCAAGATTTTCGCGACGGCCAAGGGAAACCCCCAGGGCGCCGAGGGTCTGGCCAACTTCCCCGACAGCATGATCGACGCAGTTGTCGAGTCGGCCGAAGAGTGCCCGGGCGAGTGCATCTTCATCGAGCCCTGATCTCACGGGCCACGAGCCCTCAGGTCGATTAGTCAGGTTTGCCGGTCAGACGCGCCACCGTCAGAAATCCCGTGTGCGCCACCATGCGATGGTCGGGCCTTACTGCTTGTCCGTCGATATGCCACGTTCGGTGCAACACCTCGAGGGTCCGCTGACCCGTCCAGTGCTCGCCGAGAGCCTCGCGAACTTGCATTGCCTGGGTGATTGCGGGCGTGTAGGCAACGAGCACGCCGCCAAGGCGCATTGCGCCCACGGCATGGTCGACCACGAGCCATGGTTCGGGTAGGTCGAGAATCACGCGATCGAAATCGGACCCATCGATGCCGTCGTAACAGTTGCGAATGTGGACGTCGTACGACGAAAGCGCCGACTCGCCCAGAAACGACCGGACGTTCGCCCGCGCGCGGTTTGCGAAGTCCTCGCGAAGCTCATAGCCGGTGATGTTGGCTCCTGCGCGGAGCATGGCCATGGAAAGGGCGCCGGAACCGACTCCCGATTCGAGAACACGCACACCCGGCCGGATGTCGCCCACCATCAGGATCGTGGCGAGATCCTTTGGATAGATGACCTGCGCTCCGCGAGGCATTTCGACGACGAAATCCTCGAGCGTCGGCCTCAACACGACGTACCTTGCGCCCTTGGTCGAGACCACCTCGGCCCCATCGGGACATCCGACAATGTCGTCGTGGGAGACGAATCCGGCGTGGCTGTGAAATTCGCCGCCGGCTGCGAGGTCGACGAGATAGCGACGCTCCTTGCGGTCGACGAGCATCACCTTCTCGCCGATGGCGAACGTGTCACCGAATGCAAACATTTCCGTCAGCGACCCTCGACGTCGATCACCGCGCGGGATGCGCGGACCGTCGTTGCTTTCGTGGCGGGACCGCGCAACACGCGTCGAATGATCCGAAACGCAATGACTCCGCGGGTGAACGATCGCGAGCGCCGGACGACAGTGTTGAACACCTTCCGTCGAAGTGGCGTGCCACCAATCACGAGCGAGGCGAGAAACCCGAGTCGCCGGGTACGGCGGGTTGTCATCGGCGTCAGCGCCTGAATTCGACCCGGGTGGAACGCCGTGCGCCGCGACGACGACCGAAAAGGTACGAGACGATGATCAGCGCGGCGGCCGCAACGCCGGCAGCAGCGACGAGCGTCTGCTTCTTGTTCTCGACCTTGCCTTGGAGATCGTTTTGCAACGACTTGAATCGACGCTCGAGGTCGTCTTTCGAGATTTTCTTGTCAGCACCGCTGTCCTGCATCACAACCTCCCTAGAGTCGCGGACGTTTCACTTGACTGATCGCGATTGCCACGACCACCGAGGCAAATACGACACCGAACACATAGGGCACGAAGGACCACGCTCCGACGAACGCCGTACCGCCGATGTCTTGAACCGCCCGAAGGAGCCCGAGTGACACAAGAACCATGCCGACCGAGATGAACCCCATCGAAACCAAGCCGACTGCGATCCATCGTCCGGCTCCGCGCAAAGGCTCGACGGTCTCCTGACGCGCATAGGCAACGACCAGGTCGAGCAGTTCGCCGTCGCGGTCACGCGGGGCCGCGCGCTTGGCGCCGTCTGTGGACATGCTCCGATTCTCGCAGCAGACAAACCGAATTGCACGGGGTTGGTTCAACCAGCGCCGAGCACCGCCACCTGGCTGCGTGTCGGCGCCTTTGGATACGTGGCAAGGGCGGTACTGAGCTGTTCCCACAACGGGCGGTAGTTGCCCTGGTCGGCCCAGCCGGCACCGTTCAACAACAGAGCGAAGAGGACCTCGTCTTTGCTGTCGACCGGCAGGACGCCGGCAAGCGCTTTCACATTCAGCAACGTGCCCGTCTTGCCGAGCAGTTTTCCTGCCATGGGTGTCCCGTCGAAGACGTCTCGCAACGTTCCGGTTCGGGCCGCAACGGCAAGCCCCGACTTCAACTGTCCTCCGACCGGCTCGCGCTCGAGGAGTTCGACCAAGGCTGCGCAGGTGATGCGGTTGCCTCGGGACAGACCCGAGCCGTCCTTGACCACCACGCCGTCGATGCCCCAAGTGTTGAGAGCCTGGCTGATGACAGCGAGGCCCGCGGCCGTAGTTGGCCGCAGAGACTTTGCAAGGCCGAGATGTCGAACGAGAATTTCCGCGGTGTTGTTGTCGCTGTTGGTCAACATCTCCGCGACGATCTTGTCGAGGGAACTCGAACGGATCTCTGCGATTGTCGCCCCGGTCGGTGTCCCCTTTGCCTCCTTCGGCTCTCCCCCGACGGCGATACCGCGGGCCTCGAGAAGTCGGGTGAATTCGGCGGCGGCAGCGACGGCTGGATTGTCGGGCTTGATGGGGTTCCCAACGACGACGCCGTCGTTCACCATCAAGGCACCGAGTGGACCACCTTCGGTACCTCTGATACCCGACGACCAATCGTCGAGGTATCGATCGTCATCGAGGTATGACTCGTCGCCGACGACCGACCCGGAGACGGCGGTGACACCCGCTGCTTTCACCTTGTCGGCGAGGTCGTCGAGGTAGGTCGGATCAGTCGTGGGATACTTCTCCGTCGGGAGATATTCGCGACTGACGAGGAGCGGATCGCCGCCACCGACCAACGTGAGATCACCGCCGATGATTCCGTTGTCGACGGTCCCGACGATGCGCGTCACGAAGCGGGTGTCGGCGGGCAAGATGTCGAGGGTGACGGCGGCGGTCGCGATTTTCATCGTGCTTGCGGGAACCAGCGCCTTGTCGGCGGACTTGGCTATGACCACTCGCCCGCCGGCGTCGACCCTGACGCAACCATTCGAGGGAAGGCGGTCGACGATCGAGGCGAGCTCGACGCGGAGATTGCGGGCGGCAATGTCGCCAACGAGAGTCGTGGCCGCCCGTCGAACGTTGAGGACCGGCGTCACCAGGTACGAGACCGGTTCGGCGTTTCGGCCCTCGGTACGGGTTGCAAGCGAGTGGCCGACGACCCACAGTGAGGCCAGCGGCGCGGCTCCGAGAATGCCGACGACTGCGACAACCTGACCCGGCCGGCGTGCACGACGGCGTTTCGTCCGTTGACGCCCGCGTGGCGGTGAGGAGGTCTTGTCGTTGGGCGTCATCGATTCCGATGAGTGGCGTAACGAACCATGTGTGCAAGCGCTGCCACTGCCCTGTTGCCCGTCGGGAAGCAGTATCGACCCGTTTCGCGGACCGTGCGTGGACCGGGATTCTCGGGGTCGGCGATTGCGAGCTCGGTGGCAACCAGAATCGGCTTGCCGGTCGCGGTTGACAGTTCTGCTGCCGCCTCGGCGAATCGGGCATCTTGACGTTCGTGGTAGGCAACGATTCGTTCGAGGCCGTGGTCGGGATAGAAGTTGCCTTCCCGCATGAGGCGTGCCTGGTTCGACTGGATTCCGATTCCCAGATAGATGACCGCGTCGACCGCGTCGTGACGCGCAATCAGTTCCAATACCTCGGGGATCGTGTCGCGGGTTTCTCCCCCGGCGCAGTCGACTGGGTTGCCCTTGCTCCATCGCGGCGGGAGTTTGGCGTCGATCGATTGCTTCAGGTCGTCGGGTAGTTGGATGAGCTCGAGCTCGGGGCGCTGGAAGAGTGCATCGGACGTCACGACGCCCCACCCGCCCGCGGTGGTGAGGATCACCGTGCGGCCTCCCTGCGGTAGGGGCTGGGTGGCAAAACACGCAGCGGTGTCGAATGCCTCTTCGACCGTCGCGGCGCGAACGATTCCGGCCGACCTGCAGGCACCATCGAACACCTTGTCGTTGGCCGCCAACGCCCCGGTATGGCTGGCGGCCGCCTTGGCTCCTGCCTCGGTCGCACCGCCCTTCACGACGACGAGCGGCATGCGCTCGGCAACCCGCGCAAGTTGCGACATGAGCGCACGACCGTCGGTGATGCCTTCGAGATACGCAAGGCCGACCGACGTCTCCGGGTCCGAGGCGTACCAGTCGAGATAGTCGGCAACCGACACACTCGCCGCGTTGCCGGCCGACACGGCACGACTGACACCGACGCCGCTCGAGCGTGCATAGTTCAGGAAGGACGACACGAAGTTGCCGCTCTGGCTGGCGACACCGATCCGTCCGCGTGGTGGGTACGGCGCGACGATCTGCGCGCACAACTGCGCGGGCGTGCTGACGACGCCCTGCCCGTTCGGTCCGGCAAGGAGAATGTCGAGCTCCTCTGCGAGCGCCACGAGGTCGGCCTCGAGCGCCCGACCTTCGTCACCGGCCTCGCCGTAGCCCGCCGACGTGAGGAACGCGGCTTTCACGCCGCGTGCGGCGCAATCGCGCAGGAGTCCCGGATTCGCCGACGTCGGGGTGCACACGAACACGAGGTCGGCGAAATCCTGCGGAAGATCCGACATCGAAGCAACGGTCTGCACACCGAGCACGACTTCCCCGGACAGATTCGTTCCGCCGACGCGGCCTTGGTAGCCACTCGCAAGGATGTTGTGCATCGAAACGAAGCCAAACTTCCCGGGGTGGCTCGATGCGCCGGCGACGAGAACGCCACGAGGTTCGAACAACGCCCGGAAGTGCTCGTCACGCAGCCACGAGGTGCGACCTTGTTGGTGGGGTTCGTACGGTTCATCCGTCAACTCGACGAGAGCGTCGACTGCCACCACATGACCCGTCGCATCGACGAGAAGTGGGTTGATGTCGATAGAGGCGACCTCGGGCCGCGCCTCCGCCGCTCTCGAGAGACCGAGGAGAACCGATGACAGCGCACCACGATCGACGGTAGGTTCGCCGCGGAACTCGCCGAGAAGTTTCTGCGCCTTGATCTCGGCGATCATCTCGGCCGCATCAACCGGGTCGAGCGGAACCGGACGGAACACGACATCGGCGATCGCTTCCGCGAGGACTCCCCCGACACCAAGCATGACAACCGGGCCGAACTGGGGGTCTCGAACGAGTCCGGCAATGAATTCGCGATTGCTCTTCACCATCGGGGCGATGAGAACCGAGACGGAACCGTCGTCGGCTCGCGCCGCGGCGAAGAGCGCATCGACGGCGACTGTGAGCGCGGCGATATCGGGAAGATTCAGCTTCACAAGACCACGTTCGGTCTTGTGCGCGATGCGGTCACCGTTCAGCTTCGCGACGACCGGGAAACTCACCTTCTGCTGCGACAGGAGGCTCGCGAGTGCTGCGGAATCGTGGGGGCGGTCGATTTCGAGTTCGGGAAGGAAGGGCACACCGAAGCCGCCCAGAAGGGTCTTGCTTTCGCGTTCCGAAAGTGTTCTTCCCGTGTCGTTTGGGCTGGTCACGAACCGAGACTAGTGAGGCTCCCCGCAGACGTGCCGCTTTCGGGCGCGAGAGCCCGGTGAAAGAGGTCGAGAACGTGACTGCGGCGCGCCGCAAGCGCGGCGGGTGCGAGCGCGTCGTCGTTGATCAAACCATTGATGAAAGGAGCATCGGACACGTATCCGAGTAGCGACGCGTAGGCCGTGATCAGCACATGGCGTGCGTCGATCGCACGAAAACGACCCGCAGCCATTTCCCCTTCGAGCCAATCGACGGCTGCGTCGAAGAGTGGCGTCACGACACCAACGAGGTCGATACCGAGCCTGTCTCCGCCTTCGAGAGCTTCTCGCCGCATCAACCGCACATAGGCCGGGTTGTCGACGAACAGGTCGAAACCCGACGTGAGGACGGCGGAGAATCGTTCCCACCCCGACCCTGGAGACGCAATGGCGTCTTCGACCCGCTCGAGCCACTCGGACAGCATCTTTTCGAACACCTCGCCGTAGAGGGCGTCCTTGCTGGGAAAATGGTGCAAGAGGCTCGGGCGTTTGATGCCCACCCCGGCCGCGATGTCGTTGAGCGACGTGCCGTCGTACCCCTGACGGGCGAACAATTCCGTGGCCTCGTCGAGTATTTGGTCGCGCATCGGCTTGGTGGCCACCGAACAAAGCCTACCGAAACTTCTACCTACTGGTCGGTAGGTGATTAGGGTGGCCGTATGCCCGACCTTTTCGATTTCCTGCCGGCCCCGTTCGTGCCCCAGTCCGTTCTCGGAACCGCGCTGGCCGCCTTGGTGATCGGCCTTGCCGTGACGGTTGTTGCAAATGTCGCGACGACGATTTATCTCCACCGGGCAATGTCGCATCGCGCTCTCACGCTGTCGCCGGTCGCCGCGGTCGGCTTTCGATTGATCGTCTGGGTCACAACCGGAATTCGCCCTCGCCAGTGGGTTGCCGTCCATCGCAAGCATCACGCCTTCACCGATGTCGATGGCGACCCACATTCGCCTGTTCTCCTCGGATGGAAGACGGTTCAAGCAAGAAACGTGGCTCTCTATCGACGGTGCGCCGGCGACCCCTCGACTCTCGGCCGATACGCCAAGGACATGCCGCAAACGACCCTCGACCGATTGCTGTTCGACCGCACCATCCTCGGGCTCACCGTCGGCATCACCTCGTTGTGTCTCGTGTTCGGCGTGTGGGTCGGCCTCGCGGCGTCGATCGTTCACGTCAACCTCTATCTCGGCGGCTCGGCTGCGGTGAATGCGATCGGTCACCACTTTGGTCGTCGCCCCTACGACAACGGAGCCGGCAACCTCCAGTGGCTCGCATTTCTGACCGCAGGTGAGGGCCTGCACAACAACCACCATGCGGCGCCAACTTCGGCGCGGCTTGCGCACCGGTGGTACGAGGTCGACTACGGCTGGTGGATCATCAAGGTTCTCACGTGGTTGCGCCTCGCCAGGGTGCGTCTGAACGAAGTCAAGCTCGTCGTACCATCGAGGCGTGCCGCAGCTTGACGAATCGCCGCGCCGCCTGACGATCCACGCACGTCGTGCGCTCGTCGCGAACGTCCTTCGCCACGACGTCGCCATCGACATCGACGACGGCCGTATCGCTGCCGTGAGGTCTTTCGGGGAGGATGAGCACCCGCGCCGCGTTCACTCCCTCGTCAGTCCGGGACTGATCGACCTTCAGTGCAACGGCTTGGGGGTACATGCCGTGATCGGCGGGTCGATCGATTCCCTGCAGCGTTGTCTCGCTGAAGCGGGTACGACGTCGTTCCTGCCCACCATCACGACCTGTCAGCCGACCGTGCGTCGCCGTGCGTACGACACGGTGATGGCAGCGGCAGGAAACGCGTCAGACGGTCGGGCCCGCATCCTCGGAGTGCACCTCGAAGGCCCGTTTCTTGGCCGCCGACCCGGGGCACATGACATGCATCTCATCGCCAAAGCGGTGGACGAGGTCGATAATGTCTTCGACGCATGCGGTGAAGGACTCCGCATGATGACGCTGGCCGCCGAATCACCGGTCGCGGGGGCCGTGATGGAAAAGCTCTCAGCACGCAACATCGTGGCCTCGATCGGACACTCGGCTCCGTCGCGCGAGGAGTACGCACGCCTCGTCGCCGCGGGAGCGACGTGCTGCACCCACATTTTCAATGCGATGTCCGGTGTCGAGCACAGAGGTTTCGGGCTCGCGGGCGCGGTTCTCGATGACCCGGCGATGTACGCAGGGCTGATCGGCGATCTGGTGCACGTCGATGCCGAAACGATCCGGTTGGTCTTCCGATGCAAGGGGCCCGGCAGGATCTTCCTCGTGAGTGACTCCGTGGCGACCACGTCTGGCGTCGAGGCGGAGGGGCTCGAGGTGACGGATGCTGCGCGGCTGCCTGACGGCACTCTTGCAGGAGCGGTCGTCCCGCTGGCCGAGCAGGTTCGGTGCATCGTGCAGCGTGCGGGAGTCTCCCTGATCGACGCCCTCGTAGCGGCGACATCGACACCCGCAGAAGTCATCGGAGCGGGAGAAATCGGCGCACTGGAGGTTGGTCGGTTCGCGGACATCACGTGTTTCGACGAGCATCTGCGGGTCGAGTCGACGTACGTCGTTGGAGTACCGGTGGTGCGTGGCTCCTAGAATCGCGTCGTGCATCTGGTCTCAGCGCTGTTCGTCGACAATTTCGAGATGCGTCAGGTCGAAGGGCCGAGTACGAGGATCGATCTCACGGGCGCCTTCTTCTCGACCGTGGCACCGTCACAGCCCCCGTTCACATTTTCGCCCCATCTGGTGGCGTTGATTTACTGTGAACCATCCGAGTCGGGTGAGGGCGTGTTCGAAGTGGTGTTTCGCAAAGGCCCGAAGGAGAGCGACGAACAGGTCGCGAGGAACGTGAGTCCCTTTCGTGTCGACCCGGGCAAGTTCACGTACCGCCTTGTTCGTGGCGAACTGGAATTCGACGACTACGGCCAGGTGTTCGCCCACTGCCGCGTGAATCGTGACCCCTGGACGATCGTCCCGCTCACCTTGCTGCCACAACCGAACAGTTAGTCTGCGCCCGTGGCGAACGACATCAGGGACAGGGCGGCATTCGACGAGAAAGCGATCGCGGTCATCCGCGGAATCGCCATGGACGCCCCGTTTCATGCAAAAAGTGGACACCAGGGCACGGCGATGGCCCTCGCTCCCCTGGCCCACACGCTGTACTCGCGCATCTTGTGCCACCACCCCGGCGATCCCACGTGGGCAAACCGCGACCGGTTCATCTTGTCGTGCGGCCATGCGTCGATCCTTCAGTACGCCCTGTTGTGGCTGAACGGCTACGGACTCGAGGTCGATGATCTTCGCGCGTTCCGACAGCTCGGATCCCGGACGCCGGGACATCCCGAAGTGGGTCACACCGCCGGCGTCGAGGTAACGACCGGTCCGCTCGGGCAAGGGTTCGCAAACGCGGTGGGTATGGCCATCGCCGAGGAACATCTGCGTGCAACCGTCGGAGCCGACGTGATCGACCATCACACGTTCGTCATTGCCGGTGACGGTTGCCTGATGGAGGGTGTCAGTCACGAAGCGGCATCGCTTGCCGGGCACCTCGGTCTCGACCGGCTCGTCTGCATTTTCGACGACAACAAGATCACCATCGACGGCTGCACAGATCTCACGTGCAGTGACGACGTCGTCGGACGTTTTCGCTCGTACGGCTGGAATGTGATCGAAGCGGGCCCGATTTCGGAGAGCTGCGACGACCTCGAGGTTGTCCTCAATCGGGCGAAAGCACACAGGGGTGCCCCGACGCTCATCGTGTTGCCGACCCGCATCGGTTTTCCCTCCCCCGACTTCACCGACAAACACGCGGCGCACGGCAACCCGTTCGTCGCCGAACACATCACCAGAACAAAGGCGATTCTCGGAATCCCCGACGAACCTTTCCATGCACCGGCAGACCTCGTGGCGAACTACCGAAGTTTCGCAGGGACTCGCTGCGCCGAAGCCCACCGGGGTTGGTCGGCGACGGGTGCACAACAACGACTCGCCGGCCACGCCACGCGTAACATTGGCTCACGCCTCGTCGGAAAGCTCCCGAACTTCACGTCAGACGAGAGTCCGGCGACCCGGGTGGCGATACAGAAGGTTCTTGCAGTGGCAACAGAACATCTTCCGGGCATCGTTGCCGGTGCGGCCGATCTCACCGGAAACACCGGAGCCAAGCTGTCGCCCGACCGGGGCTTCACACGTGATGATCGCTCCGGGCGCCAGATCTTTTTCGGGGTTCGTGAACATGCCATGGCTGCCATCGCCAACGGCATTGCGCTACATGGCGATCTGGTACCCGTTATCGGAACCTTCTTCGTGTTTGCCGACTACATGCGACCCGCAATTCGCCTGGCTGCCCTGTCGAAGGCGAAGGTGATCTTCGTTTTCAGTCATGATTCGGTCGGCGTCGGTGAAGACGGCCCGACGCACCAACCGGTCGAACATCTTGCATCGCTGCGCATCATTCCCGGCCTGCAGGTGATTCGCCCCGCCGACGGGAATGAAACGGCCCAGGCATTCGTTGCAGCCCTCAATTTCGACGGACCGACCGCGCTCGTTCTCAGCCGGCAGAACCTTCCGACCGTCACCGACGGCTCGGCCATCGGCCGTGGCGCCGGAATCGTGAGCGACGTCGCACAGCCGGATCTCGTCCTGGTCGGTACCGGTAGCGAGGTATCGCTGTGCACCGCTGCCGCCGCGGAGCTGTCGAAGGTGGGGGTGTCGGCGCGCGTTGTGTCGATGCCCGACCTCGCCCGTTTCACGGCGCAAGACGAAAGCTTTCGTCGTTCGGTTCTACCGCCGGGCACGCCCGTCCTCGCGGTCGAGGCTGGCTCGACCTTTGGATGGGCCTCGATCGCCGACGATATGGTCGGTATCGACGAGTTCGGCACGAGCGCACCCGGAGCGGTGGCTCTCGAGCATCTCGGCATGTCGGTCTCCAACGTCGTGCGTGTCGCGCGCGCACTATCTTCGCGGTGATGACCAGCGCGGAACGTCTACGACGGCTCTTCAGCGACCACGGGCAGAGCCCTTGGATCGACAATTTGCGGCGCGGGTACCTGACCAGCGGCCACCTCGAGGCTTTGGTACAACGCGGGGTCCGTGGCCTCACCTCGAATCCCACCATTTTCCAGAAGGCAATCCAGGGTTCGGCGGAGTACGACGAACAGTTCGCATCGCTGGCGAAGCGCGGCCTCGATGTCGAAGACATCTACTGGGAACTCGTGCTCGACGACATCAACGGAGCACTCGACGTCTTTGCCCCGCTGCACCGCGCAGCGGACGGCACCGACGGTTTCGTCAGCGTCGAAGTTGATCCGACCCTCGCCTTCGATGGTTCGGCCACGCTTGATGCTGCCCGTCGACTCGACGAGCGAATCGGCGCCTCGAACGTGATGATCAAGATTCCCGCCACGAAGCAGGGTCTGCCCGCCATTCGTCGGATGATCGCCGAGGGACGCAACGTGAACGTCACCTTGATCTTCAGCCTCGAACGATATGCCGAGGTGATCGAGGCCTACGTTTCGGGACTCGAGGATCGCGCCGCGGAACACAACGGTTCCCTCGCCGACGTGAACTCCGTCGCGAGCTTTTTCATCAGTCGGGTCGACAGCGAAATCGACCACAGGCTCGACGTGATCGGCTCCGATGCTGCCTCCCGTTTGAAGGGTCGGGCTGCGGTGGCCCAAGGTCGTCTTGCGTACGCATTGTTCGCGGAAAAGTTCGGTGATTCCCGTTGGCGGGCCCTGTCGCTACGAGGCGCCAGGGTTCAGCGTCCGTTGTGGGCCAGCACGTCGACCAAGAATCCGAGCTATCCCGACACCATGTACGTCGACGAACTCATCGGACCGATGACGGTGAACACTCTCCCCGACAACACCCTCGAGGCGTTCGACGACCATGGACGTCTCGAAAGAACGATCGACGTGGATCTCGACCTCGCACGTTCGACATGGTCAGAGCTCACTGCGATCGGCGTCGACCTGGACGGAGTCGCGGCAAAACTCGAAGCCGACGGAGTCGCCTCCTTTCAGCAGAGCTTCGTCGAGTTACTCGGTGCCATGCAGTCCAAGCTCGACACGTTTCGGCGGACCTGAAGTGGCGGGTCGATGACAGAATCGTCGCAAGAGCCCGACGTCGGGCCGTTTGGCCGGGAGCTGCGGGACGAAATCGAGTTGTTCCTCGCTTCGTATCCCTCGACGCTCGACCAAAAGATCATGGCGAACACGGTTCGCGACCTCCGCAAGGCTTTCGACTTGCTGAGGCAGGTCGAAGGGCGACCGAAGGTGACGATCTTCGGCAGCGCACGAACGTCGTCCCATGATCCGCTCTACGAGCAGACGGTTCGTGTGGCGCGCGAGCTTGCGGCGCAGGGTTGGATGGTGATCACCGGCGCTGGACCCGGAATCATGGAGGCCGGCATGGTGGGTGCCGGCCGTGAGGGCAGCATCGGTGTTTCGATCGTTCTCCCGTTCGAGAACGAAGCGAACGAGATCATCGCGGGGGACGAGAAGCACATCGCGCTCAAGTACTTCTTCACGAGGAAGTTCGCCCTCACCAAGGCCTCGCAGGCCTTCATCTGCATGCCGGGTGGCTTCGGCACACTCGACGAATTGTTCGAGCTACTCACGCTCACACAGACCGGCAAGGGCAACCCCGTTCCCATCGTCCTTCTCGACGTCCCCGGCGACACCTACTGGCGTCAGGTGGGCGACTTCATCGAAGGCCAAATGGCGAGCCGCGGCCTGATCTCCGGCGACGACCGGGCCCTTTACTTCACCACGAACGATGCCGCCGCTGCCGCCGCGGAAGTGACGGCGTTCTATTCGAACTACCAATCCTTGCGTTTCATAGGAAACAAGTTGGTGATCCGAATGAAGTACGGCCCCACCGACGACGAGCTGGCGTCGTTAAATGCGCGCTTCGCGCAGGTCGTGAAGCAGGGTCGCATCGAACGCACCGCTCCGCACCCGGTCGAAATTCGCGACAACGACAGCTTGGACTTGAGCCGTATCACCCTGTTCTTCGACAAGCGATCCTTCGGTGAGCTGCGATTGTTGATCGACTCGATCAATCGTTTCGCTCGTCGGTAATGCTGCGCAGAATCGATTCCGCTTTGGCCACGGCGCGACGCGCCCGTTGAAGGTCCTTTTCCACGGTCAAGTCGCGGGTGTCCCCCTTGACCGCACGGGAAAGAATGTCGAGGGCAGCTTCGGCGAGCGTCTCGTTGATGGCAGCGAGTTGATCGGCCACCGTGTCGAAGTCGTGGTTGTTCATGTCCGACCAGTCTCCCCCGCGCGAGGGTGGCTCGTCGACAAGGCGCGTGCAACGAGTTCGATGGGGTGCACGATCTCAACCGAACCCCATGAAGCGGGTCGATGTGAATGGAGGTGGCCGGCACACCCGGGATTTCCCGACGCAAGGTACCGAACCTTGTCGTCGATCACGGATTGGATCGCGTTGTTCTTGCGTTCGACGATGAGCTCGGCAGCCTTCGGATGCTCGATCGCATACGCCCCACCGGCACCACAACACAGCCCTTCGTCAGGAATGGGCCTCACCTCGTAGAAGAGCCCAAGAACACGGTGTGCCGCGAGGTGGGTCCCTTGGATGTTGCGGAGGTGACAGGCGTCGTGCACGACGACGGCGTCCTTGGCCTGCGCTGCCGGTGCGAATGTCGCTTCGTCGAGGTGTCGCGAGACGAACTCCATCACATCGACGACCTCCCCCATGTTCTCGGCGTGTCGAGCCAGGTGTGCGCCGCAGCCGGCGGAGTTCACGACCAGGGTTGCGCCCGGGAATGCCTCGTCCACCCTCGACGTGAGCGTCGATGCGCGGGTCGCCAATCCGGCGTGCGCATGCAGGGCGCCACAGCACAACGACGGGTCGGAAAGCTTGACGTTGTAGCCGAGACGGTCGAGCACGTCGATGGTCGCCTGGTGTACCTGCGGATACCAGGCATCCATCACGCAGCCACGAAACAACACGACGTCACCACGAGGATTCGTCGCAGTCGCGGGAAGCCGAAGGCGTCGGGTCGCCGAGCCGACCGGGGGCACGGGGAATCGTTTCGGCACGAGGTGGACGCGACCTGCCACGTTGGCGACGACCGTGATGGCTCGTAGAAGACGTGGCCTGGTGAGAGGCGCAAAAAACAATCGTTTGACCAGCGACTTTCGACTGGACTTCGCGGCGAGATCATCGATGACCGGTGTGATGATGCGGTCGTAGCGCACGGACGACGGACACGCCGGCAAGCAACCCATGCACTGCACGCAGGACTCGAGTGCTTCGCGCACCCCACCGTCGAGTGCAATGTCGCCGCTGCGGACTGCGGCGACGAGGCCGATTCGTCCACGGGGGCTCTGGGAATCGTCTCCCGTGATCCGGTACGTCGGGCAATGCGGAAGACAGAGTCCGCATGAGACGCAACTCGCCAGATCCTCGGCATCGACGGCCGCGAAGTTCATGTGAGGCCCCATTCCGTCGACAGACCGGGGCTCAACGTGTTCTCCGGATCGAACTCAGTTTTCAGCCGACGACAGACCGCCAGAAGTGCCGGTGTCAGACCCCCGTATCGGGGCGGCGTGCTCGGGATGGCGAAGAGACCGGTCAATTCCTCGGCCGTTGGCGGGCCAATCTCGTTGAAACCAATCAATTGCCCCGCTTGTTGGGCGACATCCTCGGGGTGTCCTTCGAGGTTGACGCACAGGCCGTCACGCGAACGCGCCACCAGCGCGGGTCGATACAACGATCGCACGTCGCCCTCACCAAGGAACCAGCGACTGCACGGGGGAACAGGCTCGGTTCGAAGAATCGCTTCGGTGATGGTGGCCAAGGTACCCCACGAGCCAACGAGAAGTTTGACGAGGTCGAAACCGGAAACGTTCTTCACGGTTCCTCCTCCCGCTACGAACTCCCTCCCGATGCCATCGACGGCCTTGATCTGCAACACGATGTTCGGCAAAGCCGAATTGTCGCTTGGAAATGGGCCGTTTCGGCGTGTCGCAAGAACTCCCCCGACGGTTCCGATCGTCGGAATGCGGAGTCGTTGTCGTTGTGAACCGAGTACGGCGGCAAGCTCGTTCATCGATGTTCCGGCACCGACAGTGACGACGAGCTCGTCGGGCTCGAAGCGAACAACGCCGGACATCAGGCCGCGGGAACGACTCATCGCCGTGGCAACACTTTTGCGCTCATATCCACGCCCCGCCGGGCGCCCCGGACGTCTCGCCACAACCTGAGCCGGCGGGCAACACCTTTCCGGGATTGGCCAAACCTGCCGGATCAAAGGCGCGACGAAGGCTTCTCTGCGCGGAAAGACTCGGCTCGTCGAACATGAGCGACATGAAGTCCCGCTTTTCAAGACCGATGCCGTGCTCACCCGACAGCACTCCCCCGGCTTCGACCGACACCCGCACGATTTCGGCACCCGCACGATGTACGCGATCCATGATCCCGGCTTCGCGGCGATCGAAGAGCAGGAGCGGGTGAAGGTTGCCGTCGCCTGCATGAAAGACGTTCATCACCTGCAGATTCTCGGCAGTAGCGATGGCGCCAACCTTCTCGAGTACCTCGGCAAGTCGACGACGAGGGACGACCGTGTCGTGAAGGTAGTAGTTCGGCTTGATTCGGGCGATCGCGCCGAAAGCGGTCTTGCGTCCCTTCCAGATCAAGGCCCGCTCGGACTCGGTCTCTGCGCGGCGTACGTACGACGCGTCGTGATTCCAACAGACCGTGAGACACGACTCGATGTCGTTTTCGACGCCGTGCGACAGGCCTTCGACCTCGATGATCAGCAACGCGCCAACGTCGAGCGGGAAGCCCGCGTGAACGTAGGCCTCGACTGCCCGGGTGATCGGAGCGTCCATCATCTCGAGCGCCGAGGGAACGATTCCTGCCCCGATGATCGCGCTCACGGCCCGCGCACCCGCGTCGATCGTCGGAAAACCCACGACCACCGTGGCGTGGTGCGGTGCGTTCTGGGTCAGGCGAACCTTGATCGCCGTGGCGATTCCGAACATTCCCTCGCTTCCCACGAAGGCTCCACGCAGATCGAAAGGCGACGAGTCCTGGTCGAGGGTGACCAGCGAGCCGTCGGAGAGTACTGCTTCGATGGCAAGGACGTGAGCCGATGTGACTCCGGCAGACAGGCAGTGCGGCCCACCCGAATTGTTCGCTACGTTTCCTCCGATCGTGCAGCTCTGTTGGCTCGACGGGTCGGGAGCGAAGTGGAGCCCGTGCCGTGCGACGGCTCGCGAAAGATCGGCATTCAAGACCCCGGGCTCGACCCATGCGCTGCGTTCGGCGAGGTCGACGCTGCGAATTCGGTTCATGCCCATCATGGACATGACGACCGAACCCGGACCGGGAACGGCCCCGCCGGCGAGTCCCGTTCCGGCCCCGCGGGGAACGAATGGAATTCCGCGCGCATGACACTCGCGGACGATTCCCACGACGTCGTCGACGCTTCGTGGTTTGACGAATCCCGTCGCCGCGCCCTCGATGTTCGACGCATCGCGTGAAACGAGATGTAGTTCGTGGGGGGCGCCACCAAACGCTGATGCCTCGATCTTCCTCAACGAACGACGCCGCGCCATTGACTGCACAATACCGAGACCCCGAGTCGCGCGCATTTGTCGGCGCACTGCGTCACCACTAGCGTCGCATCGTGTCCAAAGCATCTGAAGTCCACGATTGGGTCAGCTTCGAAGATCCGGAGGGTGGTCGAATGTGGATGTTCGACGCCTCCTATCTCTTGAGCAACTGGAAATGCATCTACGGCGAGGGGTGCAAGGGCGTTCACGAAGAGGACACCACGGATCTGATGCAGGGATGCTGCAGCTTCGGTGCGCACTTCTTGGACAAAGACGATGAGAAGACAGTTGTACGGTCGTCACGCCGATTGACCGCGAAGAACTGGCAGTACAAGGCACGCGCGGCAAAGTTGGGCTGGCTGGGTCAAGAGCGTGACGGTACGCCAAAGACGCGCGTGGTCGACGGTGCGTGCATCTTCCTGAACAGACCCGGCTTCGAAGGGGGCGTCGGCTGCGCCCTTCACATCGGCGCCATGGAGGCCGGAGAACGTCCGATGGACTGGAAACCCGACGTCTGCTGGCAGGTGCCGGTGCGGCTGCAGGAGACCACCGACGAAGACGGCCACATCGTCACCTTCGTGCGTGAATGGAAACGTCGTGACTGGGGTGATGGCGGCCACGAGTTCCACTGGTGGTGTACCGCCTCCCCCGAGGCCTTCGTCGGCCGCGAGCCCACGTACAAATACCTGAAGAACGAACTCACGGAACTCGTGGGGTCGAAGGTGTACGCGCTCCTCGTGAAGGAACTCGAGAAGCGGGTACCCACGGTTGCAGGACATCCGGTGACGATCACGCGAAAACCACAGCCGCGCACGACGGCGAAAAAATCTTCCCGCTGAGCGTCTGCCGCCCGACTGACGTGCGACTCTCCGGCTACTGGGTCTTCTTGAAGGCCCGGCGACGGTCTTCGAGTCCGAGAAGACGTTTGCGGATTCGCAGTGCCGCTGGTGTCACTTCGACCAACTCGTCGTCGGCGATCCATTCGATTGCGGTCTCGAGTGAGTGGATGACCGGAGCCGCGAGCTTGATGCCGTCATCATGACTGTGGGTGCGAATGTTGGTCTTTTCCTTCGCGCGAACAGCGTTGACGACCATCTCGTCGCTGCGTGAGTTCTCGCCAACGACCATTCCCTCGTACACCTCTTCACCCGGAGCCACGAAGAGCGTTCCGCGCAACTGGAGGTTGTCGAGCGCGTATGCAGTGACTTTCCCCGAGCGATCGGACACCATCGCCGCACCGAGGCGATGCGGAAGTTCTCCGACCCACGGGGTCCAGCCGATGAGACGCATGTGAATCAGGGCGGTACCGCGCGTTTCGGTGATGACCTGGGACCGGAAGCCGATGAGGCCTCGCGAAGGCGCCTCGAATCCAACGAGGGTGCGTCCGACATCGCCCGGGCGAATGTCGGTGACGCGTCCCTTTCGGGGCGCAAGTGCCTGCGTGACAGACCCGACGTGCTCGTCGGGTACGTCGACGGTTCCGGCTTCGAGCGGCTCGTGACGACGGCCGTCGATCTCTTTCGTGACGACCTCCGGGCGGCTGACCTGCAGTTCGTAGCCTTCGCGTCGCATGTTCTCGATGAGGACCGCGAGTTGCAGTTCGCCTCGACCCGACACCTCGATGACCTCGGGCGACTCGGTTGGCGCGATTCGAATCGACACGTTGCCGAGGATTTCGCGTTCGAGGCGATCTCGGAGATGGCGACTCGTGACGAACTTGCCCTCGCGACCAGCCATCGGAGAGGTGTTCACACCGAAACTCATCCGGATGACCGGGTCGTCGACGACAAGCCGTGGCAACGGGGACGGGCTGTCGGCGTTGGTGATGGTGTCACCCACCTCGATTTCGGGAATACCCGACACGACGAAAAGGTCGCCGGCTTCGACGGCGTCAACTTCGACGCGTCCGATCCCGCGGAAGACGTGCAGCGTCGAGATTCGCCGCTTCAACACCGGCGATGGATTCTCGTCGGTGGGTCGCTGGCACACCGCGATGGTTTCACCCTTGCGCAACGTTCCAGAATAAACACGTCCGATACCCAGACGACCGAGATAGTCGGACGCGTCGAGATTCGTCACCAGTGCCCGCAAGACACCATCGGAGTCGCTCTTTGGCTCGGGAAGGGCGAGCATGCAGTCGAGAAGCGGTTCGAGTGTCGCATCGGGAGCCGGCATGCCGACGCCGATCATTGAACGACCCTCGCGAGCGACGGCACTCACGACGGTGAAAGACAGCTGTTCGTCGTTGCGTGCGAGGTCGAGAAAGAGTTGTTCCACTTCGCCGAGAACCTCTTCAGCCCGCGCATCCTGCCGATCGACCTTGTTCAGGACGACGACGGCCGGAAGGTTGGCGTCCATCGCCTTCGAGAGCACGTACCGGGTTTGTGGCAACGGACCCTCGGCTGCATCGACCAGCAGAACGATTCCGTCGACGATGTGGAGGGCGCGTTCGACCTCGCCACCGAAGTCGGCGTGACCCGGTGTGTCGACGAGATTGATGCTGACGCCCTTGTAGGTGATCTGGGCCGCTTTGGCGAGAATGGTGATGCCTCGCTCGCGTTCCTGGTCGTCGGAGTCCATGACACGGTCGACAACCTGTTGATGGGCGGCGAAGGTCCCGGTCGAGCGGAGAAGCGAGTCGACCAAGGTGGTCTTACCGTGGTCGACGTGCGCGACCAGAGCGATGTTGCGGCGGGGGGTCATGTTTGTGGAGAAGAGCCGACCTGGGTCGGGTGGCGTCAGTTCTCTTCCTCGTCGTCTTCCTCTTCGTCGTCGTCGAAGGTGACACCGTACTTCTCGGCGATCGCGGCGTACTCGTCGTCTTCCGAGCGCTGACGGGTTTGGTTGGCACCAAACCCGAGATCGGCCGCACTCGGCCCGGCTTGCTTCAACTTGCGCGCTTCTTCGAAGCGACGATGACGACCCTTTTTCACGTGAGGGCTCCGAACTTCTTCGCAATGGACCCGGACTCTTGTCGACCGGGTAACAACGGTTTCCGAGTGTATCCCGAGGCGCCGCCGATTCGCGGGCAATTGTTTCACCGATTCGACGTTTGGAGCGGTTCAGCCCCGAAAGAGTCGCAAACCACCGGCCCCGTCGAAAGCGATGCCCGCTGCGCCCGAAACGAGGTCCCCGAGGTCGGAACCGACGAGATCGGCCCGCCAGCCGTGGCGCAGTCGGGCGTCGGGATTTCCCCGCAGGAACTCGATGATGTCGGAGCGCGTGCCGAGCATCGCAACTTCGATCTTTTCGCGGGTCGCGACTTCGCTGATCCATGCCGAGATGAGGGTTGCCGCAGGACGCAGGTCACGGTCGAACTCTTCGACGTCGTTGCGTGGATAGGCAACTTCGAGGTCCCGACCGCGATCGACCGCGTCGAGGATCTCGCGCGCGATCGATCCTTTGGTGTATCTGCCGTCAACCCCTCGGGATTGTGCAAGCTCCTCGACGGACTTCGGGGCGCGTTGGGCGATTCCGAGAAGGGCAAGATCGGCCAAAACGTGACGGACCGGGATGTTGAGTTTTCGTGCGCGCTCTTCGCGCCACTGAGCCACGGTCTGGGCGACTCCACGCGCGCGTGGCTTGAGCGTCCGAACGTCCTTGACGCGCAACCACGCGGCAGCGGGATCGACCAAAGATGACGGACGTGATGCGAGTTCGAGACACGCGTCTTTTGCCCATTCGATGCGACCGGTGGCATCGAGTTGCCGCGTGATTGATTCGTGTAGTGCCGGGAGATGGACGACGTCGGCTGCCGCGTAGGCGCACTGGTCGTCGGAGAGCGGGCGTCGCAACCAATCCGTGAGGCGGTCACCCTTCGGAAGTGAAATGCCCAGTTCGCGTTGCACGAGCGACTGGAGGGACGGCGTTGCATATCCAATGAATCCGGCGGCGATTTGCGTGTCGAAAATGTTCTCGAGTCGGACGTCGCAGGTGAGCTGCAACACGTCGAGGTCCTGCTGTGCCGCGTGAAGCACCACGAGTGCATCGGTTTGGAAAAGTTCGGCGACGACCGGCGGATCGACCGCCGTCGGGTCGACGAGGAAGACCTCTCCACCGATGTTGATCTGGATCAGAGCCAGTTGGGGGAAATAGGTGCGCTCCCGATGGAATTCCGTGTCGAGGCAGTACGACTGGACACTGGAGATCCGCTGCGCCAGCGCCGCGACTTCCCTTTCGGTGTCGACCCAGACCGCGTCGACGGGGCTCAAGCCGCCGACTCGCCCGTCACGACGTCGAATCCGGACGCGACCCATCCACCCGTGCCGCCGGCAACGTTGACCACGGGTTTGCCAAAGCCTTCGAGGTACTCGCACGCCCGCATGCTGCGTCCGCCAACCTGGCAGATCACATACGTGGTCTCGCTGTCGTCGAAGAGGTGGACATTCTCGGTGAGGGTCGACAGCGGCACGGAGAGAGCGCCCGGAACGTGTCCGCCCACGTACTCGTCGGCCTCACGGACGTCGATGACTTTCGCGCCGCCGGACAGCCGATCGTGCAGCTCGTTCACGGATATCTCGGGTACTGCCATGAGACGCAGGTTACCGCTCTTTCAGTTTTCGCCGTGTGGAAGCCGATCGGGCGTGTTGACGTCGAGTAGCTCGTCGGCGGAAACCGCGAAGTGTTCGATTGGGCAAAGCCGCAAAAGCACCTGGATGGCCGACACCGACTGCGCGTTCGTTGCAACCGCAGCCGTGAGAGCGGACGGTATGCCGACGAGGACCCAGTGTTCACGCTCGCCGGACCACGCGACCAGCACGCGCGGCTCGTCCGAAAGTCGTTGCTCGCAGAGACGATCGCCGAGACGCGCAAGGGTGTGGGGTGTCACCTGCAACAGGTCGACGGCAAAGACCACAAGATCCGCATCGATTGACCGCGCGTATTCGGCTAGGCGTCCGATCGAGTGAGCGGGCCCGGGGTCGATTTCGGCATCGACGACCGCGATGCAGTCGTCGGTCAGTAAAGGACTCCAATCGCTCGCCACCGAAACGGCAATTGAGTCACGATCGGACTTGCACCGTCGAACGACGCCGAGACAATGGTCGAGAAAGGTTCCGTCGCCGTAGCGCGCGCTCGCCTTCGGCTCTCCGTAGCGCGTGCCGCGACCGCCGGCAAGAATGCCCCACACCGTGGTCGTTGTGCTCATCGCTGTTCTGGAGCGGAATATCCAGCGACTTCATCCGGAGGAATGCCACCCGGATCGAGCTGGAGCAAGAAGAGTCGGCACCGCTCTTCCTCGTCACGTTCGTTCAATTCGCCCGCAGCGAACTGCAGGCCGAGAAGACATCGAAGGAAGCCGACGTTGCCGGGATGGTTCCATCTCACGAAACCCGAACCCTTCCATCCGTTCGCACGAAGTGCATCGAGTCCTCGGTGGTAACCGACGCGAAAGGCGGCATACCGTTCGACCACATCCCGCGCGGTGTGGCCACATGCCCACCAGACGAGAGAACTGCGCGGGGCGAGGCGCACGGCTTGCGCGGCGAGGCCCCGCGACGATTCGCCCGGCGTCGACACGATCTGGGCAACGAGATGTTGCACCTCAATCGAGTCGGGCGGAAGCCGTGTTTCCGGCGGGCCCGAGTGCGAAAGCGAAATATTCGACGACACGTCCGCAATCTAGTGCGTGACAAGTCCCCGTTCCCGTGAGGTATCCACCAGATGATCGGTATCCGGGGAATATGGTCGGTTCGTGCCCGATGTCTCGCTGATACAAGCTCTCGACCTGAACCAAGCAAAGAACGGTTCGATCGTCGGCATCGTGGTGTGCGTAGCCGTCATACTCCTTGTGCTGCGGTTCATTTCTTCATTGGTCGTGCGTCTTGTCCTCTCCGTGGTCTTCGCGGCTCTCGGAGTTGTGATCTATTCGCAGCGGGCCTCACTCGTCGACTGCGCCGACAAGGTGTCGAACGCGGTGTCTGCCGACGGAGTTGCCGGCGAGGTGTCCTGCACGTTTTTCGGCAGGGACGTGACGATCTCTCTGAATTCCCCGTCGCCTGCCGGCTGACGCACGACGTGGGTCCACGGGTCCGCTCTCGCTTAGAGTCGGGAGGCCATGGAACTTCTGCTCATTCGCCACGCCCTCCCCGTCCGCCGCGAGCTCGATGAGGGCATCGCCGATCCCCAGTTGTCCGAGGATGGACTGGCGCAGGCCGAACGCCTCGCCGGGTATCTCTCCTCCGAGCGCATCCATGCGGTCTACGCCAGCCCGTTGCGTCGGGCGCAACAGACCGCGGCTCCGCTCGCGCGTGTCCAGGGTGTTCACATCACCACGGTCGACGACGTGGCCGAATGGGATCGAAACTCGAACGAATACGTTCCCGTCGAAGAGCTGAAGGCGGCCAACGACCCACGCTGGCAGGCGATGTTGCGCGGCGAATGGAACGTCCACGAAGAAAGCCCAGACGAGTTCAACGCTCGCTGTATCAATGCCGTCGAAGGGCTCATTGCCGAACACTCCGGACAGACGATTGCGATCGTGTGTCACGGCGGTGTCATCAACGCGTACCTCGTGCACGTGCTCGGTCTCACCGTGAACGTCCAAGGGTTCTTTTATCCGAACTACACCTCGATCCATCGCATTGCTGCAGCGCGCAGCGGCGAGCGCTCCATCGTGACGATCAACGAGACCTCCCACTTGCGCAACTCCGGCCTTCCGATGGGGCTCTTCCAGAAGTCGTGATGGCGGACATTTCCGGACTTCTTCGGTTTCTCGACGGATCACCGTCTCCGTCGCACGCCGTTGCTTCGAGCGTGAAGAGGCTCACCGACAGCGGCTTCGAACACGCCGGGTACCGGACCATGGATCCGTCGTTTTTCGCCGTTGAAAGAGGTGTCGTTTCCCATCGGGGTGCGGCAATCGTCTGGTCGTGGCCAACGACTTCCGAAAATGCCCGGAAAGGCGCCCTCGTGGTGGGAGCGCACACCGATTCGCCCTGTCTGCGTGTGAAGCCCCGTCCCGATTCCACCGGCGCGGGATTGTCACTGCTCGAGGTCGAGGTGTACGGAGGGGCCCTTCTCAACTCGTGGCTCGACCGTGATCTCGGCGCTGCCGGTGTGGTGTTCGATGGCTCGGGTGCGGCTCGATTGATCGACGAACGCAACCCCGTAGCCCGCATTCCGCAGTTGGCCATCCATCTCGATCGCGACGTCAACGAGAAAGGCCTGCAGCTCAACCGTCAACTCCACATGCGCCCGCTGTGGTCGACTGGCGAACGGAACTTTCTCGAGCACCTCGGTGTCGATCACAGTGCGACAGGCTTCGACATCGTTCTCTTCGACGTCACTCCTGCGCGGCTGGTGGGGGCGTCGGCTGACCTCATCGCGTCGGGCCGTCTCGACAATCTGGTGTCGTGTTGGGCCGGAGTCGAGGCTGCCGTCCTGCATGACGGCAGCCGGCCATTCATCTGCGTCCTCTTCGACCACGAAGAAGTCGGCTCGGAAAGCACGACCGGCGCCGCGGGACCACTGCTCGAGACGGCAATCGATGAACTTCTGCGGGCGCGCGGGCGCGCGGCCGACCGATTCGACTTCGTCAGACGATCGCTCTGCATTTCGGCAGACAATGCACATGCCTTGCATCCGAACTATCCCGATCGTCACGATGCAAGACATGCCCCACTCGTCAACCGGGGGCCAGCGCTGAAAATGAACTCGAACCAGCGATACGCCACGTCGGGCGCCGGGGCCGGGATGCTTCGAGCGGTCGCACAAGATGCCGGTATCCCACTGCAGGAGTTCGTCTCGAACAACACAATGCCGTGTGGCAGCACCATCGGTCCGATCACTGCCACCCGACTCGGTATCGAAACGATCGACGTCGGGGTCCCCCAACTCGCCATGCATTCGGCGCGTGAAACCTGTGGTGCCAACGATCCGCTTGCGCTGCGGGACCTCCTCGTCGCAGTCGCGCGGAGCAACGCCTTCTAACGGCTCGGCCGGACCCCGGCTAGTTCCTGGGCGGTGTCGAAGAGTCGTTGCAGCTCGGCGTGCAGTGTCGCCGTGAAATCACGCACATCGGAACGCGACGTTCGACCTTCGCTGCGCGGCGGATGCATGGGTTGGCCGACGAGGACGACGCACTTGCTGGGTCGGAGGTACTTCTTGCCCTTTGGCATCGCACGTTCCGACCCGCCGATTCCGACGGGAACGACCGGCACGCCCGCTTTCAACGCGATGTACATGGCGCCGTCGAAGAGCGGCTGAACGGTCTCGCCGGATTTGCGCTCACCCTCGGGAAACAAGACCAGCGGCTCGCCGGATTCGAGGACGAGTATGCATCTCCGCAGCGCTTCCCGATCCGCGGTGCCACGGGACACGGGAAATCCCCCGAGGGCCGAGAGCGTCCAGCCGATGGGCCTCTTTTTCCAGAGTGAATCCTTTCCCATGTACCGCATGCGTCGTCGGGTAACGGTGCATGCAAGGGGTGTGTCGATGTTCGACCGATGGATCGGCGCGAGAATGAAGGCTCCCGATTTCGGAATCCTCTCACCGCCGATGACAGACGTTCGCCAGAAGATTCGGCAGAACCAATTGAGGAGCGACCGGACGACGCGGTAGAAGGCGCGCGCGCCCATCCCGTTGCCGGCCAGGAAACTCTCAACGCCCGACATCTGAGCGTTCCTTTTCTAGAACGAGGCGCTGCAACTCGTCGACCACCTCTTCGATCGTCATGTCCGACGTGTCGACCTGCAACGAATCATCGGCGGTCGCCAGTGGACTGTCGCTTCTCGTCGAGTCGAGTCGGTCACGTTCGGCGATTGATCGTGCAATTTCATCGACGTCGCCGCCCGATTCGGCGACCCGACGACGTGCGCGTACATCGGGCCGGGCGGTGAGATACACCTTGAGCGTCGCATCGGGAAACACCACAGTGCCGATGTCGCGGCCTTCGACGACTCCTCCACCCCGGGCCACGACCCACTCCCTCTGCGCGGCCCTCATGATCGAACGCACCGCACTGAGGGCGGCGACGTGGCTGACGGCGGAATTGATCCGGGCCGTACGAATCTCGCCGGTCACATCGATCCCATCAACAGTCACCCGCCCCGGCGCAAGCTCGATGTTTGTTGCGCGAGCGAGAGCCGCAACCCCTTCTTCGTCTCGAGGGTCGATGCCGTCCCTCAACGCTGCAAATGTGACCGCGCGGTACATGGCGCCGGTATCGAGATACGGAACTCCGAGACGTGCTGCCAGCAGTTGGGCAATGGTCGACTTTCCCGCTCCCGCCGGTCCGTCGATGGCCACGACGCGCATCGACAACGCCTACCAGCTGGTGCCCTGCGGGCGACCCTCGTCGTATCCGGCGGCACTCTGCACGCCGACAACGGCACGTTCACGAAACTCGGGAATGTTCGCCGCCCCTGCGTACGTGCAGGCCGATCGCACTCCTGCAACGATCTGGTCGACGATGTCTTCGACTCCGGGGCGATCGGTCTCGAGGTACATCCGTGAGGTACTGATGCCTTCCTCGAAGAGTTCCTTGCGGGCCCGGTCGAAGGCCGTCTCATTGCTGGTTCGGTTGCGCACCGCACGGTTCGACGCCATTCCGAAACTCTCCTTGTAGAGCCGACCCTCGGTGTCTCGCAGGGTGTCGGCCGCGGATTCGTGGGTTCCTGCCAGCCACGAGCCGAACATCACGTTGGATGCGCCCGCCGCGAGTGCGAGGGCTACGTCGCGGGGATAGCGAACCCCGCCGTCCGCCCACACGTGCTTGCCCAAACGCTGGGCCTCCTCGGAACATTCGAGAACCGCGCTGAATTGCGGTCGTCCGACGCCCGTCATCATGCGAGTCGTGCACATGGCTCCGGGTCCGACACCGACTTTGACGATGTCGACCCCCGCATTGACGAGATCGCGCGTGGCGGTTGCCGTCACGACATTGCCGGCGACGAGGGGAACCCCGGGTGCCACGGCGCGGACCTGTTCGACTGCGGACAGCATTCGACCCTGATGGCCATGAGCCGTGTCGATCACGAGTACGTCGACTCCCATGCGAACGAGCGCCTTCGCGCGCTCGGCAGGGTCGCCGTTGATGCCTACCGCCACGGACACGAGAAAGCGTCCGTCGCGGCCAAGTGCCGGGCGGTAGAGCGTGCTGCGCAGCGCTCCCTTTCTCGTCACGCAACCGAGAAGTGATCCGTCCGAATCAACGACCGGCGCGAACGAAAGGCGGCGCTCGTGAAGAAAGTCGAAGATTTGATGCGGGGCGAGACCTGCGGGAACCGAGATGATGTCTCGGTTCATGACGTGCTGGACCTGGGTGAACCGATCGAAGCCTGCGGCATCGTGCTCGGTGAAGATGCCGATCGGACGTTGATCGGCATCGACGATGATGATCGCACCGTGGGCACGCTTGTGAATCAGGCTGAGGGCATTGCCGACCGTGTCCGACGGTGCCAACGTGATGGGCGTGTCGTAGACGTGGTCTCGGGACTTCACGAAGTTTGTGACCGACTCGATGATGTCGAGAGGAATGTCCTGCGGCAGGACCGCCAGGCCACCCCTGCGGGCAATGGTTTCGGCCATTCGCCGCCCGGCGACTGCGGTCATGTTGGCCACAACCACCGGAACCGTTGTTCCTATCCCGTCGGGCGTGCGGAGGTCGACGTCGAAGCGACTCGGCACCTCGCTGAGGCTCGGCACCATGAACACGTCGTTGTACGTGAGGTCGTGCGGTGGGTGCGCATTGAGGAATCGCATGGCCGTCTTAGGCTAGGCGACCATGGCCACGAAATCGCTCGTTCTCGTTCACGGCTGGGGCGGTTCGTATCACGACACGTGGCAGGCCCCCGGCATCGACCAAATCTTTGCCGACACGGGTTGTGACGTCGTCGGCATCGACTTGTTGGGTCACGGCACTGCCGACAAGCCCCACGACCCCGATTCCTACGCGGACCTTCCCGGATATCTGCTCGATGCGCTGCCGTCGGCCCCGAGCGTCGTCGTGGCCTTCTCGCTCGGCGCGTTGACCGCATTGCGTGCGGCATTGCGCGAGCCCCAGCGTTTCGCCGGACTCGTGCTTGCGGGTATCGGCGATGGGGTATTCGAACCCCACAAACCCGAGGAGACCGCCCGCCTGATCGCCGGCATCGAAGGCACGGCACCCGCCGACGACAACATCGCCCGTCTCTTTGGTCAGTACGCGCACCAAGAGGGCAACGACGTTGCGGCACTCACAGCGATCCTGAAGCGACCACCAGCGACGCGTCTTGTCACCGACGAGCTCTCCGCACTTGCCTGCCCCGTGCTCGTCTGCATTGGTGACAAGGATTTTGCGGGCCCGGCCGATGTCCTCGCTTCCGCCTTTCCGGACGGTCGCCTCGAAGTGCTTCCTCGGACGGATCATTTCGCGACACCGGGATCCTTCGCGTTCATCGATGCAGTCTTGAGATTTCTGGAATCACGGATCCTCGGTCAACCGTGATGTTCTCGTCGTGACGACCAGGTTGCTTCACGCCGAGGACCACGGCGACATCGAACACGCGGCGCAGCTCTTGATCGCGGGCGGATTGGTCGCCGTGCCCACCGAGACGGTCTACGGCCTCGGAGCCGACGCCTCGAACCCGGTTGCGGTGGCGCGCATCTTCGCCGTGAAGGGAAGGCCCGCGAACCACCCACTCATCGTTCACGTCGCCGACCTCGACCACGCGCGACGACTGTCTTCGGATTGGTCTGCGTCCGCCGAGGTACTGGGTCGCACCTACTGGCCCGGGCCTGCGTCCGTTCTCACACCCAGGTCGGCGGTCGTCCCACTCGAGGTGACCGGAGGGCGCCAAACGGTTGTCGTCCGCGTGCCACGGCATCCCGGCACATTGCGACTCTTGTCGCGTCTCCACGATTTGGGAAGTTGTGGTTTGGCCGCGCCTTCGGCCAACCGCTTCGGTGCGATCAGCCCGACCACGGCCGAACATGTGATGACCGATCTCGCAGAAGACATCGATGCGGTTCTCGACGGCGGGCCGTGCGACGTCGGACTCGAATCAACGATCATCGACTGCACCGGCGACACGGCCGTGATACTTCGTCCCGGCGCGATCACTCACGATGCGGTCTCCTCGGCCCTCGCCGAGCACGGTATAGCGGTGACCAAACGGCAGGGGCAGGACGGAGAGTCGACCGATACAGCGGCGATAGCGCCCGGAATGCTCCGGTCGCACTACGCACCATCGACGCGACTCGAGGTTTTCGAATCCGACGCTGAACTCGTCGAGGCTCGTCGTCGGCACGAAGACAGGGGCTTGAAGGTTGTGGTTGTACCTCGTCCCGTCGACGACTTCGATTACTCACGGTCGCTTTACGCCGCGCTGCGCGAATGCGATGGTCGTCACGGGGACGTGATGCTCGCCCTTCTGCCGGAGGACGACGGACTCGGAACGGCCATCCGCGATCGACTTCTCAGGGCATCTGCAGAGCGTTGATCGTCGTTATCCAAAGGTCGCGCACCGCCTCGATGTCGATGCCCCTTGCGCTCTCGACCGTGATCGAAACGGTGGAGGAACCCGCGTCGGGCACGACTTCGAACGTCACCCATGTGTCGACGGGATCGAGCATACGGACCTCGAGTCGATAAGGAGGATCGTCGTCGCACACGTCGGCCAGTTCGGCCGCTGCGAGAAGAAGAATCTCAAAGGCATCGACGGGAAGAACGTCGATGGTGAATGACGGGCGATCCGACCCACGCCGGACGCGTCGCCCCGGCTCGGCACGCGACGGGCCGGCATCGAGCGGTTGCGAGCCCAACAATTCGGCGGCACGTTCGACGTCGACGAGAGCCTCACGAGAACCACCGTGATCGGGGTGGTGAGCGATCAAGGCACGCCGTCGCGCCCGCCTCAGGTCGATGGGCCGAAAGCCCTCGTCGAGGCCGAGCAGCCTGATCGCGTCGGTTCGATTCACCGTCGAGACCCGACCCACACGACCCGTTTATCGACCCTTGAATTCCGGCGTGCGCTTTTCCATGAAGGCCGAGACGCCTTCGCGGAAGTCCGCGGTCTTGAACAGCGGCAGTAACTGCAGAAAGACGTGGTGAATGTTCTGCTCGAATGTCTCGGTCTCGGCCGCGCGCATCATCCGCTTGATTGCGCGAACCGCAAGCGGCGCATTTGCGGTGATTTCGAGGGCCAGAGCGCGCGCCGCACTCTGCAGTTCGGAGGCGGGATAAACGTGGTTGACCAGGCCCAAATCGAGGGCTTCATTTGCCGTCAATGTTCGCCCGGTGAACGAGATCTCTGCGGCCTTCGCGTATCCAACGATCCGTGGCAAGAGCCACGTGCCGCCGCTCTCCGGGAGAATGCCGCGCTTTGCAAAGCCGGGGTTCAACTTCGCGGTGTCGGCGGCGAGTCGAATGTCGCAACCGAAAGCAATGTCGAGCCCGTAGCCCGCTGCGCCTCCGTTCAACGCGCAGATCACCGGCGTGTCGAGGTTGTGGAGGACAACCGGCGGCGCCGTGCGGAGGTCGAACTCGCCCGTCGAAGAGCCGATGTCGCCCATGTTGCCGAGCGAGTCCTTGGGACCGCTCATCTGTGCCGCAAGATCCAAGCCGGCGCAAAACGCCCGCCCAGCACCTGTGAGTATGACGCAACGAACTCCGCGATCGCGATCGGCCCGAAGGAGCGCCTCGGAGAGTTCGTCGAGCATGACACCGGAGATGGTGTTCATGCGATCGGGTGCATTGAGTGTGATGGTGGCGATTTGCTCGCTCACCTCGTAGAGGACTTCACCGGACGACATGACGAGAACTTACTCGGAGGGCAATGTTGGTCGTGCAGCCGGTGAGCCCATCGTGTGCGAGCATGGCGGGATGACCCGCGAAGCTCGTCCAATTTCCAACCGCGTGAGCCAGATGCTCGGCGTCGACTACCCAATCGTCCAGGCCCCCATGGGTTGGATCGCCCGCTCTCCCCTTGCTTCAGCGGTCTCGAATGCGGGCGCTCTCGGCATCATCGAGACCTCGTCCGGCGACCTCGATGCCATCAAGGAGGAGATTCGGGCGATGGGTCGCCTGACCTCGAAGCCGTTCGGCGTCAACATCGCACAGCTTTTCGTTCGCGACGAAGGCATCGCAGATTTCGTCGTCGACCAGGGCGTCCGGTTCGTCACCACCTCCGCCGGAGACCCCACCAAGTACACCGCAAAGTTGAAGGCTGCAGGTCTCACCGTGTTCCACGTCGTACCCACCCTCGCCGCCGCATTGAAGGCGGTCGATGCGGGGGTCGACGGCCTCGTTGTCGAAGGTGGCGAGGGCGGTGGTTTCAAGAACCCGAAGGAAGTGTCGACGATGGTGCTTCTTCCTTTGGTTGCCGAACACGTCGATGTGCCGATCATCGCGGCCGGTGGAATCACCGACGGCGCAAGCATGGCTGCGGCGTTCGCCCTTGGTGCCGAGGGTGTGCAGATGGGTACGCGAATGGTGTCCGCCCTTGAATCGCCCGTTCACGAAAACTGGAAACGAGCGATCGTCGATGCGAAAGAAACCGACACCGTGTTCCTCAACAGGTTCTCGCGTCCAGGGCTTCGGGCACTGCGCACCGAACGGACGACCGAGCTCGAACGCGCCGACCATGTCGGGATGGACCAGTTCGCAAAAACCGCCGACCTCTACTTCGGAGGCGACATGGAGGCCTCGATCGCCCTGACTGGTCAGGTGGCGGGAAGAATCGATTCGGTGAAGCCCGTGGCCGACATCGTCAACGAGACAGTGCAGGATTTCTATCAGGTGATCGAAAAACTCGGTCGACTCGCCGCGAACTAGCGGTCCACAACACGTCGGTGAGCGCAAGCCACACCCCGGCTGCAAGCGCAATGTGAACCGCAACCAGCATTGCCGGAACGTCGGCCAGGTACTGGACGTATCCGACGAGCGCTTGGAGCAATCCCAAACCGAACAACTTCGCCACCTTCGTCTCCAGAGCGTGGTCCTTGCCCTTCGTGCGCCACAACAAGGAAGCGATGACCCCGAGTGTGAGAATCACGGTGCTTCCATGAATGCGCGCGACGTTGTGAATGGAAAAGCCGAAGCGGATCGCGTCTTCGTCGCCCGCGTGAGGGCCGGAAGCCGTCACGACCGTGCCGGTCACGACGGCCGCCACTCCGCAAATTCCCGCCACCGCGACGAGCGGGTCGAGTTTGCGGTTGTGCGGCCGAGAAGAATCCTCGTGCGCGCCGACGCTTCGATGGAGCACGAGAGCGTTGGACAGCAGAACCATCGAAACGAGGAAGTGGGCCATGTTGGCCCAAGGGTTGAGTCCCGTCAGGACGACGATGCCGCCGATCACCACCTGGGCCAGAACTCCAACCACGAGGCCGACGGAGAGACCGGTCAAAACTCGACGTCGTTGCGCGAGACGCAGACTGCCCAGCACCGCCAGAATGACGCTCGCTGTCACGAGTCCGGTGAATAGCCGGTTCACCTGCTCGATTGCTCCGTGACCCGTGGACACGTCGATGAACTTCTCTTCGTTGCAACGTGGCCAATCGACACAACCGAGACCCGAACCCGTGAGCCGAACGAGTGAACCGGTGACGACGATCGCATAGAGGGCAACGAGGGCGGCGAGCGTGATTCGTCGATAGCCGCTCTCGGACAGGACCCTCCGACCCGGATTCATGGCCGACGCCAGGAGTCGCGCCCCTTCAGACCGTAATTGCGCAGAATCAGGGCACGGCTGGGCTCGACGACGAGAAAGACGTGCGAGTCGGCGGATGGTCCGCCGGGCTCGAACATGTTGCAGTCGTAGCCCATCTTGTCCCACAGGCCCCGGCGTCCCTCTGTGTCGTCGATGATCCGCCCCTCACCCCAGAGGACACAACTGTCCCAGTCGGTCTCGGGAGACACCGCGAAGTGAACACTGACTCTGGGGTTCTTTCGAACATTGGCGACCTTCGCCTCGTTCGACGCAAGAAACGCCAGGATCGTCTCACCGTGCCAGGCCACTGCGACGGGTGACGCGTAGGGGGTGCCCGAAGGGGAAACGGTGGCCACGAATGCGAGCCGGCCGAACCGTTCGGACTCCGCGCGGATGTCATCGAGGGTGAGCGCCATGGAATCCGAGACTATGTTCTGCCTTGTGAAGCGACAAACCGTCGAAGAGCGACGGCAGGAAATTTTGGAAACCACCTGTCGCGTGGTCATCGAACGTGGCTTTGCGGGCACTCGCGTGTCCGATGTCGCACAAAGATTGGGAATCTCATCGAGCCTCGTCCACTATCACTTTGAATCCAAGGAATCACTCTTGGCCGAGGCATTCGCGCACTATGCGCGGACCGCGCTGCACGAGCTCGAAGAGTACGTGTCCGAAGTTGCCGGGCCGAACGAACAGTTGTCACGCGCAATAGAAGATTTCGTGCCCGAAGGCAGCGATGACCTCGAATGGATGCTCTGGATCGACGCGTGGGGCGAGGCGCTGCGAAACCCATTGATGCGACGGATCAGTCAAGAACTCGACGAGCGTGGCGTCGCCCTCATTGAGTCGATCGTTCTCCGCGGAAATGCCGAGGGTGAATTCGACTGCCCCGAACCCCACAGTTCGGCGATGCGCTTGATGGGTTTGATCGACGGTCTTGCGGTCCAGTTCGCCGCACATGCCGGCGTGCTGACGCGGGCCAACCTTCTCGAGGCCGTGACCCGTTTGGCCACCTGGGAGGTCCGCCCGGTGCGACCGCTCCTCACCACCTAGGACCAGAGACCACCTAGGACCAGAGACCACCTAGGCCCAGAGCCCACTTCTGGCCTGAATCCTCCGACAGCCGGTGGTGCTTTCCCCCTGTTGACCACTCTGAGTGGTTGTTCCCCTATTTACCGTGAGATTTTCCTCAAGTCTCTCGGCCATCGACCGATGCCCCTTGTGCAACTCGCAAGGAGCTCGACATGGGAAACACGCACTCGACAATCCGAAGGATCCGCGGAGGCCTCGTCTCGGCCACCTGTGCGGGCATCGCCTGCGCCGCGATCCTGGTCTTGGGCAGCGCCTCGGGTGCGTCGGCCTCGACGAACGCCGCTCCCGTCGCCGCGGTGCAGGCCCCCGCACGTGCCGGGCTTCCCCGCTTCGGCCAGTCAGGCGACGCTGTGCGCGCCCTTCAACAGGCCTTGATCGCCAAGGGATTCACCCTGGTGGGCGGTGCGGACGGCGTCTTCAGTCCCCAGACACGCGCAACGCTGCGCAACTTCCAGGCAGTTGTTGGCTACCGCGCCACCGGCGTTCTCGACCGTCGTACCGCGCGCTTGCTCGGTCTGGTGCCCTCCCCTGTCGCTGCCACCAGCGCAACGGTCGCCCCGACGACCGTTCCGCCGACCACAGTGGCACCGACAACCGTTCCTGCACCCACGACGACCCTGCCGCCCGCACCCGCGACAACTGTCGCTCCTGCACCGGACACAACCGTCGCGCCTGCACCGGCGCCCGTCGCTCCCGCGCCTGTCGTGTGGTCCGTCGAGATGTTCCCCGTCCAAGGCGCCCGCGGCGAAACGGTTGCGGCGCTTCAGAACGCGCTGATCGCCGGCGGCGTCGAGGTGTTCGGAGGCGCCGACGGCATCTTCGGCAACGCAACGCGCACTGCAATCACGAAGTTCCAAGTTGCCCGCAATCTGCCCTCGACCGGTGCACTCGACGCGGCGACAGCAATCGAGTTGGGCCTGCTCCCACGACCGGTGCTTCCCGTGACGATCGCGGTCTTTCCGGTCCGTCCCGCTTGCTACTTCATCGATACATGGATGGAAGCGCGCGGACCCGATCGCAAACACGAGGGCGTCGACATCATTGCCGATCGCGGCCGCGAGATTCTTGCCGTCGCCGACGGAACGATCACGCGCATCACCACGGCCGACACCGCAAAATTGTCGGGCAATGCTCTGCGACTCACGATGGCCGACGGCACGTACTTCTTCTACGCACACCTCGACACCTTTGCTCCGGGAATCACGGTGGGTACGAAGGTCACCGCGGGTCAGGTCATCGGAACCGTCGGCTCGACGGGTGCGACGACGCCCCATCTCCACTTCGAGGTTCACCCCCTGGGTGGAGCCGCGGTGAATCCGTACCCGATCGTGAAGGCCATCGACGCCTGCAAGAAGTGACCGCCTACGGTCGAACTTCGTAGAAGGCGTTGACGGAGTGCTCGACCGGCAACACCGAGAACGAGCGAAATCCGGCTTCGCGGGCAAAGGCCTCCGCTTTCGAAGCGGGAAGGCCGAGCGTTCCCAGCCCTTCACCATTCGTTTCCGACAATGCCGAAGCCATGCACGACATCACGCTGATGCCGTACATGAGTGCCGCCATCGGATTCTTCGCGACGTTCTGTTCGAGTGTCTCCATCGCCTTGATGTCGACCAGCAACCAGACACCATCGGACGTGATCGCCCGACGGATCGTCTGCATCATTTCTCGCGGACGCGTCATGTCGTGGATGCAGTCGAAGGTCGTCACGAAACCGAACGACGCGTCGGTCGGAATCGCCTCCTCGCGCGCATCCACGAACCGGACATTGTCGAGCCCGCGTGACACGGCTTTCTCAGACGCGATTGCAAGAGCGTGGCGCGAGATGTCGTAACCAACGAAGGAGCTGTTCGGAAACGCCGCTGCCATGGTGCAGACGGCCGAGCCCGCACCACATCCGATGTCCGCGACACGGATACCGGCCGTCAATCGTTCGACCACGCCATCGATCGCGGGGAGAACCACGGGAACCAGGTTGGCGTTGCTCCACGGCTCGAATGATCTTTCGATACCGACGGCTCCATCGTGGCCATGCGCGTCGTAGTCGAACCCGCGTCCCGACGCGAAACACTCGGGTAGCTCGGTGAGCCGCTCCATCGTCGCGGGCAATCTGTGGAACATTCCCATACCGAAGGCGGGGTGGGTCTCATCCGCCAAGACCGCTTGCGCTTCGGGAGAGAGCGAGAATCGCGGGTTCATCGGGTCGGCGTGATCGGCATCGAGCAATCTCGCCGCAACCTGGTTCGCCGTCCACTCGCGTACCCATCTTTCGTGGAGACCGGACCGAGCCGCGATGTCGGCCGAGTTGAGCGGCGAGTCAGCGGCGGCAAGCACGCGGTAGAGGCCCAACCTGTCGCCAAGGTGAACCATCCCCGCGGTCACCGCACCGGACAACTGGCTGTACAGAACAAACGAGAACAATTTCAATTTGTCGGGATCAGGACCATGCTCCATTTCACCAACCTAGAGCGTTCGCCATGTCGCGCGATCAAATCGCGGATCAGACGTGCATCTACACTTCTCGCACATCGAATAACTCGCAAGTTCAGGCGAAACAACAAGGTGGAGTCATGACGACAGTTCCGTACGTATCGGAGAGTTGGGCGAGCCTCTGGGAGGCCCTCGCCGATGCCCAACCCGACCAGATAGCGGTCGTTCTCGGCGACCAAGAGATCCGGTGGAGTGAACTCGACGATCACGCAGCTCGCCTCTCGTCAGTTTTTGCAGAACACGGAGTGAAGCAGGGCTCGCGGGTGGCGCAACTTTTGTACAACGACGCGGCATACCTCGAGAGCGTCTATGCGCTCTTCAAATTACGGGCGACACCCGTCAACGTGAACTACCGGTATCTCGTGAATGAGGTTGCCTACATCCTGAACAACTCCGAGGCAGAAGTTCTTCTCTACCACGCTTCGCTCGCCGACCGTGTCGAGGGGCTGAAGGAGTTGGTTCCCTCGCTGCGGTCGCTCATCAGGGTCGACGACCTCGACGGCAGGGAACCGCTCCCCTCGGGCCACATCGACTACGCGACCGCGATCTCCTCGGCTCCGCTGGCCTCGCGTATCGAACGTTCAGGCGAGGACCTTTTGTTCCTGTACACCGGCGGAACGACGGGGATGCCCAAGGGTGTCATGTGGCGTCATGTCGACTTGTTCGGCGCACTTGCCTCATCGGGTTATCAGGCACTCGGCCTGCCACTGCCGACCACCTCGGACGAGGTCGGACGCGTCGCACGGCAATTGAACGCCGAGGGAAAAAGCCCGACGAACTTGTGCGCCCCACCCTTGATGCACGGCGTGGCGCTGTTCTTGGCAATGTCCAGCTTCGTGCTCGGCGGGAAAGTGGTGCTGCTGAAGTCCCGCAAGTTCGACCCCGCTGAACTGGTGGCGCTGACCGAGAAATACCGTGTCAATCAGATCTCCCTCGTGGGCGATGCCTTTGCCAAGCCGATCAACCGCCATCTCGAGGCGCTCGAAGCGTCGGGCGCGAAGCTTCCCGACCTGACCAGCGTCGCGCGAATCACCTCCTCCGGAGCAACGCTCTCGGGCGACCAGAAACTCATACTCCGCAGGTTCATGCCGAACGCGACCATGATCGACATGCTCGGCGCCAGCGAGGGTGGACCATTCGGCATCGACATGACGACTCCCGACAAGGACCCGCTCGCCACTGCGGTTTTCGTCGCACCCCCGAACGTGGTGACGTTCGACGACCAGACGTGGGAAATCATTCCCCGCGGCAGCGGCAAAGTCGGTGTCCTCGGGGCGTCCGGAGCCATCCCGCAGGGTTACTTCAAAGATCCGGAAAAGTCAGCATCGACCTTCCGCACGGTCGATGGCGTGAGGTACACCGTTCCCGGCGACTACGCACTCATCGACGCCGACGGAACAATGCACCTCCTCGGCCGCGGATCCGTGTGCATCAACACCGGAGGCGAAAAGGTCTATCCGGAAGAAGTCGAGGTGGTGGCACGAGCCGTCGCCGGAATCGCCGACTGCACCGTCGTCGGCGTACCCGACGATCGTTTCGGCAACGCCGTGGTTGCGATTGTCTCCCGATCGGTCGGTTCATCGATCACGGACGCGGAACTCGTCGCGGAAATGCGCAAGAGCCTCGCGGCCTACAAGTGCCCGAAACACGTCGTCTTCGTCGACGCGGTGTACCGCAGTCCGAGCGGAAAGGCCGACTACAAGATCAGCCGAGAGACGGCAATGGCGGCTCTCGGTCTGGCCTAATCGATCGGAGCGACGTCGGCGATCAGAGCTTCTTGAGAACTCCGGCCTCTCGGGAGCGAGTCGTGGCGGCAGCCATTTTCGCTCCGTCGTAGCCGACCCGAAGACCCGGTGTCACCTCGATGATGATGCGGTCGGGAGAGTCGAGCATCTTGGCGAACTCCGCTGCACGCTCGGGGGACTGTCCGTACAGACGATCGGCGAGCGCCGGGTAGAACCAGTCCTTCGTGGCCCGGTCATCGAGCACGCGCGCCGTGCCCTTGTAGGTCACGGTTCGACCACCACCCATCGGTTGGCCGGTCGAGGTGATGACGATCGCGACCCGTGGATCCCGACGAATGGCCGGAACACGCTTGCGATGCGCAGCCGACGTCATCCAGAACTTTCCGTCCTTGCGGAAATAACTGAGGATCGACGCCATCGGCGAGCCGTCTTTCGTCGTCCAACAGAAGGTCAATTCCTTTTGCTGGGCGTGCATCAAATCCTCGGTCTCGGTATCGAGTCCGTAGACGGTGACGTCTTCGTAGTTGGTGATGAACTTGTCGGCCATGACGCCAAACTAACAAAACGAGATCAACGAGAACGCTCCGGCAATGCGAAGTGTCCTGCATTCGCCGAGATTCCTCCGTCGCAGAAGATCGTGTCGCCGGTGATGAACGACGCCGCCGGAGACGCGAGGAAGTAGAACACCTCGGCAAGATCTTCCGGTTGGCCCCACCGTCCAAGGGGAATGCGGTTGACCATTGCCCGTTTGAGCTCGGGCATCTCGTTCAAGCGAACGGTGAGCCCCGTTTCTGTCGGGCCGGGTGCAACCCCATTGATTCGAATGCCGAAGGGACCGAGATCGAGGGCGGCCGCACGCACGAGGTTGATGACGGCGGCTTTCGAGGCGTTGTAGGCCCAACTGCCGGGGTCGCCGCGCAGACCCGACGTCGAGCAGGTCGGAAGTATGACCCCGCCTCCCTGCTTTTTCATGACCGCGGCTGCTTCGTTGATTCCGATCGCAACCCCAACCACGTTGACGTCGAGAATTCGCCGCAGGGCATCGATCGCGCCGTCCTCGTTCCAGGGTCTGGAACCCGTGATTCCGGCATTCAGAATCGAGACGTCGAGGCGACCGAAGGATTCGACCGCCGCGGCGACAGCCTCCTTGTTCACCGACTCGCTGGTGACGCTCCCGGCGATCGTGACGTAGCGGCTCGGGTCCGGCTCGCCGGCCGTCCACGCCAGGCTCTCGGGCGTCAAGTCGACGGCGACGACGCCGTAGCCCCTGTCGGCGAACATCTTCGCCGTGGCCTTTCCGATTCCCGATCCTGCGCCGGTCACGAGTGCGACTTCACTTGGGTTCATGTGACCACCCTATGCTCTGCATAGCGGCACTCGTGCCGGAGGCAACGAGGCGGCGTTCGGCCGTCGTTCGACAGGGGGAATCATGGATCTCGGACTCAAGGGCAAGAAGGCGATCGTTACCGGTGGCAAGCGTGGTCTCGGCCTGGCGACTGCTCAACTGTTGGCACGCGAGGGATGCGATGTCGCCATCTGCGCACGCGGTGACGTCGCCGAGGCGGTCGCCAGCATTTCGAGTATCGGAGTGAAGGCCTTCGGTGAAGGCATCGATGCCGGCGATGGTGCCGCTTACAAGGCGTGGCTGACGAAGGCGACCGAACAACTCGGAGGATGCGACATTTTCGTGCACAACATGTCGGGTGCTTCGGGCCGCGGCGAGGAGCAATGGGTGAAGAACCTGAACCTCGACGTGCTCGGTCTCGTGCGTGCATCGGAAGTTCTCGCCCCGGTCATGGAAGCCGGTGGCGGTGGCTCGATCGTCTGCTTGAGCAGCATCGCGGCCCAAGAGGAGTTCGCCGGTCCAGGCAGCTTCGGACCGATGAAGGCCGCAATGGTTGCGTACGCATCGAACCTCTCGCAGTCGCTGGCGTCGAAGGGAATCCGCGTCAACATGGTCTCACCGGGTCCGGTCTTCTTCGAAGGTGGAAACTGGGACGTGATCAAGCAGAACATGGCCGACTTCTACAACACGATCGTGAACAAGATGCCCGTGAAGCGTCTCGGCGACCCGGTGGAAATCGCGAATGCGATCGCGTTCCTCGCATCGCCCGCGGCCAGCCTCATCACGGGCGCCAACCTCGTCATCGACGGTGGTTACACCAAGCGCATCAACTTCTGACCTTCGGTCGTTGCTCGGAATGTCCGGCCGTATCAACGCCGTCCTCGTCGTCGGCGGCAAGTGGCACGACTTCGACTTCGCACGTCTGGAACTGCTGAAACTGCTGGCCACCGACGATCGGATCCGCACGCAGGTGTCGAGCGACTACGAGAATGTCGGTCTCCTCGCTGACGCCGACATCCTCGTCACGTACACGTGCGACGTCCGCCCTTCGTCGGCCGCCCAAGTCGCCATCAGAGACTGGGTGACTGCGGGTGGCCGGATGCTGGCGCTGCATGCAACCAACTCTGCGATCGACGGACCCGATGAGTTCGGTCCGGCTTTCGAGACCCCTGATGCAATGCCGGTCTTCAGCGACGTCCTCGGCAGTCGGTTCCTGTCGCACCCACCGATCTCGCCCTACCCCGTCACTGTTTCGCCCGGCGCGGAGAACGATGCGCTGGTGCGGGGAATCACGACGTTTCACGCCAACGACGAGCTCTACCTTTCGGAGATGCGTGCCGTGGTCGAGCCGCTCCTGGAGACGCGATGGACGGGAACCACGACCGGTTTCGCCGAGTCGGACTGGCCGGTCGACGAGCCCAGGTACGTCATGTACCGACGGCCGCTCGGTGGGGGCTGTGTTCTCTATTTCACGCTGGGTCATTGTCGTAGCCACTGGGACATGAAGCACGCGCCCTTTCATGGAATGCGTTGGCCGACCATCGATCGCGGCTCGTGGGAACTCTCGGAGTTCCATGAGTTGTTGCGCAGAGGCGTGGCGTGGTCGATCGAGCCAGCAGTCGAACGAATCGCCCGACAACAAGCACCGGAGACAGAATCATGAAGGCAGCACTCATCACCGGACAACGCACGATGGAATTCGTCGAGTTCCCCGAACCCGCGGCGACGGCCGGCAAGGCGGTGGTGAAAGTCGATTCGTGCGGCATCTGCGGCACCGACCTGCACGGCTTCTTGTCGAAGGACCCGTACAACCCCGCGATTTGCGGACACGAGTTTTCCGGCACCGTCTCGGCGGTTGCCTCCGACGTGCGCCACGTGAAGGAGGGCGATCGTGTCGTCTGTGGCGTGTCGGCCGCGTGCGGACGCTGTCCCGACTGCGTCGCGGGCAGAACGAGCTATTGCTCCTACGCCTTCCTGAATGCCCTCGGCCGGGATCCTCTCGCTCCCCCACACGGCGCGTTCGCACCTGCGATCGCCGTCGATGCCCTGCGTCTCATCAAGACGAATCCATCGCTGTCGACCAACCAGGCATCGATCGTCGAGCCGGCAACCGTGGCCTACCACGCCGTGATGCGCACCCTGCCGCGACCCGACGAAGTGGTGCTCGTGCAGGGCTGCGGACCGATCGGTCTACTCACCCTGCAGGTGGCACAGGCCGCGGGGGCCGGTCGGGTCGTTGCGATCGAGCCAAACGAGTTGCGCCGGACAAAGGCGCTCGAGGTCGGGGCAGACGAGGCAATCACGCCCGAGGCGGCGAGGGAAAGATTCGGATCGAAAGGTGCAGACCTTGTCTTCGAATGTGCGGGGGTGCCGCCGACGATTCAGGTTGCGGTCGATCTCGTGCGACGCGGAGGGCGCGTCAATCTCGTCGGGCTCGCATCGGGGGCCGCAACGATCTCGCCCCAATCGTGGCTCGTCAAGGAGGTCACGTTCGTCGCGTCGCTGGCGTACAACCATCACGACTTCATCGAAACGATGAACCTGATGGCCGACGGACGAATCGCCGTCGACCCTTTGCACGACAAGACGGTTGGCCTGAGCGACTTGCCGGAGACCATCGCACGACTGGCCGACGATCCTTCGAGCGCAATCAAGGTGCTGGTCGATCCGGCGCGTTGACGCCGCACTTCGGGAAGATTGCCAAGAACGCCTGATCGACGCGTTGCTGCCACTCCGCAGGGTCGGTGATTTCTTCGTCCAATGCGATCATGTCCGCCTCCCGACCGAGACACTCGGCTTGTGCGACGGAAACCGGGATACCGAGACCGTCGGCGATCGCCGTTCCCATCGCAACGTGTGCCGTGAGCAGGTCCTGCTCTTCCGGAATCGGGTCATCGGCGGTCGGAAGGGAAGTCGATGTCTGCGGGACGGCGATGATGGTGTCGGGCGGCACCGAGCCACCCAATCTTTGCTCGTCACACGCCTCGATGAGGTAGCCGCTCAGGCGTGCCAGGTGCCGTCGGGTGTTGACCGAACCGAGCGTTGCGAGAACCTCGTCGAGACGATCGTTCGAGACGAAGCGCGCCGTGTCCCAGTCGAGTAATTCGAGTGAACCGTAGAGGTCTCGCAGTCGCGACAGGATCGTGCCGATGTCGTTCACCACTCGCTGAGGCGCAATGTCAAGCGCTGCCGTGAGGTTTCTCATGTCCTCGTCGAGTTGGTTGCGTAGAACCGCCGCATTCATGGTCTTCGTGTCCTTGGCGAGCTCCCCCGTGCGTGCCACCGCGGTGTCGATTGCCACCGAACGATCGCAAATGGCGGCGCGTTGCGTGTCGCCCGCACTGCATCCTGCCACCAACACGAAAGATGCGAGAAGCACTGCGACGCGGGACATCAGGTAAAGAAACTACTCCCAAGTCGGGATCAGCCCCCGGTTGCCACGACCCACGCCTCGTACAGTGCGGCATAACGTCCGGCCTTGGTGACCAACTCTTCGTGGGTTCCGTCCTCGAGGATCACTCCGTCGTCCATCACGAGAATTCTGTCCGCGCGCATCGCCGTACTCAGGCGGTGTGCGATCGCGAGCGTGGTTCGACCGGCCGCAAGCGCATCGAAGGCTCGGGTGATCCGAACTTCGATGAGTGGATCCACAGCCGACGTTGCCTCGTCGAGCACGAGAATCTTCGGCGACGCAATCGCTGAGCGGAACAAAGCAACCAGTTGACGTTCACCGGCCGACAAGTCGTTTCCGCGTTCACCAACCCGTGTCGCCAGACCATCCGGTAGGCCCGCGAGCCATTCATCCACACCCAGCTGTGTGGCGATCTTCAAACAGAGATCGCGGTCGACACTTGCATCGACGAACTGGAGATTCGAGAGGATCGTTCCGTCGAACAAGAACGGCTCCTGGGGCACAAAGGTCAGGACCGCACGGAGATCGTCCCGACGAACGTCGGACAACGAAACTCCCCCGACTGCGACCGTTCCACTGGAGGGATCGACCAGTCGCGAGACGAGACGACCGAGGGTCGTCTTTCCGGAGCCCGTCGCTCCGATGACCGCCACATGCTGCCCGAAGGGAATGTCGAGGCTGAGATTGCGGACGACGAACGGATCGTCTCCGCTCGATTCGACGCGGTCGGTGACCTGGCCCGATCCCGCGGCGTCCGTGGGGCGGGTCTGGTAGGCGAACCAGACCCTTGCGAACCTGATGTCGAGCGGACCTGCGGGCAATGGTTTCGGCTCGAGAGGCTCGGGCGGTCCGATCGGGGTGTCCAGAACCTCGATGATCCGCGACAGGCCGGCCACCGCCGCCTGTGTGTTGTCGATGATCTCCGTGAATTCCGCAACCGGCTCGAGGAAGCGGTACGTCAAGAAGATGAAGCCGACCACTGCACCGAGCGTCAGGCCCACTTCGGGTCCGCGAACGATCGCCGCGACCGAGACGGCGACAACGGTCAAGACCGAGAAGAGCTCGCCGATCGGGAACAACAGCGCGCCCAGGAATCCCGCCTTAATCTGCGCCTTGTAGCGGATGCGCATCGTCGAGAGAAGCTTGTCGGCGTACTGATCGCGCTGACCGTACGCAACGAGAACATCCGAACCGTTCACGAACTCTGCGGCTTGAGCGAAGTACGAGCCATTGAGACTGCGAGCCTTTTCGTAGGACTTGACGAGACGCACCTGCACCCGTCGGAATCCGTACACCAACGGTGCGGCGACGACGAAAGCCACGAGGGCGAGGAGCCAGTCGTACGACAACATGATGAGTGCGATGACGAGCATCAATGACCCGTCGAGCAACCATGCAAGAGCGCCCCAGGAGAAGAATTGTCCCAGCGTTTCGATGTCGCTGGTCACTCGAGCGACCAGGGCGCCCTTCTTCTCTTCGTTGTGATACGAGATGCTGAGACCGTGAATGTGCTCGAATAGTTTCACCCGCAGCCCGTAGAGGGCCTCTTCGCTGCGCATCCCGAGCCGCCGGATCGAGGCGCGGAGACACGCAGCCGACAGCGAGATGACGATGGCGCTCGCGAGACACAGCACCATGACGAGGCCGAACTTGACGCCTGTGTCTCCGATCCCCCTGTCGATGATGAGCTGCACCAGAATCGGAATCGCGACCCTCGTCCCGGTTCCCAACATTGCGAGCAACACGGTGACTCCGAGGCCGCGTCTCAGTGCAGGGCTGAGAGCCAGGCCTCTGGTGATCACGTTGATCGCGCCGGTCGTTGATTCAGCCGGCACGACGATCGCTTTCGTACGACTCCATCAATTCCGCATAACGGGCACACCGCGTCAACAACTCGTCGTGACTCCCGCGGTCGACCACGCGACCCGCGGCCAGAAATACGACATCGTCGATCATCGCGACGGTCGACGGTCTCGAGGCGATCACGATCAAGGTCGAGCCGCCAAGCTGCGACAGGAGGTTCGACATCACCAGTGTTTCGGTCTCGGGATCGAGCGCAGACGTCGTGTCGTCGAGGACGAGCACGTCGCGACCCGCAAGTAGTGCCCGGGCGAGCGCCAGACGCTGGCGCTGACCACCGCTCAAGCCCACACCCCGCTCGCCCACGATCGTCTCGATGCCGTCGGCGAGCTGGTCGACGAACTCCGAAGCGCCGGCAATGTCGAGTGCCGCCCGGATCTCGGTGGGGTTCCGCGTCAAACCGAACAGGAGGTTCTCACGCAACGACGTGCCGAAGAGAAACGTCTCCTGGAAAACCGGCGCCACCCCGCGCGCACCCACCCTGACGTCGCCTTCGAATTGAACGATCCCGGCCAAGACCGCCACGAGAGTCGACTTGCCCGATCCCGTCTCTCCGACAACTGCCAGTCGCGCTCCGGCCGCGACGTTCAGGTTCTCGATGTCGAGAGTCGGCCCGTCCTGACCGGGATGGGTCACCCTCAAGCCCGAGATTTCGACGCCGACACCCCCACAGGGCTTCGGCTTCATCGGTTCGAACGGTTGATCGGCAAGAAAGGCGTCGATGTGCGCGAGGCCGGCTCGAGAATGCGGCAGTTCGCTGAGTGCATAACCGATGATGCGCAACGGAAGCGACAACAACGTGAAGAGATAGACGAAGCCCCCGAGTTCTCCAACCGTCATTGCCCCGTCCCCCACCCTCAGAGAGCCGACGAAGAGCAGGAGAACGATTGCGCCTGACGGGACAAGATCGAGCAGCGCTTCGAACATGGATCGGTGACGAACCGTCTCCATGCGTGCGTCACGCAATCTTTCGGCAACGGCCGACAGTCGACGGGCCTCGCGCTCCTCGGCGCCGAATGCCTTGACGACCGTCACGGCTTCGAAGCTTTCGTGCACCGCGGAAGAAAGATTGCCGAGATGATCCTGCGCCTCGGCGAACAACGAGTCGACCTTGCGCTGGTACATCAGGTTCACCCACGCAAGCAGCGGGATGACGAGAACACCGATCGAACCGAGAACGAGGTCCGTGAGCATCATTCCGATCGAGGCAAACACGAGAAGAACGATCACCGACGAGGCAAATGGCAGCGGAGCCAACATCGAGACGGCAGCCTCGGCGTCAACCGTCATCCGCGAGATCACGTCACCGGTGCTGCGGGACCTCAGCCACCATGCGGGTTGCTCACAAATGCGCCGAACGACCGAAGTGGCAAACGACCCGGCACTGCGCCATTCCGTGACTCCTGCGAACGTTCTCCGGACAACCACACCAACTGCTCGAGTCAATCCGATCGCGGTGAGAAGAACCATTGAAGCGGTCACTGCCCCCACGCCGACGTCTCCGTCGTCGAAACGGGGTGCGATGGCGTTGTCGATTACGTGGCGTATCGCGACCGCGGAGAGGACCGTGCAAATTGCGTAGGTGGAGGCTCCGGCCACCGCTATGACGAACGAGCGTCGGTGTCCCCTTGTGATTCGTGCCACCAAGGCAAAGAATTCCGGCACGCGATTGTTCTATCAGTTGGGCTGCGTCTAGCGTCTCGAACATGAATCGGCTCGACGTTGCCAGTCTCCTGTTGCGAGTCAGCCTGGGCGCCTGCATTTTCCTCCACGGAGCCAACAAGTGGCGCAGTGCCGAGTCGCGGCGAGGTACCGCTGGTTGGTTCGCCTCGATCGGCATGAGGAAACCCAAGCTCCAAGCGGCGGCTGCAGCGTTCACCGAAATGTTTGCGGGTCTCTTGCTCGTCATCGGGTTCTTGGTTCCGACTGCCGCGGCGGCGCTCGTGGCCACCATGGTCGTGGCAATCGTCGTGGCCCATCGTTCGAACGGTTTCTTCATCTTCAACGAGGGTCAAGGCTGGGAGTACTGCGCGATCCTCGCCGTCACGGGAATCGCGGTGTCCGGTCTGGGCGGCGGAAGGATCAGCCTCGACCATGCCTTCGGCCTCGAATACGCCGGAACCTGGGGCTTCGGAACCGGGCTCGTTCTCGGAGTCGGCGGGGCAGCCGTTCACCTGCTTGCCAGCTACCGTCCGCAGTCGACGAAGGTCCGTTAGCCGGTCATGGTGCAGCGAATCGTCAAGCCACTACTCGTCACGGTGTGCGTCGGCATCGCCGTGATGTGGGTCTACGCCTTCGGCTTCGCGAGCAAGGAGTCGGTCAACCGCATCGGCGACGAGGCGTGGCAGCAATACGCGGAACAACGCTGTGCAGCGGCCGAGGAGGAACGCATCGAACTCGCCGACATGCGCCGACTGAGTGATGTCGGCCCCGACGCCCTGCGCCAGCGTGCCGACATCGTCGACAAGGCGACGGACACGATCGAGCGGGCGCTCGACGAAATTGCCGCGCAACCGGTCGCCGACGAGAAGGGACAGGCGATCGTGCCGCTCTGGATCGCCGACTATCGAACGTACATCGAGGACCGTCGCGAGTACGCCGACGCCCTGCGCTCCGGCAACAACGATCCATTTGCCGAAACCAAGGTCGATGGCATACCCATCTCCGAAAAAGTGTCGACCTTCGCCGCGGACAATCTCATGAAGTCGTGTGCGGCTCCCATCGATTTATCCGTCTGAGCTGCGACGAAATGGTTTTTAGTCCGGTCGATACCAGCCACGGTCGGGTGCGAAACGCTTGACAACCCGTGCCGGTGCGCCAACCGCGACGGAAAAGTCCGGCAGCTCGCCCGTCACGACTGAATTCGCACCCACGGCAACATGACGTCCGATCCTGGCACCCGGTAACACGACGGTGCCGTAACCGAGCCAACTGCCGTCGCCGATCGTGACGGGCAGCTCGGGCTGGGTTTGAAGAGAGATCGGAATGTCCACGTTCTCGTAACCATGGTTCTGGTCGGTGATGTAGACGTGATGCCCCGTCCAGACGTCGTTGCCGATCTCGATAGCGAGGTGACCAACGATTCCGCTGCCCCTCCCGATGAGGCATCGGTCCCCGATCTTGACGACCGGTGAGGTCACACAGGATTGACCCGGAACCATTCCCGCGGAAAGCGCAACGTGGGGCCCAATCATCGTGTCTCGCCCGATTTCGATGTACTGCTCGTTGAAGATCGTCGTGAAGGGATGACAGATGATGCTGCCCTCGCCAAACGCCGCGAATTGCCGTCCACGTGACGTGTCGGGACCGATCGATCCGTGGATTCTGACCCATTCGGTGACGGATTGAATTGCCTCGAAGGACCGCGAATTCAACCATCTGCGGAGGTCCCGTCGAAGTTCCACTCGCTCGAATCTAACGGTCGTTTCGATCGGGCATGGTTGGGTACCCTGCCAATGTGACGTCCACCGATTCTCGTCCCGACGTGGCATGGCTCGTGGGTGGCCATCCGTTCGATCGACCTTCCCTCGAAGCCATGCTCGACGCTCTCGATGCGAATGTCGATCTCATCGAGTGGCCCGACGCAGGCAGATACTTCACGCGGGAAGGTGCCGAGAATCTCGTCGATTCGTACGACGTACTCGCTCTCTACGACATGCCGGGCATCCGACTGCGCCGTGGAGCGTCGCCCGAGTTTCCCCCGCCCCCACCCGGTCTCGTCGAGGCATGGCGACACATCACTTCGTCGGGACTGCCGCTCCTCGTGCTTCACCACGCCATCGCGTCATGGCCGGCGTGGGAGGGATTTGCAGAGATCGTGAAAGGTCGATTCCACTACGCGCCCGCGACGCTGCGCGGACTCGATTATCCGGACTCCGGGTACGCCATGAACGTCCGGCAACGCTTCACTGTCGTGAACACCAACCACCCAGTCTGTGCCGGCTTGCCGTCCACGTTCGAACTCACCGACGAGACGTACCAGTGTCCGATTTTCGAGGATGAGGTTGAAGTTCTCGTGCGAACCGACGCGCCACGCGACGACGCCCATCATGCTTCGTCGTTTGCTGCCGTTCGACGCGAGTCGAACCCCGCGTGGCGACACGCACCCGCGTCGAGCGCCGTCGCGTGGACCCACAGGGCCGGCAACTCGCAGCTGGTGTATCTCCAACCCGGCGAGGGCCCGGAGGCCTTCGACAACCCGAACTACCGCACCTTGATCGGCAACGCAGTCGCTTGGTTGTCGAACACCCGTCCGAACCCCGATCGAAGCGATGGAGCCGCCGCATGACGCCGTCTGCCGACACAATCAGGGGGATCATCGAGGTGAGCAATCGATATGCGGCGGGAATCGATCGGCGTGATTGGGTGATGTACGGCGAGTGCTTCACGGACCCCTGCGAATTCGACTTTTCGAGTTTCAGCGGACGTCCCGCTGCGAAGCTTTCGCGAGACGCGTGGGTCGACAACGTCCGACGCACCAATGGGTCATTCGACGCGACGCAGCACCAGATGTCGAACCAAATGATCTCCATGCATGGCGGCGACCGCGCCACTTGCGTCACCGAACTTCGCGCTCAGCATTGGTTCTCTCCGGCAACGATGGCCCGTCTCGGTCATCCCGACGGAGTGAACTTCTGCGAACTCGGTGGCCACTACACCAACGAACTGGTGCTCGACGGACCGACCTGGCGCATCGAGGTGTGCCGGCTCACCGTTCGCTGGCAAACCGGCAGCATGGCTATCTTTGACCTTGCTCGCGCCATCGGCGCGGGAACCCTCTCGAAAGATTGAACGGGACTCACCTCATGGACCTCTACAACGCCCTGTACACGACCCGCGCGATGCGTCGTGTGAAGCCCGATCCCATTCCCGAGGACGTTGTGAAGAAACTCCTCGACGCGGCAATTCGGGCACCATCGGGTGGAAACCAACAGAAGTGGCGGTTCCTGCTGCTGACGGATCCGGCGAAGAAGTCGGAGCTTCAGAAGCTGTATCGCGAAGGTCTGACCGAATTGAACGCCACCCAGTACAAGGCGGTCATGGACCTGATCACGAACGGTGATCCGAACGACCCCGAAGTCATTCAGGCGAAGAAGACGAACGCGAGTGCCGAATGGCTCGCCGACAACCTCGACCGTGTCCCGCTGATTGTCTTCGCGTGGGGCAAGCCAAACGGTGAAAGTTCCATCTATCCGGCACTCTGGAGCCTCCAGCTTGCCGCGACGGCGGAAGGCATCGGCTCGGCCCTGACGACGCTCCTTTTCAAGAAGCACACGAAACAGGTGCTCGACATCCTCGGCGCCCCGGAGCCGACCGAGTGGGTGCCGATGGCCATGGTCACGCTCGGCTACCCGACGGGCAAGTGGGCGGTCGCCAAGCGCCAGCCGGCCCACGAGGTCACGTTTCAGGATTCCTGGGGAACTCCCGTCTCGTGGAAGGTCGACTCCCCGCTCTGGCAGTAGCGTTCCCCCAGAACGTCGTCCAGCATCCCCTCCGGAACCCCCTTCGATAGGACAAAGGCACCGATGACCACTCCCCGCAAAGCCGTCACCGCTCCGGTTCTCTCCGAAATGAAGAGCCGTGGCGAGAAGATCGCCATGATCACCGCGTACGACGCAACTTTTGCGGCGATCGTCGATTCGGCGGGAGTCGACGTCATCCTCGTCGGAGATTCCGTTGCGACGACCGTGCAGGGCGAACCGAACACGATTCCCGTCACGATGGAGGAAATGGAATACCACGTCCGGCTCGTGCGTCGCGCCACTCCGAAGGCTTTGGTGGTTGGCGACCTTCCGTTCGGTAGCTACCAGGTTGGCGCAACGCAAGCGGTGTCGAATTCGGTTCGCCTGATCAAAGCTGGCGCACAGGCGGTGAAACTCGAGGGCGGTCTGACCGTTGCCGACTCCGTACGCGCAATCGCCGATGCCGACATTCCCGTGATGGGTCACATTGGCCTCACCCCGCAGAGCGTTCATCGCATGGGCGGCCACAAGGTCCAGGGCCGCCGTGAGGGCTACGAGGCGGGCGGTCGACAGAGACTGCTCGAAGATGCCCACGCCGTCGAGCAGGCTGGCGCCTTCGCCATCGTCCTCGAGGGCATTCCGGCTCAGCTCGCCGCGGAGATCACCGCCAAACTCTCCATTCCCACCATCGGAATAGGCGCCGGCGCGCAATGCGACGGCCAGGTTCTCGTGCTCCACGACGTGCTCGGCTTGTCGACTCGGGAACTGAGCTTCACCAAGAAGTTTGCCGACGTTCGCACTCTCAGCACCGACGCCTGTCGCGCCTACGTTGCAGAGGTTCGTGACGGCACCTGGCCCGACGACGCACACTCCTTCGAATAGGAAGACACCAGTTGCGCATCGTCAGTGCGCCCTCGGAGGTCCGTGCGTCGGTCGCGGCGGCGCGCTCGAGCGGTCGCTCGATCGGTTTCGTGCCGACAATGGGCGCACTTCACGCTGGCCACGCGTCGCTCATCGATGAAGCGCGCAACCATGGCCACTTCGTCGTCGTGTCGATTTTTGTCAACCCGATGCAGTTCAACGACCCCCGCGATCTCGCTGCCTATCCGATCACGACGCAAGCCGACGACAGTCTGTGTGTGACCGCCGGCGTCGACCTCTTGTGGCGACCCACCGTCGACGACATCTACCCGAGCGGCTTCGACACCGTCGTTGAGCCGGGTGCAATGGCCTCGATCCTGGAGGGCAAACATCGACCCGGACACTTCCGTGGTGTCGCGACGGTGGTCCTGAAACTCTTCAACGTCGTGGCTCCCGATTTCGCCTATTTCGGCCTCAAGGACTTCCAGCAACTCGCCGTGATCAGACACATGGCTCGTGATCTCGAGTTGCCCGTCGACATCATCGGTTGCCCCACCATCAGGGAAGACGATGGCCTGGCCATGTCGAGCCGAAACACCAAACTGTCTGCTGACACGCGACGATCAGCCGCAGCGCTGTCGAATGCGCTGACGGGAGTCGTCACCGCTCTGCGGAACGGCGACGACGTCGCCGAGGCGCGCGCGTTCGGACTCGCTCTTCTCTCCAAGCAACCAGGAATCGATGTCGAGTATCTCGAGATCGTCGACCGCGACACGCTGTCGCAATTGACCTCGAACGATTCCTCCTCGGCAGTCGTCCTCGTGGCTGCGAACATCGGCGGTGTCCGCCTCATCGACAATCTCGAGGTCGATCCTGCCCGAGTCGGACATCGAAAGGGCCCTGCGTGAACCAGTTCTCCGCTCCGTATCTTGCGCACGAATACTTTCTCTCGCGTACGCGTTTCACGAGCCTCCTGACGGACGCCCCTTCCGAATGGGCAACGTTGCCGGTGCCCGCCTGTCCGGCCTGGAACGTGCACGACCTTCTCGCACACGTGTCGGG